>VGWJ01000145.1 GCA_016873635.1 Lentisphaerota bacterium | reverse complement strand
CTCGGCGCGGTCCTTGCGGCAGATCAGCGTCGCCCCGGGCGCCTGTACCACGACCAGATCCTTGACCCCGATCAGGGCGGTGAGCCGCTCCTTCGAGACCACCACGTTGCCGGAGGAGTCCAGCGCTTCGCACTTGCCCGTCACGACGTTGCCGTCGGCGTCGCGGTCGAGATGGTTCTGCAGCGCCGGCCAGGATCCGACGTCGTCCCAGCCGAACGCGCCGCGCGCCATGACCATGCGGTCGGTCTTCTCCATGATGGCGTAGTCCACGGAGATCCGCTCCAGCTTTCCGTATTCCGCTTCAAGCACGCGGTCGAAGTCCGGCGTGCCGATCGCGGGCGTCACGGCGTCAACCATGCGCGCCAGCGGCGGACGGTGCTTTTTCAGTTCCTCCAGGAACAGGCCGCACGACCATACGAACATCCCCGAGTTCCAGCAGTAGCTGCCCGCCGCGAGGTATTTCCCGGCCGTGGCGCGGTCCGGTTTCTCGACGAACCGCTTCGCCCTGAAAAAAGGCACGTTCCCGGGCGCCGCGACGCGCTCGCCCGCCTCGATGTACCCGAACCCCGTGCTCGGGTACGCGGGCTCGACGCCGATCGTCACGAGCCTGTCGCCCGCCCCCGCCACACCGATCGCCGCCGCGAGAATCTCGCGGAACCGGGGCGCGTCCTTGATGATGTGGTCGGCCGTGAGGATGCACACGATGCCCTCGGGATCGCGCTTGCGCACCAGGGCCGTGCCCAGCGCGCAGGCCGCGGCCGTGTCCCGGCCGAAGGGCTCGCCCACGATGTTCGTGCACGGCAGACCCGGAGCGGCCGCCGCGGCCGCCGCGGCAAGGTCGGCGCCGGTCACGACGATTACGCGCTCCGGCGGAACCAGGCCGGCCATGCGTTCCGCCGACATGGCCATCAGCGGCTCGTCGCCCACCAGGCACAACATCTGCTTCGGCCGCTTCGAAGTGCTCAGCGGCCAGAAACGTTCGCCCCTGCCGCCGGCCATGATCACCGCATAGGCGCGGTCAAGCGCATTCCTCGTTCCGGCCATCGTATTGCTCCTCGCGTTGCTCCGGGGAGGGGAACCCACCCCGCCACGGTGTCACCCCTCACTCCTCCCATTCAGCTCAAATATTCTCCCCAACCCCCGCAGCGTCAAATCGGGATCGAACTCAAACGGCAGATCAAGTCCGTCCAGAGCCAGGCGCGCGTATCCGCCGGTGGCGCACAGCCGCGCGCCGGTCATGGCCGGGTGACGCAGCAGGTGCGCCGTGATCTCGCGCACCAGCCCGCGATATCCCGTCCTGGCGCCGATCCGCATGGCTTCCGTCGTGCTGCGCCCCAGCGCGGCGACCCTGCCCGTCAGCCTGACGCGCGGCAACAAGGCCGTTTTTTCGAACAGGTATTCGCTCATCAACGGCAGACCCGGGGCGATCACGCCGCCGATGAAAGCCCCGTCGCGGTTTATCGCGTCGAAGGTCGTAGCCGTGCCGAAATCGGCAACGATCGCCGGCGCGCCGAGGATGTCGGCCGCGGCGCAGGCGTTCGCCAGGCGGTCCGCGCCGATACGCCCCGGCCGCGGATACGAGA
>VGWJ01000144.1 GCA_016873635.1 Lentisphaerota bacterium | reverse complement strand
ACGAAGAACCCGTAATCCGGCGCCAGGATCGGCCCCGTTTCCAAGTCCACCGGAGGCGCTGTCAAATCTCAAATGCAACGTTTTAGCCCGTAATTCACGGGCGCTAGCAATGCTATCACGACATGCATCTTCGTGGGACGGAACGCCTTGGGTCGGCATTGGGCGAAAATGCACAGAATAGGCGGCGTTTCGTGTGTTGCATTTGAGATTTGACAGCGCCGGATGAAACGAGAAGCTGCCGGAAGCGGTGCGGACCGTCAGGATCGTTCGGGCCGGGCCGCGGACCGCCGGCGTGTACAGGACCGGCAACACAATGCCGCGCCGGGCCCCGCCGCCCGCCGGCGATTTCCACGCCAACGGGCCGGTCATGGTCGTCTGCTTGTCGCCGGGCAGCGGCCTGGCCGTGCCGAGCACGCCGAGCACGTGCGTGGACTGGATGCTCCCGTCGAAGGGCAGGTCCTCGGTCCCCTTCTGGAAGCCCCATTCCACGATCGCCTCAACGTACTTCCACACGAGGCCGTCTTCCCCGACGATGGTTTGACCGGCCATGTCGCGCAAATCGGCCGCCGCGGTCTGCGGCGGCGGCGCTGCGAACGCGGCGCCGGCGGTCAGCAGCAGCCCAAGGGCGATCGTCGTTGCGGTGAGTTCATGTGACCGTTCTTGTCCGTTCATCAGTGGTTCCCCTTCTTGCTCTCTTTTCGTTGGTATATCGTTGAACGCCTCCCGATTATAGCGGTTTTCGGTCTGCATAGCCCGGTCCCCGCTTGCGGAATGGAGCTTCGCCGCCTATACTCAGGATGTTGGAAGTCGTGATACACGGCAAGTTCGACAAACCAGATGAAGATCGCAGATATCACACATGCCGATATCCGGGCGGGGAAGAAGTGGCGCGTCCTGAATAAGGACATAGGAGGGGGTCGGCATGGAACTTCGGTTCTACGAGGATCCTGACACCGGCCAGCCCCACGTCTACGGCCACGGAGTGACCGAGGACGAAGTTCGTCAGGTGCTCGCGCGTCCAGGTGAAGACCGGCAGAGTTCCGACGACTCGCGCATGGCGCTCGGTCAAACGGATGCGGGCCGGCACTTGCGAGTGATTTACGTCCCCGACCCAGGTGGCGACAGCGCATTCGTGGTCACGGCTTACGAATTGCCCGGTAAGCAGCTAAAGGCCTACCGCCGCCGAAGGCGCAGGAGAGGCAAATGAGCAAACAGGAGTTTCCAGCAGGGTGGGATGAAGCCCGCGTACAACGTCTGATCGCTCATTACGAGCAGATGGATGACGACGCGATGGTAGCGGAAGATGAAGCCGCTCAACAAGCCGAGGGGCATACGCTCATGGTGATCCCGACCGAATTGGTGCCGGCAGTTCGGGAGCTGATTGCCAGGAAAACGAGTGCCTGACGGTTACTTGTGCTGAAGCAGGCAGCCCTTGGCCATACAGCGGATTGACTCGATCGACGACCCGCGCGTTGCGCCTTACCGGAACTTGAGGGACCGCACGCTGCGCGGCGAGAGCATTTTCGTGGCCGAGGGTCGGCTGGTCACGCTCCGGCTGCTGGCCAGCACGTGCGCTGTCCAGTCGGTCTTCGTGTCCGAAGAGTACGCGGCGGAGTTTGAGCGCGTGGCGGCCGGGCGGGCGCCGCTGTACGTGGCTCACGAATCGCTCCTGTTGCAGGTGGTGGGGTTCAAGTT
>VGWJ01000143.1 GCA_016873635.1 Lentisphaerota bacterium | reverse complement strand
CAGTAGCGCGGCCCCGTCTCGGGGCCAGCGCAGCGCTCGCCCTCGGCCCGGGACGGGCCGGGGCTACTTGCGGCACTGCCATCCCCTGCGCGCTGTCCTGCATGCCGTTTCCGCACTTGGGAGTTGGATGTTGCGTGTTGAGTGTTGGGTGTTGAGTGTTGGCGTCCACCGCTCTCAGCCTGCCCGCCGTAGCGCGAAGCGCGAAGGAGGGTCGCCCGCTATCGTCAAACCCTTCTGCAGCGCTTAGCGCAGCGATTCGGGCAGACCCCCGGGGCCAGCGCCGTGCTACTGAGGCGCAAAAAGAATTCGTCTGTCCCTGACCGGCAAGGCAACTGATCGATGCAACGTGTTGTCAGGCTCCTGTTTTCGCGGATGTCGCGTATTTCGTGGTTCGTCTGCTCTTTCTGAGTGCTCCTTCCAGGTTGATGCGTCCTGTGGGCGGTGGTAGCATTTCTGCGTGAGGAAGATGGAACAGGAATCACGGGATATCGAGGCGACGGCTGACTTGCTGGAACGCGCGCTTCGGCTGTCCGGTCTGGTCACGCGGATCTTCCGCGAGGCGGGGTGGGATCTGGTCGTGGTCGGCGGATCCGCCGTTGAGTTCTATACGGAAGGTTCCTACATGTCCGGCGATATCGACCTCTGTCGCCGCACGCTCCAACCCATTCCTCTGAGGCTCGCCCAGGACTTGATGGGTGGACTGGGGGCCACGGGTGGCCCGCGCAGTTGGAAGGTGGCCGGGCTCTTCGTGGACATGCTGGGCTTCCTGGAGAACGAGGCCACCACGCCATGCCGCACCATCGGCACGCCTTGCGGGCCGATCACCGTGATTCCGGCGGAACTGGCCGTCGTCGAACGAACGTTGCTGGCGTTCTATCCTCGGCCCGACGCGGAAGCCCGGAGTGTAGCCAAGAAGATCCTGGCGGTGTGCCTCAGCGGAGATACGCCCGTCGATTGGGACGAGATCCGGCGGCTGTCGGGGTTGCCCTCGTTCAATGTGGCGAAGGAACTGGATGAACTGAAGAACGAGGTGGCGCGTGAGCTCGGCGGCAAACCTTAAGACCGATTGGAGTTGGGAGGAATGGCTGGCCAGTCGCGCCAAACGGCGTGCGGTGGCCGCACGGATCGGTCCCCCCGTCGTCCGGCGGACGGAAAGTTCTTCCGACTTCCGGTTGCGCGAAGCCTTTGACGGGGAGCGCGGACCTTGTTTCACGCCTGCTCGGGATGGTCGCCGGAGTGGCGCGTAGCGCGGCCCCGCCTGCCTGCCACGCTATGCGTAGCATTGCGGGCAGACCTCAGTAGCGCGGCCCCGTCTCGGGGCCAGCGCAGCGCTCGCCCTCGGCCCGGGACGGGCCGGGGCTACTTGCGGCACTGCCATCCCCTGCGCGCTGTCCTGCATGCCGTTTCCGCACTTGGGAGTTGGGTGTTGAGTGTTGGGTGTTGGATGTTGTTGTCCGACGACGTGTCCGCCGTAGCGCTTGGGCGAAGGCGGAAGCCGCGCGACGAAGCGTAAACGACGAAGTGTGCGACGAAGTGTGCGATCAAGTGTCCCACTCGTAATCCGTAGTCGTCGCCGTAGTCGTCCACCGAAAGAAAATGGACCGGATCGAGTAAGCGGGTCGGTTAAGGGTATCCGTTTAAGGGGGGCGGTTAAGGGTGCGTTTAAGTGTTCGAGGAAGTGTAAGGCGAGCGCGAAACTCACGCTTAATCGTGCACTTCGTCGCACTCTTAGCCGAC
>VGWJ01000142.1 GCA_016873635.1 Lentisphaerota bacterium | reverse complement strand
CGAACTCCTTGCGGAGCGGGCCGCCATCCCTGGTCATGATACCATACAGGTGCCCTTCGTAAAAGAGGGGTGTCTGCTGTTCGCAGGACAGTCCTTCGGACGGCTTGCGGCGGTAGACTTCATCGGCCCGCGCCGCGCCGTCGGCGCCGGCCGCGACCCGCAGCATCAGCGCGCCCGCGGCGTAGCCGCCGGTCAGGTAGATGCGGCCGCCGTCGAGCACGGCGGGCGAGGGCACCATGACCGGGGGCGACCAGGCGGCCGTTTCCCACAGCAGGGCGCCGGCGTCCGGACCGTCCGCGGCCACGCCGGCCACGCCGCCCGCGGCCGCGTACACGTAGGTGCGGCGGCCGTTCAGAAGCATGGGCGTGACCGAGGAATGCGACATCTTCCACCCGCGCGGGTTGGGCGCGCGCCAGGCGATCGCGCCGGTCGCGCAGTCCACGGCCATCAGCAGCGTGTTCGTTCCCGCGGGCGCGAGCACGGCCTTGCCGTCCTCGATGAGCGGGCACTGGCCCGTGTACCAGCCGGGCACGGTCGCGCCGTATTCCTTCACCAGGTCGAGGCCCCACACCAGCTCGCCGGTCGCGGCGCGCGCGCACATCACGTGGCACATGGGGCCCATGGTGACGACGTAGCCGCCGGCGACGGCGGGCACGGTGCGGGACATGCCGTGGTTGCGCTTGACCGGCACCCGGTAAGAGCGGCGCCATATTTCCCGTCCGTCTTCCAGGGAGAAACAGCGCAGGGCGTCGCGCTGCAGATCTTCGAGGTAATCAATGACGTAGACGCGGCCGTCGGCCACCGCGGCCCCGGCGTGGCCTTCGCCCAGCTCCACGCTCCACAGCGCGGGCGGCCCGTCCGCGGGCCAGGCCTCGGCCAGCTCGACGCCGTCTTTGGCGATGTTGTCGCAGTCCGGCCCGCGGAACCACGGCCAGCGGCCCTCGATTCCGGCCGGCGTGCCGTCAAAACGTTCGAAGAACTCGCCGATTCGAACGACCGGTCCGCGCCGGGCGGACGCGGCCTTGCGGCCGCGCGGATCGTCGCGGCCGGGGCCGTGGATCGTCAGGTCCGCGGTGGGATCGCCGGAGAACCACCACAGCAGGGCGGCCAGCCCGGCCAGCGCCAGAAGGGCGGCGGGCAGCAACGGCTTGACGTTGCGGAACATGACCTATGCTAGCCGCCGCCGGGGAAACAGGCAATATGAAGTTGAGCACAGTCACTCCGCCCTTGACGCGCGGCGAACGCATGTGGAGACTCACGGAATGTCCTTCACCTTCGAGGAGGGGGGCCTGGCCGGCCTGGTGCTGGTCACGCCGCGCATACGCCGGGACGCGCGCGGGTTCTTCTTCGAGCGCTACAGGGAGCAGGCGTTCCGCGCGGCCGGCGTTGCGGACCGCTTCGTGCAGGACAACCATTCCCGTTCGAAGCGGGGGGTGATCCGCGGCCTGCACTTTCAGGTTCACCCGGCGGCGCAGGCCAAGCTGGTATGGGTGGTGTCGGGCGAAGTCTTTGACGTGGCGGTGGACTTGAGGGCCGGGTCGCCCGCGTACGGGAAGTGGGCCGGGCACCGCTTGTCGGCCGGCAACCGCCGGATGCTCTACATTCCCGCCGGATTCGCGCACGGTTTTGCCGTGCTCAGCCGCGGCGCCGACGTGATGTACAAGGTGAGCGCCCCGTACTCGGCCGCGCACGAGCGCGGCCTCCGCTGGAACGATCCGGACCTCGGCATTGCCTGGCCGGTGGAGGCGCCCGTGCTCTCGGA
>VGWJ01000141.1 GCA_016873635.1 Lentisphaerota bacterium | reverse complement strand
GTGCCGTAGCCGCCGGGCGGGACGCCGCGGAAAAAAAGCGGGCTTCTCAGGCCGGGCCCCGCAAGGTAGATTGAGCCCGCTGCCGGCCGGCGGCCGGCGCGCGAAAGAAGCTGCTCATGGGCGTAGGCGTTTCCATTGCCGTTCTTGCCGCCGCGCTGGCGTTCCTGGCGCTTGTCTTTCTGAATCCGGCGCTGTTCTGGCTGGCGCGCCGCTTCGTCCGCGAACGGCCGGTGCGGCGAGGGAACGGGCAACCAAACGTGGACCTGATCGTCGTGGCGCGCAACGCGGCCGGCCTGATCGGCGACAAGATCCGCAATGCCCTGGCGCTGGACTATCCGCGGGACAAGCTCGGGGTCATCGTGTATTCCGACGGTTCGACGGACGGCACGGCCGCCGAGGCCGAGGCCCTGGCGTCCGCGCGCGTGCGGGTCATCGCGGCGCCCGAGCACCGGGGCAAGATCGCCGGCTTGAACGCCGCGGCGGCCGCGTCGCGGGCCGACGTGCTCGTTTTCACGGATGTGGACGCCCTGCTCAACGCCGACGCGCTGGCCCTGCTGCTGCCCGCCCTGGCCGATCCGGACGTGGGCGGAGTCTGCGGCCGGAAGGTTCTGCGCGGCCGGGGCGGCCTGCTGGGGATCGGCCAGCAGGCCTACAACGCCTTCGCCGACGTCATCAAACGGCAGGAGTCCCGGATCGGATCCGTTTCCGCCAGCGACGGCACGCTCTACGCGATCCGCCGGAGCCTCTTCCGGCCCGTGCCCCCCGGCGTGACGGACGACCTGTACGTGCACCTCAATGTGATCCGGCAGGGCCGCCGCTTCCTCTATGAGCCGCGCGCGCAGGCCGTCTTGCCGCCGCCTTCCAAGTCGTCCGGGCACGAGATCAGCCGCCGGCGGCGCATCGTCGCCGGCAGCCTCCACGGGCTGTACCTGATGCGGGAAACGCTGAACCCGCTGCGGTACGGAAGCGTGGCCCTCAGCCTCATCCTCAACAAGGTGCTGCGGCGCCTTCTGCCGGTGTTCGCGGCGCTGGTGTTCGGAGCGAGCTGGTCGCTGGCGGGACGCAGCCGAACGGCCGCGGCCTTCTTCGCCCTGCAGGCGCTGTTCTATCTCGCGGCCGTCCTTCCGTTCGTCCTGCCCCGGCGAGCGGCGGAAGGCTCGCGGCTGGCCGGGCTATTCTCCCTGCCGCACTTCATCCTGATCGGGTTGATCGGCACGCTGTGCGGCGTGGCGGATTTCCTGCGCGGCCGCCGGACGGTCAAATGGGAGCCCCGCGGATAAGCGATGCACATGACGGCAAGCGTTATCATACCGACGTTCAATCGTCCGGACGATCTGGCCCGGGCGCTGCGCTCCATTGCCGCGCAGACCGTCCGGCCGGAGGAAATCATCGTCGTGGACGACGGCGCGCTGGCGGACATGCCGGAGCGCCGGGCGCTGGAGGCGCTGGGCATCCGGTGCATCTACCGCCGCAAGGCGCAGGGCGAGAAGAAAGGACTCACCGTCTCGCGGAACATCGGCGTGCGCCTGGCGGCGGGCGACATCATCATGTTCTTCGACGACGACGTGGAGCTGGAGCCGGACTACATTGCGCACATCAAGCGCGTGTACGAAACGCACGACGACCCCGCGCTGGGAGGGGTTGCGGGCGTGAACCTGAACATCGGCGGCCCCTCCCCGGCGGCGTGGCTCGACTACCTTTACAACCTGCTCTTCCTCCTTTCGCCGCTGCGGCCCTGCCGCGTGACTCCGTCGGGCTTCTCCGAGCATCCGGTCGTGCAGCGGGTCAACCCGGCCCGCCGCCTCCAGCGGGCCGACTTCCTGAGCGGGGCGCTCTTTTCTTTCGCGGGC
>VGWJ01000140.1 GCA_016873635.1 Lentisphaerota bacterium | reverse complement strand
AACCAGGCCGTTCCGACGATCAGCGCGCCGCCGGGCCTGTTGCGCCGCGCCGCCAGATCCGCGCCGCCTTCGGCCGCGGAGAAGTCGCCCGTGAACAGCAGCGCGACCGCCGTGTCCGCCCCGCCGAACGCCTCGCGCAGGTTGCGCGCGGTTGCCGCGTCGTTCGTGCCCACGGCTAACGCCGGCGCCGGCGGCGCGGCGCCGTGCAGCGCCTCCAAGGCGGTCGCGGTCAGAGCGCCGTCGGGGGCAAGCTCCAAGTCGAGCCGGGCAATGACCTTGGATTGCCGCACGAGGTCAACCGGCGTGAAGCGGGGATTGATCAATGCGAAGAGGGCGCCCGGCGCACAGAGCGCGATCGTCAGGGCGGGCAGCGCCACACGAACAACGAACTTCCTTTCCAAGATGCACGCCTCCCGCGTTCCGGCGTCCGGAACTTGTGGAACGGCACTCTATGGTTGTGGGCGGCGGCTTGGCAACACCGAACCGGTTTTGAAAACGGGCTCCTATTCGCCGGTCCTGGAGGGCCGGGTTCCACCCCGGCCGTCTTCCTTGCCCATGGGGAAGGTTGTGGAGGACGTGTCGCGGAGCGCCACGCGCCCGCGAATTGAGCGGCGGCGCTTGTCACCGCGTCTTCCGGCGGCTAGGCTGCTTTGCGTCATGGCCGTTATCAAGCTGCGTTGTCTGCTGCTGCTGCTGCCGGGCGTGCTTCTGTCGGCCGTTCTGGACGTTCCGGCTGCGGACGGCGTGCCGGAGAGAAGTGACGCGCCGGTCGCCGAACGCCCCTGCCTGCGCGTCTGGAACGCGGATCCGACGGAACCCGTTGCCCCCGACGCGTGGCGTCCGATTCCCGACGCCGAGCTCCGGCCCGTGCGCCTGGTGGCGCCGCGAAACGGCGTGGGCTCGGGGCAGGTGGTCGTACAGTGTGTCGGGTGTCGGGTGACGGGTGTCGGGACATCCGCGCTCCGGTCCGAAGCCGGCGTCGAACTGGATGGAGAACGCGTGCGGATCCGGTACGCGGTGCGGGAAGACGGGCCCTATTGCGACACGCTGGCGGAGGCGCCGTCGGAGGGCGCGCGGGTGCTGCCCATCTGGCTGATCGTGGAAGTGCCGCGGGACCAGGCGTCTGGTAAGTACGGCGGCAAGCTGACGATTCGGGCCGGGGAGCAGGCGTTCGTAGTGCCCGTGGAATTGGAGGTATGCGCATGGATCGCGCCGGATCCGAGCAACAACGTCAGCCACGTCAGCCTGTTGCACTCGCCCGACACGCTGGCGGCGCGCTACGGCGTCGAGCCCTGGTCAGACGGGCATTTCGCGCTGATCGAGAAGTCGCTGGCGCTGATGGGGCAGGTGGGCAACGACGTGCTGTACGCGCCGGTTGTGCGTTACACGCACCTGGGCAACAACAACGGGATGATACGGTGGGTGGAGAAGGGGAACCCCTCACCCGGTCCCGCCGGAGCGGGACCGGCCTCTCCCACAAGGGGAGAGGCGGGAGAACGCTCTCCTCCCTCTCCCCCTGGGGGAGGCGCAGACATCAGCTCTCCTCCCTCTCCCCTTGGGGGAGAGGGACGGGGTGAGGGGGTGGTATCCTCGTACACCCCCGACCTGTCCGTCCTCGACCGCTTCCTCGATCTGTACGCGAAGCATTGCGGGCCGCCCAAGGTGCTGTGCCTGGAGGTGTGGAACCACCGCATCCGGGAGGGCGAGGCCCCGCTCGTTACCCGCTATGACCCGGGCACCGGCGCGCTTGCGGAACTGGCGGCGCCGTCCTGCGGCGCGGCGGGCAGCGCGGAATTCTGGAAACCGATGATGGACGCGGCGCGCGCCGCGGTCCGGGGCCGCGGCTGGGACGAGCGCTGCCTGATGATCGGGGCGGCCGCGGACCGCTGGCCG
>VGWJ01000139.1 GCA_016873635.1 Lentisphaerota bacterium | reverse complement strand
CTCCTCGACCGTGTGCTTCGGAACGAAGCCGAGGACTTGCCGCACGCGGTCGGAGTTCACGTGATAGGAACGAATGTCGTCCGTCGGTTCGTACACCAACTCGATTCCTTCGTCCCCCAGCGTGCGCTTGACGATCCGCGCGATCTCCTCGACGGCATAGTTCTGGAAGCCGACGTTGAAAGGCACGCCATGGATCTTGTCCGCCGGCGCCGACAGAAACAGCTCGTAGGCCCGCACCATGTCCCGGATGTTCAGATTAGGTCGCAGTTGACCGCCCCCGAAGACGCGTATGCGCCGGTTTACCAGGGCGTGGATCGTCAGGATGTTCACGGTGAGATCGAGCCGCATCCGCGGCGCGTATCCGCAAATCGTGGCCGGACGCAAAATCGCGCAGGTCAGTCCGCCGCTCCCGGCCATGTCCATGAGGATGCGCTCGCAGTCGAGCTTGAAGCGCGAGTAGTCGGTGAGCGGCTCGGGCTTCGCGTCTTCCCGGACGTCCGGCTCGTTCTTGACGCCGTAGACGCTCGACGAGCTGGCGTAGATAAACCGTTTGACGCCGGCTTCCTGCGCGGCGCTGACGAGGTCCGGGAAGGCGTCGAGGTTGATCGACTTGCCAAGCACGGGGTCTAGCTCGAAGCTCGGGTCGTTGGAGATGCAGGCGAGATGGATGACGGCATCACACCCGCGCATGGCCTCGCGGACGAGCGCGGGATTGCGAATGTCGCCCCGAATCCGGCTCAGGCGCGGATCGTCCTTGACCGCGTCCAGAACGTGGTCGCCGTAGATGAAAAGGTCGAGCAACCGGACGTCGTAGCCCTTTTCCAGAAGCCGCGGCACGAGGGCCGACCCGACATATCCCGCTCCACCGGTAACCAGCACGCGCTTGATCTCGCTCACGGATGTCCCCCGATTGACGGATGTTTGCGCCCTGTCCCGATCCGCACCGTCACCGGACGACGGGCATCTGTCTTCCGCTGCGGCGACGCGGCCGCTGCCCAGAGTTGCGGCACGGTCCTGGCGTGCGGGCCCCGCACGTAGAAGCTCTCGCCGCCGTCCGCCACGGTGCGCACGAGCATCGTTTTCCACGGGCGGAAGTAATACCCGGCTGAGCCACGCGCCGGCTCGCGGCGGAAGTCGTCCGGCAGCCTGATCAGGTCGCAAACGAGCGTTGTAAACCGGGCGATGCGCCTGCGCCGCCGGCGGGCGACGTTGCGCGCCATGGCCAGAGCTTTGAGGTAGACCTCCGGCGCCATGACCGCGCTTCCGAAGTTCATCACCACGCCGCCCTCCAGCCGCTCGATTACGGCGGCGAACTTCAGGAAGTCCCTGTAGCTTGCGCCTCCCCAGGCGGCGCCGTCGCAGTTGGGGTGCTCGTGGACAATGTCATAGCCGATCCCCACGTGCACCGTGGCCGGCACGCCAAGGCGCCATGCCGCCGCCAGGACGCTCAGGTCGCGGCGGGGAAACCCGCCCCCGGCGATCGCCCGGCCCACGGCCTCGCCGATGCCCAGGCCCTGGCGGTGTGCGGCGGAAACGATGTCGTTGATACGGCCGGTCTCGCGCCATAATCCGAAGCGTCCGTCCGAGATGTACCGCGCGACGCTCTCCGTCGTCGCCCCGATCAGCGCCAGTTCGTAATCGTGGATCACGCCCGCGCCGTTGAGGGCGATGCACGAGACGAGCCGGCGCTCCATGAGATCGATGATGTAGCGCTGGACGCCCGAGCGCAGCACGTGCGCGCCCATCATCAGTATGACCGCGGAGCCGCGCTCGGCGGCCAGTTTCACGCGCCGGCCCGCCTCGCGCAGGCTTGGGTTGCGACAGGCGACCGGGCGGAGAGCGAGCACGGCCGAGGCGTCCATGTCGTGCGCCCGCCGCGCCAGCGGCAGGATTCCGAGGCGCTTGCGATC
>VGWJ01000138.1 GCA_016873635.1 Lentisphaerota bacterium | reverse complement strand
CACGGCCGAAAACGTCTGCGGCACGAAGGGACGCGGCGGCATGGCCGAGGTCAGCGCCACGCCGCAGCCGGAGGTTGTCAAGATCGGGCAGAAGTGGGAAGGCCCCAACCCCTGCGCCCGCGATCTGGGGCGGAAGTGGAAGGTGCGGCCCTGCATCACGCTGCCCAAGGGGTCGACGACGACGATCATGGACGTCAAAGGGCCCGGCACGATCCAGCACATCTGGATTACCGTGGATACGAGCCGCTATCGCGATCTCATTCTGCGGATGTACTGGGACGGCGAGAAGTCGCCCAGCGTGGAGTCGCCGGTCGGCGATTTCTTCTGCAATTCGTGGAAGCGCCGGGCGAACATCGTCGCGCTGCCGGTCAACGTGAATCCGTCCGGCGGATTCAACAGCTATTTCCCGATGCCCTTCAGGAAGAGCGCGAGGATCACGGTGGAAAACCGCGCCGCGGACGACGCCGGCGGGTTCTTCTATGCGATCAACTACGCCCTGGGGCCGGTGGGCGAGGATGAGGCGTATTTCCACGCGCAGTTCCGCCGGACCAACCCGTTGCCGTACAAGGACGACTACACTATCCTCGACGGCGTGAAGGGCCAGGGGCACTACGCCGGCACGTTCATGGCGTGGCAGCAGAACAGCGACGGCTGGTGGGGCGAGGGCGAATTCAAAGCCTTCGTGGACGGCGACAAGGAGTTCCCGACGATCTGCGGCACCGGCACCGAGGATTACTTCGGCGGGGCATGGGGATTCGGAGGAAACTACACGGCGCCGTTCCTCGGCTACCAGGACCTCACGACCCTGGATCAGGCCGGCCACCAGATGGGACGCTACGGCAATCGTCACATCATGTACCGGTTCCACATTCTCGACCCGATCCGGTTCCAGAAAGACCTGAGAGTCACGATGCAGGCCATCGGCTGGCGCAGCGAGGGCCGCTACCTGCCGCTGCAGGACGATATCGCGTCGGTCGCATACTGGTATCAGGCCGAACCGCACGGGCGGTTCCCGGATCTGCCCGGCCGCGACAGCCTGGAGATCATCTGAAATGCGGACACGGCTTGTTTCGGGCGAAAAGCTGAACCGCGTCGCCTTTCCCATGGGCGGCATCGGCGCGGGGATGATCAGCCTGGAGGGCGCCGGCGCGCTGTCGCAGGTTTCGCTGCGGCATAAGCCGGACATCTACAACGAACCGCAGGTCTTCGCCGCCTTGCACGTCAAGGGCGCCAGGACGGCCCGCGTTCTGGAGGGGCCGGTGCCGATGTGGAAGATTCTCGGCAGCGCGACGGGTTCCACCTTCAGCGAACCGGGCAACGGGCTGTCCGGCCGCACATACGGCCTGCCACGCTTCGCCAGGGCGTCGTTCCAGGCCCGTTTCCCGTTTGCGACGGTGTCGCTGTCCGATCCTGCGATGCCCGTGACCGCCGAACTGACCGGCTGGAGCCCGTTCACGCCGGGCGCGGCCGACGATTCGAGCCTGCCGGTGGCGGCGCTTGAGTACCGGTTTGTCAACCGCAGCGCCAGGCCGGTGAAGGCGGTGTTCTCCTTCCACGCCGCCAATTTCATGAAGGTCGCCGATCCGGCCGAGGTTGGGGCTATGGATCGCGGGTTCATCCTCCGGCAACCGGCGCGCCCGGACAAGCCCGACGCCGAGGGCGCGTTTGCGGCCTTCACCGACGATCCGGCGACGGCCGTGGACGCGGCCTGGTTCCGCGGCGGGTGGTTCGATGCGCTGACCGTGGCGTGGAACCATGTGGCCAACGGCGATGTGGTGGCGCAGCCGCCGCATGCCGAGGGCGGGCCTGGGAACGGCGGCAGTCTTTACGTGCCGTTCGCGCTCAAGCCGAAGGCGGAGAAGACGATCCGTCTCCATTTCGCCTGGTATGTGCCGCGCAGCACGGTGTGGGTCGGCGCATGGCAGCCGATGCCGCACGGGAGCGAACCGTTCCTGCTGGACGGCTG
>VGWJ01000137.1 GCA_016873635.1 Lentisphaerota bacterium | reverse complement strand
ATTCCCGGCGATCAAGCCTCGTTCATGTCACGCGCGCGCCTCGCACCGGCGGGGCGAGACGCCCCGCCCTACCCGCGCTCGCCCGGCGCCTATTTCGCCTGTCCCGCCACGATCGCGCTCGAAACGAAACCGGTCAGGCCGGCCACCTTGACTTCCCCGTAGCCGCGCGTATCCGTCTCCTCCAGGACCCTGATCGTGTAGTCCTCGGTGCGCGTCGTGCCGTCCGGGTTGAACAGCACCGACAGCGGAAACCTGCCGGGAGGTACCTCCCAAAGCGTAAAACCGTCGGGCAACTGCACCGTGGGACTGACCGCCCATCCGTACTTGCACTCCCCCGTCCATATGGCGTCCTGCGTGGTGATCGACTGCGCATGGACCGTAGCGATCGTGGTCCTGGCCCCCGTGTTGAGATTGTACACCTCGCCTCCCTGGACCAGCCCTTCCCGGTTGTCGAATTCGTCAAGTCCGAGCACCTTACGGGTGGCGTCCCCGGTCCCCGTCCCCTCGTGCAGGCAGATCACGTAGGACGGCGCCTCGCCCTGGCTGCTGAAGAGCACGTGCGCGGCGCGGCGCTGCATGATCGCGGCCTGGCGCGCCAGTGTGAGCGTGTCCTGCAGGTGCGTTATGGCGCCGCGCATGGCCGCGCCGCGCGTGGCGCCGAAATAGGACGTCATGGCGATCACGGTCATCAGCATCATGATGGCCATGACCGCCAGCAGCTCGATCAGCGTGAAGCCGCCCGCCTGCCGGCCCGCGCGCCCCGCTCTTCTCATGGCGAACCTCACTTGCACAGAAAAGCCGTCACCGCCATGCTGTCCGCCCCCAGCGTCAGCGTTACGTTCTCGTGAGGGAACCCGTTCGTCCAGACTTCGAACACCACGTTCTGCGCCCTGTCGCTCTTGTTGAAAACGAACGTGTAACGCTCGTTCTGCTCGGGCATGGTCACGTTCTGCGCCCCGTACGTGACGGTCATGGACGTCGCTCCGGCCGGATAGGACGCCGGCGCCGGAGACAGGACGTTGGTCTGCGCGTCAAAAGCGTAGTCGCCGACGCTGAGATGGGTGCGGCTCAGCTCATTGGAGAGCAAACACGCCATGACTTTGTAGTTGCTGTTCAAATACACGCGAATCCCGTTGGCGTCGTACGGATCCGGGACGGGCCATTCGCCGAAGCGGTGGTAGTGGGACCGCGCCGCGGCCGCGAGCGTAATGCAGTCCGTGGCCGCCTTCCGCCTGCGCGCCGACAGCCGCGCGCGCATCACGGCCGAAGTTACCAGCCCGAAGAGGATGCCCAGGATGACCACGACCGTGAGCAGTTCGATGAGGGTGAAGGCGGAATGCCGTTTGCCCATTGCCGATTGCCGAATCCGCGCGGCGGAGCGCGCCCCGCCGCGCCGCAACCGGGCGAGACGCCCGGCCCTGCCCCACGCTCTGCGATCGACATTCATCATTCCGCTCTTCATCCGGCATTCGGCGCCGTTCTACCAGCTCTTTACGTCGTCCGTCGTCGCGTTCACGCCGTCGCGGCCCCAGGACCAGGACACCGCGTATTGCCGCACCGGCGAATAGTCCTGGGGGTGCACGATCGAATCGTAGCCTTTCGTGTCGTCGTTTCCGCCCCTGCCGTTGTCGATGGCCACCCGGTACGCCCTGCCCCAGGGGTCGCGCACTTCACCGTTCGCCCACTCGGCGGAGGAGAATTCCATGTAGCGCAGCGCCTTGGTGTTGCTGTTGGTGTTCTGCCCGCTGAGAACCAGCATGAGATCCGTGTTCAAGGTGGTCACCGTCAGGTCCGGAAACCTGCGGTAGTCCGCCAGAAACGACTTCAGCGCGCTGACGATCTGGTCGTTGTAATCCCGCGCCTCGGCCCGCCGCGCCGCGTGCCGCACCTGGCTGACGGCGGTGAGCGTCGTCCCGGCCAGCAGGCCGATGATGGCCATGACCACGAGCAGCTCGACGAGGGTGAAAGCGGAGCCTCTTCGCCTCGACGCCGATCCCCGGCGGGGCGCGGCATCCCCCTGACC
>VGWJ01000136.1 GCA_016873635.1 Lentisphaerota bacterium | reverse complement strand
GTATTTCAGCGCCAAGGGTTCGGTTTGTTCCGCCGGAGCTTCCTGGCAAAGGCGGACCTTTCGTGTTCAGTTCCACCACCGCCGTGACTCCGTTCGCTTTCACGGGGCCCTCGCCGAGCTCAGCCCGCCGCACGAACATGCCGGTGAAGCCGTCGGTCCCGGCCGGAACCAGGAACTCCAGCGGCGTGTCCGGCTTCGCTCCGGGAACTGCGGCGGACGCGCCGCCTTGCTCCTGACCGAAGCCCGTCGGGTTTACGATCCGGTCCGCGGCCAGCCGGACATGACGCCACTCCGTATCGCCCTCGGTCCGCACCTTGAAGAAGACCCACGCCGCATCGTGATTGAACTCATGCCGCCAGGAAGCTTCGCGGGCAAAGTCGAAGCGCACGATCGCCGTCCGCTCATCGCGCGGCACGACCGTTAGGTTCGTGATCGTCACCTCGGGATCGTACTTCCCCGCCGCACGGACCGAGCCGGCGGCCAGACAGGCGAGCAGCATGACTTGCAGCATCGTTTTCATAACCGTTTGTCTCCTTCTTTGCTCCATGAATTGATAAGAAATCGCCGGCTTTCATTCCCTTTCTATTCTGTCCCGGTGGCGGGCGAAGCGCTCGGCGACGGTCGCATACGCCAGTTTCGGCCGTCGCCAGCGGTCCACCAGCCCCTTGTCATTGATCCCGCCGGGCCGATTGATGTTGTACCAGCCGAGGTCAACACGGACATCGCAGAATTGCCAGATGAACACGCCACAGATCCGCGGGTGCCACAGCAGGCCGTCGAGCTGGCGCCCGAGAATTTCGGCCTGGCCGTCTTCCGACCACTTCGAGCGTCGCAACGGATCGCGCAGCCCGGGGATCGCGCCAGCACCCACTTCGCTCACGATCACGGGTTTATGGCCAATGGGCGCGCGAAACCGCTCGAGCAGCCCGTTAAGTTCGGCCGCCGGATCGCCACCGTGGTACCACTGGGGGTAGATGTTCCACCCGCATACGTCGGGCAGATCCTGGCAGATGTCATTCCCCTGGCGACAACTCGCGTAAGTCGTGGGGCGCGTCAGATCGCGCGCGCGTATGGCCGCAAACTGTTCGGCGTACATATCGCGGCCTTCGGGCGCCTCGCTGTCACACTCGTTCATAACGCCCCAAAGAATGATGGAAGGGTGATTGCGATGCTGCTCGACCATCTCTTGCGCGCTGTCCAGCGCCTGCCGTCGGAACGCCGGATGGCGCATCTGGTCCAGCCCCTGGCCGCGGGCGTGGTTCTCTTCCCAGACGAGCACCCCCGCTTCGTCGCACAGGTCCAGGAAGCGCTCGTCGTTGGGATAATGGCTCGTGCGCACCGCATTCGCGTTGAGTTGCCGGATGAGTTCTATGTCACGCCGCATCGCGCGCACCGGCAGTGCGCCACCGTGCTCGCCGTGGTCCTCATGCCGGTTGAACCCGCGCAGAAAGACCGGTTCGCCGTTGAGCAACAGGCGCTCTCCGTCGCACCGGATCTCACGCAGGCCGATTCGATCACGCCAACCGTCGTACACCCCGCTGGCATCAGCCAGGGTGGCGTCGAGCCAGTGCAGCACCGGCGCGGCCGGCGACCAAGACGCCACCGAGGCCGGCAAATGAAAACTTAGCCGCTCGTCGCTCCCGCCTGGCGCCACACGGACGGCCGCGCGCGCTTCGACGCCGCAAAGACGCACCGCTAGATCAACGCTCACCGCGGCATCTTCCGGGTTGGCCAGACGTGCAATCGCCTCCACGCTCCAGCCGCCGCCGGCGCGCGGGGTTACATTGACGTCTACCCGCTGGAGCCATGGAACGCGGCGCGGCAGATGCAGTTCTACCGGACGGATCAGCCCGCCATAAACAAAGTAGTCATTCGGGATATTGAGGCCAGATACAGCACCGAACCCGCTGTCCACATGCACCAGCACTTCATGGTCGCCCGCAGTCAGATGGGGCACCACGGCTTCGAACGCAGTATGCCCGTCGTGATGGACAGCGACATGCCGGCCATCAACGAATACGGTAGCCGTGTGACCGACTCCGCCGAACCGTAGAATCGCCGGTCCCGTCCGCTCCGTCACAAACGAGCGGCGCGCAACCCCCTGCCCCCGCCACTCCAGAAGCCGTCCCACGTCCGGGTCCCAGCAGCCGGGGACTTCCATATCGACCTGCCATCCATCGCGCCATCCGTCAGCAGAGATCGCTGTGCCGCTTCGTGGAAAGTGATGGGACCACGTACCGTCCAGACACTGCCAACACCGTGCCGGATGGGGAGCAAAGATTCGTAGCATTGTTATTTTACCGTAACTCGTTCTTCGTTCAGCCATGTTCGGCTACGACCCACACGGGCCGAAAACATGCCGGAACCGGTCTGATGCAGCGACGACATGATCAGGAGCGTGGCAGAAACGGGGGATCAACGTCAAGTCCACCATCAAACAGCGTTTTGTTGCGGCTGACGGGGTATCCACATCAGCGACAAAAACGCTGTTTGGGCGTCCCGTTGGCCGGAGAAAGACACACCCACTCCAGCGCGAGGAGGCTACCGGAACATGAACACGGTGCCTGAGGGGAGGATGGTCGTGTAGCGGATGATCACGATGCCGCTGCCGCCTTTACCGCCTGACCCTGAAGCAGCTCCAGTGTATGCGAGACCGCCCCCGCCGCCGCCTGTGGTGGGCTTGCCATCGTATCCGCTTACGGTTAAGGGGCTGGCAGTTCTGCCGGCTGCGCCGCCGCCTTGGCCGCCAGAGCCACAGCTGCTGCTACTGGCGCCGTAGGGACAGGCTATCTGCTTTCCCCTTAGTCGGTCGGAGATAAGGGCGAAAGATTAGGGCAAAAGATTAAGGAG
>VGWJ01000135.1 GCA_016873635.1 Lentisphaerota bacterium | reverse complement strand
TTGTCTTAGCGCCATTCGCATCTGAGGAAATCGCGTTCGCGGAGCCCGCGAAAGACCGATCGAAATCGAGGGGAAGCGTGAGAAAGCAAACGGCCGCCATGCTGCTCGTTTCTCTTCTGGGGGGCGCGAACGGGTAGCCGAAGTGCTCGGACTCGGCCGGGAAGAGCACGCCTTGTACATCATCCCTATGGGGCTGCCGCGTTGACGGGGTCCCCGCCCCCTGCGCCGGGCGAGACCGCGGGCACGCGCCAGAGGAGCGCAGCCCCGGCGATGAAGAGACCGGCTATGGTAACGGCGTTGCTCCGCTTGCTCGCGCGGGCCCTGTTGCGGCTGCGCTACCGCATCCACGTGTCGGGTCTCGACGAGGTCGCCGCCCGAGGGACGCAGGGGATTCTTTTCCTTGCCAATCATCCGGCTCTCATAGACCCGGTGATCGTGGTCTCCGAACTCCACCGGCGGTTCGCGCCGCGTCCGCTGGCGGATCGGGACCAGGTCAATGTCTCGTGGTGGGTGGGCTGGGCAAGCGGGCGGGTACACGTCCTGACGAGACCCGACCCGGTTTTGCATCGCGATGCCCCCAGCCGTCGGGAGGTGGAGCAGGCGCTGACCGATTGCGCGGACGGCCTGAGTCGTGGCGAGAACGTCCTCATCTACCCGGCGGGCCACATTTGCCGGCGGCGCTACGAGGAACTGGCCGGAGCCAGCGGGGTGGAGACGATTCTCCAACGGCTGCCTGGGGTGCGCGTCGTGCTCGTCCGCACGCGGGGTTTGTGGGGGAGCATGTTCAGCAGAGCCTCCGGCCAGTCCCCCGATTTCGGGCCGTGCATGCGCAGGGCCGTGCTGACCATCCTTGCCAACGGCGTGTTCTTCTCGCCGCGGCGGCGGGTGACTGTGGAGATTTCCGAGCCCGCCGATCTGCCGCGCACCGCCGGGCGAGGCGTTCTGAACCGTTACCTTGAAGGCCATTTCAACCAGGATACGCCGCCCCACACCTATATCGGCGCATCCGCGAAGCCGGGCTCTCGCCGCTGCACAATATCCGGGCCATCCGGAAGTTGGACAAGATTCCCGTGCTGGGGACGGGCAAGACCGATTATCGGGAACTGAAGAGCATGCTGAACGCGACATGAAGAACGCCGCGACAGGGGCGAGCGAGATGCCGCGGGGACTTGGCCTGGCGGACTGCGTTCTGCTCATCGCCGGCATCCTGATCTACTCGGTCTTTGCGCCCCTTGTGCTTTCCATCGCCACAGGGGCAGCCGTCATCGTGCTGCGCGCGAAGAAGCCGTACCTCCTTCGTCCCTATCGCACATGGGGGTATCCTTTCGTTCCCCTCGTCTACTGCCTGGGGACCGTGGGGATAGCGCTCAACGCCCTCGTGACGAGCCCCCGCGAATCGGCGTGGAGTCTCGCCGCAGTAGGAGTGGGAACTGTACTCTACGCCTGCTGGCGCACGCGGTCAGGCAAGAGCGGCACGCCCCACGAGGGTTGACCCGTGTTGTGCTTCTGTCCGCAGTTCTGCATGACCGATCTGCCGCCCACTTCAACGCGTCATGCTGAGAGCGCTTTACGCGCAGCTCGTGCGGCGGGTCTCGAGCGGGTTCGGATCGGCAACGCCCATCTCCTGGGCAAGGCCTACTGATAGCGCCCCGCAGGGACGCGATCGCCCCCCTCCGCCGCTCCAGGCGGGCCGGAGGAGCCCGGAGGGAGTCTCGTCGTTCGCCTTGACCCGTCAGCCTGGTTTGGCTATTCACTCACCCCCAGGAGGTGCAATCATGCCGACGTATGAGTACATGTGTTTGGGCTGCGGGAAGAAGTTCCGCGTGCGGATGACCATTACTGAACACGACGGACACAAGGCGAAATGCCCAAAGTGCGGTCGCAGGAAGCTGCAGCAACGCGTCGAAGGCTTTTTCGCGATTACCGCCAAGAAAAGCTAGGCGATGGTGGCGCCAGCGATGGAGAAGGCGATTTCTACAGCAGGCGCCGGCCCGACGCTCTCCAGAAAAGAGGGCGCGATATTTCGCATCGGCACATCCGGCTGGAACTACCGGCACTGGCGGGAGCGGTTTTATCCGGCCGACCTGCCCGCACGGCGCTGGTTCGAGCATTACGCGGAGGTCTTCGACACTGTCGAGATCAACAACACCTTCTATCGCCTGCCCGAGGAGGCCACGTTCGACCACTGGCGGCAACAGGCGCCGCCGGGCTTCCTGTATGCCGTCAAGGCCAGCCGCTACCTCACCCACGATTTGCTGGAGCGGCATCCGCGTCGCGTCACTGGCCGCTGCGTCTATGTCCGGTTCCACGGCGCGGGCCAACTCTACGGCGGCAGCTACACTACGGCCGAACTGCGGCACTGGGCTGAGTGGCTGCGCCAGGCCGCCGCGCCGGGACGCCCCGCGTATACCTACTTCAACAACGACGCCGAAGCGCACGCCGTCCGCAACGGCGTCAGCCTGCGCCAACTACTCAGCCTATAGAGAGCAGTTCAGCCGCTTCGCGGCCGAACTGTTCTTGTTGAAGTTGCTTTGTACAAGCTGTTTACGTTTGATCAGGTCGCCTGCCTGACCTTCACCAATTTGGTGCAACGCACGCAACGCTTCGGTATGTTCTTTGTGGTGAAACGAAAGGTTCAAACTGCGACAGACCCCGAAGGTTCGCGGCCAGATCGAACTTCTGGAGCGTACGGGCGAGGCTTGGAGCGATGCGGGCGAAGGCTGGCAGGGCACGGAAGTGCCGTTGAGGGGTCTCAAACGCTGCTGCTGCTCACCGCGTAGGTGTCCGGCAGCCAAAACAAGAACAGTTCGGGCACGCGCAGCGGGACCGAACTGCTCTTTCTAGGCTGACAGATGCCGCACTGATCCGCCTTGTGCGGCTCGGGCGCCTTGTGATCGTGGCCGTCCCCATCTCCGCATGCGGTGTGGTCACGCCCGGCCGCAACGACATGCACGGCGGGGGCAATGAGAAACCCCAGCAGGAACACGCCTGCAGCCAACATGTTCAGACTTCGGCGCATAGATGTATCGTTCGGCGTAAGTTCTACACGCGCCGCTCCGGACGAAGCCTGGCGGAGAGGGCGGGATTCGAACCCGCGGTACGCTTTTGGCGTACACGGCATTTCCAGTGCCGCACCTTCGGCCACTCGGTC
>VGWJ01000134.1 GCA_016873635.1 Lentisphaerota bacterium | reverse complement strand
TGCGGTCCGCGTACGGTATGCCGTCCCCGCCACTCCCGACAAATCCTGGGTGTCGAAGGGCCGGTTCGACGGCTTGCTGGATCAAATCCCGGCGGAAATTCCCGCCATCACCGTGGCCCGCGAAGGAAAAGATACGGCAGCCAAGGCTTTGGCGCCCCTGTGGTTCACGGTGCGGGTGCCCGCCACGGCCCCGGCGGGCCGGTACGAAGGCCGGATCACGATCGCGGCGCAAGGTTTTCCCTCCCAGACGGTGCCGCTGCACGTGCAGGTATGCGACTGGGTCATGCCCGAGGTGCGGGACTGGAGTATGCAGAACTTCATCTATCATGCGGAGGAGATGGAGGCGATGTACTACGGGGTGCCGCTCTACTCCGACCGGCATTTCGAGCTCGTGGGCAAGACGCTTGCCTTGCTGGCCGAACTGAACTCGCGACAGGTGATGGTCAATCTGGTGTGCGACTTCTTTGCCAGCGGCTGGGGCGGCTCCGTGAAGGCCAACCCGGAGTCGCTGGTGCGCTGGATCAAGCAGCCGGACGGCTCGTTCAAGCACGACTTCACGAACTTCGATCGTTATCTGGAGATGGTAGACAAGACCATTGGCAAGCCTCGGACTCTGCGGCTGAACTGCTGGGGAGAGCACGGAGGCCGCCCCGCCGGCCTGGTCAGCGACGAAAAGGGCTGGTTCACGAAGGATTTCCCCGGCGAGAAACCGGTGACCGTGCTCGACCCGGCGACCGGCCAGCTCAGCCGGATGAAGCAGCCGCCGCTGGGCACGGAGGAGAACTACCGATTCTGGAAGCCGGTCTTCGACGAACTGCTCAAGAAGATCAAGGCGCGCGGCTGGCTGGACGAGACCACCTTGGGCTACAACGCCTGGTATGCGACTTCCATTCCGGCCCTGGTGGACGTGGCAAACCGGCTGTGGCCCGGTGGGGAGTGGAGTTTCACGGGGCATAACGGCCAGTCGGGCATGCTGTTTCGGGGGTCGGACAGCAATACCGTCATGACTGTGCGGCATGCCGATACGGTGATGAATTTCCCGAACCCGAATTCGCAGCCGATGCCGCGACGCAACACATTTGCGTTCAATTGCCGCCTGTTTCAGCGCGACGATTTTCCGCTGAACGACCAGCGGAATGTGGCCGAGAAGTATGCGCTCTACAACGGGTATGATGGCGTGGGCGATTTCGGGGCGAATCTCTTCCCGCTCAAGAAACCGGTGGGCGGGTATTACGTCCATGGCGCCGGCTCCGGCACGGGCTGGGCCGTGGACCCGATCTATAAGACCGGGGCAAGTCGCAGCACGCTGGCCTTGCTCTATCCCGGTGCCGACGGCCCGGTGGCGACCGAGCGCTTCGAGATGCTTCGCGAAGGCCTCGAACTGTGCGAGGCGGTCATCTTTGTCAGAAATGCGCTGGCAAAGAAACCCAGCCCGCTTTCGCCCGACCTGCAGCAGCGGGCGGAGCGCTACCTACGTGAACGCGAAACGGCCTGCTCCCGTGTCGCCTTCCGGGCTCGCTACCTGCAGGCCGCCGAGGACGCGCGACTGCTCGATCTGGCCGGCGAGGTGGCGCGGGAGATCGAGGGGAAGAAGTGAGGGAGCAGGCGTTAGGCGTTAGGGGCTAGGCGTTAGGGGTTAGGAGGACGAAGAGTATGGCGGTGAAGGACGTGAAGGAGTTGACGGTGTACATCAAGGCATATCAGGTGGCCATGGAGTTCTTCGAAGTCAGCAAGAGATTCCCGGCGGAAGAGCGATACGCGCTGACATCCCAAGGCCGTCGGTCTTCCCGATCAGTCTGCCATAACTTGCGCGAAGCATGGGCGAAGCGACGATACGAGGCCCACTTTGTCAGTAAACTTTCGGACAGTATCGGTGAGAACTGGGAAACCGACACGGCATTCGACTTTGCCCGTGATTGCGGCTACATCAGCAAGGAACTGCACGCACAGTTCACATCGTTGAATTCGGAGGTCGGCAAGATGCTGCGATCCATGCACGAGCATCCTGAGAAGTTCCTAACGCCTAGCCCCTAACGCCTAACGCCTATCGAGGCGTAACGCAATGAACCAGACAGACAACACCACAGCAAGGAAACGAGTGCTCACCACCCTGGCCACCGCCACCCTCTGGCTGGCGCTGGCCACCAGCGGCTTCGCCGCGGACCCGGCTCCGACCAACCCGCCCGCCGCGGCGGGCGAGACCATGGCTGTGCTGGTGGACGAAACCATGCCCTGGCAGCACCTCCATCTGGAGGGGTCGTCTTACTTCAGCCTGGGTGACGCCAGCAATACGCCGGCGACGTTCGCGAACCAATGGAAACTTGGCGCGGAACCGCCGGCGGTCAGCACCGCGGCGGGCACCATGGTCAAGGTGGGGTTTACGCTCGTTGAAGGGTTGCCCAGGCCGACGTTGTGGCGGCCGGAGTGGACCGCGCCCCAACCGCCGGCTGACTGGGCCGGGCCGGCTTTCGATGACGGCACTTGGGCACGTCTGTACTGGCCGCAGCCGGAGTGGGCGGCAATCGATGCCCAGGAAAACGGCAGCAAAGTGCGGGCGGGGAATCCGTACGATACGGTTGTGGTTCTGGCGCGGCGCCGTTTTGTGATTACCGATCCGGCGCAGGCCAAGGCGTGCCGGCTGTCGCTGGACTACTGGGGCGGGGTCGTGGTCTACGTCAACGGAAAGGAAGCGGTGCGCCGCCACCTGATCACTCTGCCGGGCGGAAAGACCAACCTGTTTGACAACGTGGCCGAACCTTACCCCGATAGCGAGTGGCAACGGGGTGGCGGGAAGGACCCGGCGACCGCGCCGTTGGTGCGCCGCCTGAAGGATGTGCAGATTCCGGCGGCGCTGCTGCGCCCCGGAGTGAACGTGCTGGCAGTGGAGGCGCATACCGCCCCGGTATACGTTAAGAAGCCCTGGCCGCCGATCGGCTTGTTAAGCGCGCGGCTGAGCGTGTCGCCCGCTGCCGCCGGCGAGACGCGACCGCGCGGCATCCAGGTTCGCAACGCGGCGACGATCGAGGACGTGCGGGTCTGTGATCCGGCGGATCCCTTGCCCCTGCGTCCGATCCTCGTGCGCGCCGCGCGCAACAGCGTCTTCTCCGGCCGGTTGGTGGTGGGCGCCGAGGAGGCGATCAAGGGGCTGAAGGTGAGTCTGACGGAACTGACCCTGGCTACGAAAGCGACGCCTCCTTCCCCGTCCAAGATTCCCGCTTCGGCCGTGCGCGTCCGCTGCGCCGTGCCGACGC
>VGWJ01000133.1 GCA_016873635.1 Lentisphaerota bacterium | reverse complement strand
GAAGGCGGCCGGGGTGGGTTCCAAGCTCACCCCCAAGCAGCAATCCATCTTGGACCTCCTTCGCGCCGAAGGCCCCATGCCCATCACCATCCTGACCGCGCGCCTGGGCATGACTGCCGGGCCGGTGAGCTCGCTCCAGAAGAAGGGACTCGTGCGGCTCGGCCGTCAACGCGTCGCCCGCGACCCCCTGGCCGGACGAACGGTGGTTCCCTCCCAGCCGCTCACCCTGATGCCCGAACAGGCCGTGGCGCTGGAGAAGATCAAGGCGATGATGGCGCCGGAGATGGATGAACGGATGGCCCCCTCACCCCAGCCCTCTCCCCCGAGGGGAGAGGGAGGAGAAGATGCGGCGCGGCCTCGCCCTCCCGGCACTGCGACTGAGCGTGAACAGGAATCCTCAATCCTCAATCCAAAATCCAGAATCCAACATCCCTCCGTTCTCCTCCTCTATGGCGTCACGGGCAGCGGCAAGACCGAGGTGTATCTGCAGGCCATCGCCCACGTGCTCGAGCGGGGCAGGGGCGCGATCGTGCTTGTGCCGGAGATATCCCTGACCCCGCAGACCGTGGAGCGGTTCGCGTCGCGTTTCGGCGCCCGCATCGCGGTGCTGCACAGTCATCTTTCCGACGGCGAAAGGCACGACGAGTGGCACCGCATTCACGACGGCGAGGCGGATATCGTGATAGGCGCGCGTTCGGCCGTGTTTGCGCCGGTGCGCAACCTGGGACTGATCGTGGTGGACGAGGAGCACGAGCCGTCCTACAAGCAGGAGGAATCCCCCCGTTACAACGCGCGCGACGCGGCCGTGATGCGCGGGCGGATGGAAGGTTGCGCGGTGGTGCTGGGCTCGGCCACGCCCTCGCTGGAATCATGGCACAATGCCGGGAGCGGCAAGTACGCGCTGGCCCGCCTGCCGCACCGCGCCGACCATCGCGCCATGCCGAAGGTGCGCGTGGTGGACATGCGCATGCCGGCCGCCGCGGGCAAGGGCGGCGTGTTCTCGCAGGAACTGCTGGACGCCATCCGGCAGCGGCTGGATCGCGGCGAGCAGACGATCCTGTTCCTGAACCGGCGCGGCTACGCCACGTCGGTGCTTTGTCCCAAGTGCGGCGCGGTGGCGGAGTGCCCGCGGTGCAGCGTGTCCTACACCTATCACAGCAGCACCGACAACCTGCGCTGCCACATCTGCGGCGGCGCGCGGCGCGTGCCCGCGAAGTGCCCCGGGTGCGGCGATCCCGCGTTCAAGTTCAGCGGCGTGGGGACGCAGCGCGTGGAGCTGCTGGCCGGCAAGTTCTTCCCGCGGGCGCGCGTACAGCGCATGGACACCGACGTAACGCGCACGCGCGACGCCTATGACCGGATCCTGGGGGATTTCCGCACCGGCAAGATCGACATCCTGGTGGGCACGCAGATGATCGCCAAGGGGCTGCATTTCCCCAACGTGACGCTGGTGGGCGTGGTGTACGCCGACCTGAGCCTCCACATGCCGGATTTCCGGGCGGGCGAGCGCACGTTCCAGTTGCTGGCGCAGGTGGCGGGGCGCGCCGGCCGGGGCGACGTGCCGGGCGAGGTAATCGTGCAGACCTACACCCCGTTTCACCCGGCGGTGCAGGCCGCGCGGCGGGTGGATTTCGAGGGGCTCTGCGACCAGGAACTCGAGTTCCGGCGCGAGTTGAGCTATCCGCCGTTCGTCCGCCTGGTGTGCGTGACGCTCAAGGGGCGTTCCGAGGACAAGGTGTCGTACTGCGCCGGGTTGCTGGCGAAGCGGTTGCGGGAGGCGATGCCGGAGCGCGTGCTGGTTTCCGGGGCCGCGCCGGCGCCGCTGGCCAGGGCCAAGGGCGCATACCGCTACCAGGTGATGATACGCGGCGCCGCGGCGGGCGTCATGACGGGTCCGCTGGCGCAGGTCTTGCGCGATCTGCGCCTGCCCAAGGGCGTGACCTGCGCGGCGGACGTGGACGCGCTCAGTCTGCTGTGAGTCACGGCCGCGGTTGCGGTAGCGCGGCTCGAATCGGCCGCGTCATTCGGTTGCGCGAGAGCAGCGTCGGGAAGAACGCTCCCGCAGCCGCAACCGCAGCCTTCTTCACTCCCCCGGCACGATCAATTCCGCGCCGCCGGGGGTCTGGCGAATGGCCGTGATGCCTCCGAGCACGTTGAGCGTCTCGGCGAAGCGTTTGCTTTCCATGATCTCCGAGGCGCGCCGGCCGCGGCCGCCGGCGAGACAATAGACAAGGTGGGTATCGTTCCGGTCAAGGGCTCCGAGGCGCGGTTCGAAATCCGGCGCGGTCACGTCCATGTTGACCGCATCGCGCACGTGTTCGACCGCGAACTCGGCGGCGGTGCGCACGTCGAGGATGACGAAATCCGGATCGCCGGCGCGCGCGCGGATCATGCCGACGGCGGTTGCCGCGTCAATGTCCCGCCGGACAGGCTGTTCCCACGGCGGCTCGCAGGCCGTTGCGCCCAGAAGCAGGGCGGCGGAGAAGAGAATGGGGATGCGGCAGCGCATTTTCCGCGGCTCCGATGCCATCTCTACCGTTCCTTCTCCGGCTCGCCCGACGGCTGCCCTCCGCGACCCGGCATCATGCGTTGCACGCGCGCTACCCGCCGCAGCTCGTGCAGTCGCCGTCGTCATCGTCCGAATGGTCTTCGGGAATGACGTGGAACCACCAGTTCTCCTGCCGGCACACGTACTCCGTGCCCTTGGAGTCCCAGACCCGCACCGCCCACCAGACCTTGGCATAGCGGTAGCGGGTCTCCTGCAGGCGGATCCGCGCCTGCTGAGTCTGGCCGGAATGCCAGCCCGTATCGAACTCGTCGGCGTAGTACTTGTCCAGGGGCTCGTTGCCGAAGTCGGTGCGCACCAGCACGTGGTAGGTCTCGCCGGGGGTATAGTCCTCGATGCGCCACACCAGAACGGGACTCAGATTCACGCTGTTGCCCGGCTCCGGGCTGACGAGCCGCACGGAATACGGTTCGTCGATGGTGAGTTCGCAAGCGGTCAGGCAGAGCGCGGCGCACGCGGCCAGGACGGCCGGAAGGCGCATCGGCAGCGGGGCGTGGCGCTGTTTCACGGGCACATCTCCTTTGCGAATCACGTTACTATGCCGCGGGCCGAAGGCAAGTGGAAACGGCGTTTTCGCTGCGCCGTAGTGGGTCAGTTACGCGGTGGAAACACGCCGGTAGGGCGCGGCGTGCCGCCTTCGCCCGGAGGCTCCGGCGCGCCAAGCCGGCCGCGCCGCGGCGGACCGGGCTTGCCCCGCCATAGCCCGCAGGGCGACGGCGGGACGGTCCGCCCTACCTCGCCTCCCTGCAT
>VGWJ01000132.1 GCA_016873635.1 Lentisphaerota bacterium | reverse complement strand
CGAGGTTCTCGCGTTGCGCCTTCACGTCGCCCACGCGCTCGCGGTCGAAAGGAAAGAGCAGCGGCTTGTACTCCCGGTCCCAGATCGCGCGGGTGGTCATATGGAAATCCACGTGCTCCGGCGTCCCGGACTTGTCCTTCCAGTACTTGAGCACGGCTCCGGCGCCGTTGCGCGTGGTCTTCCACTCCGCGGTCTCCTCTACTGTCTCGCTGAATCCCCGCCGGGGCATCCAGTCGAACCACCCGCCGCATCCGGCCATGTCGTAACCGAAATGGTCTGCAGGGTTGGCGGGCTCGCCCTTCTCGTTGGCCGGCATGCCCTGGGTCACCCACTTCTTCACGGTGTCGCCCCACGGGCTGTCCGTCTGCGGGACGTGATCCGCCGGCTGCTTGTGGATCAGTTGGTTGATCGCGTCGCGTCCTGTCTGCATGGCGTGTCCTTTTGTCGAGAGGTCTTCATTGCCACTTTCCCGGGATTGGCCCGGCCTCTGCCGGGCGGTCCCAGTTTACAAAATGCCGGACCAGCGCCTTGGCCGCCGTCCTCGGACGCGGATCCACATGTTCCGGCAGATAATCGTAGATGCCGTAGACCCGCCGCCAATAGCGATCGTGCAGCGCGTCGTAGTCCGGCGCCGGGGCCGACAAATCGGCAAACAGGCGCGCGAAGAAAAGCAGTTCCCCACGCCACGCCGCGGGCGAGGGGAAGAGGGGATAGGTGTCGGTTTCCCTGCCCGCCGCGCTTTCGAGAATCTCCCGCATGGCGCACAGCTTGGCATGGTACTCGTCGCGGGGCATCTTGATCTCGATGTAGTTGCCCCAGTCGCGGATGACCTCGAACAGCGGCAGGAACGGCACAAGTTCGCGACCTGCCGGACCGAGCATGGCGGAAAGAAATTCTGCGGCCACGGCGTTCGGTTCCGCGTCGGGCTTCAGGAACGACTGCGCGGCCATGAAAAGCGTGAGTTGGTTCAGCTTCGGCGTCATGGTGAAGCAGATGCCGCCCTGGTACGGCCCCGCGTCCCGCTCCTCGCGCCGGCGCTGGAACAGCCGCTCGAACCGCCAATGCGGAACGATGGCGTTCTCCCCTTCGGTCAGGCTGAAATCCCAGGTGTAAACGGCATTCGTGCGCGCGATCTCCCGGATCCACGGCCGGGCGTCCTGATCGCCCGCCGGGTTGCCATCGCTGTTGAACCCCATGTTGAGCGAGACGGATGTGTTGTCAGGGAAGTCGGGCAGCCGCTTCACCAGGTGGCGCATGGACTCGTCGGCCCGCTGCTTGTCGAAATCCCAGGCAGTATGCTGCCAGGCCTGGATGAACTCGCCTTTCCATCCTTCCGGCCCGCGGAGATTGCCCCAGCCGAAGAAGGGCGGCCCCCAGGTGCTCAACTCAATTTCGGCCCGCGGCAGGACGCCGCGCGCCAGCTCCGCGATCTCGCAGCACTTGTCAATGTAGGTCAGCGCGGTGCAGCCGTTCCGCGAGCAGGCGCCGGGATCGCCGGGGAAGAGTCCGACGATATCAGCCTGCGGCAGCCGCCGCAGCCACTGCTCCCACAGGAACCGCAACTCGCGCCATTCGTTAGCGACGTTCGGGCAGTAGGTGTGCCAGGCGCTGCCCACCGTGGCCAGAGCGCACATGACCTCCAGCTTCATCCCGCGCCGGTGGGCATGCTCGCCCGCCAGGTTCATCTGGCGGGCAAACCCGCGGCCGAAATCGCTTTCCAGCCCTTCGCGACAGAAGAGACGCGGCACGAGCCAGAACTCGAACACGTTGAAGCCGAACGAGGCGAGCATGTCAATGCAGGCCCGCCAGTCGTCGTCCGACCACCGGTGCGGCAGGCCGGGGTAGGTCATGTTCGGGTTGTACGCGTTGAGCAGATGTTCGGCGAAGTTGTTGTAGCAAACCCGCCGCGCGCCAAATCCGGTCGGTATGGAGGAAGGTGTCATCTCGGAAAAGTCCTTGACGCTGACATAATTGAACTCGGCGTTCAGATACTTGGGCGGATTGTTGCCGTTGTATTCCGTGTTGCCGACCGCCTTGAGCGGCACGTTGGTCGAGTCGGTACCGGTCCCCTCATCCCGCAGACCGGGAAACTTTCCGGCCTTAACCGCCGCCCAATACTCATCCTTGACTCGCGCATAGATCCCCACCAACCCGCGTGGCTCGGCGTCACGGTCCACGGTGATCCAGTGATCCACAGCCGGCCGCCCCGGCGCCGCATAGCGCGCATACGCGGCCGTGAACATCCCCAGGTCCGGATTGCCTGCATAGGCACCCCCGTAGGCTTCCGGCTCCATCAGATCGAGCGACCGGAACGCGTGGAAATCGTACGGCTCCCTCGGATCCTCCACCGGATTGCCGGCCCAGCACATGCGAAAACTTATCAGATGATGGGGGTCTATCCCCTTGATTGAATCGCGCCTCCCGCGGGCAGCGTCGCCTCTGGCACCAGTGCCTGCTTCTGATTGACCCTGACGGAGGCGCAATTCGTGACGGGATAGAGCCTGAACCTGGGGCCAAGCCCATCCATGGCGATCTCACGGGCCGGCGGGGACAACACTTCCTGGCCCGCCATTCGCTCGAGCCATATCCTTCAGCATGAAATCACCTCCTGACGGTCGAATCAGTAATCATGTGCGCGTCGCCGAGGTAGTTGTGCAGGTAGTATGGCATCCAGCCGTGCACCTGGCAGGGCAGCCGGTCCGGCCGCCCGTTGTTGAGCGCCGTCAGCATTCGTTCACGGGAAGTCATGATCCCTGGCCCCCTGTCGAATGAATCGATGGAATCGACTAATTCGAATCATTCGATTCCTTCGCTCCCGTCTCCTTCTTCGCCTCTCCAATCTCCCGCACGCCTTTACATGCCGGATAGCCCGTGCAGCCCCAGAACGCTTTGCCCGCGTTCCTTCCACTGCGGGCCTGGCGGCGGGTCATGGGCTTGCCGCACTCGGGGCACGAAGGCGCGTCCTCCTGCTTCGATCGAGCTTCCACCCGGATGTGGGTCAGCTTCTCCCGGAAACCGCCCTCCTGCGCGAACACCTCACCCTGCGTTTCCATCTGGTGGTTCAGCATGTTGATCACCCGCGCAATCAGAATCAGCAGGGCATTCGCCATCACCTCGTCATCGCCGGACTCCAGCCACTTCGCGAACTTCCTCTTCTGCGCCAGAATATGAGCGCAGGCATCATGCACGACATCCGTGCCGTAGTCGGCCTTGTCCAGCCGCACGGCATACACCGCCCGCGCCTCCGGACTGTCCTTGGCCCAGGGCACCTTCTCCTGCCGCAACAACCAGTTCAGATAATCGCCCGACAACTCCGCCAGGCTGGACCGCGCCACATCCGTGAGCTTCATCTCGGTCTCCTTGGACGTCGCCCGCCGCGCCGATCCCTCCGCGTTG
>VGWJ01000131.1 GCA_016873635.1 Lentisphaerota bacterium | reverse complement strand
TCTTCTGCGCGCGTGACATCGTTTTCCGCCTCGACGGCACGCACCGCTGCAGCGTGGCGCGGTTCCTGGGGCACGACCGCCTGCCGATCGTCGCCGTGACGCCGCGGGACGTGCTCGCCCTTCCCGGACTGCCGCCGGACGTGGCGGACTTCGTGAAGTCTTTGGCCCCGCCCGATCCCGACGTCTTCGCGGCGGGATGACTTTCCCCTTGCGTTGCGCGCGGGAAACGGGTAAGCGCGGCGCATGATCCGGTCGTTTATCTTCAGCAAGGGGCGGATGATCAGCCGCGACGTCACCCTGGATTTTCTCAAGGTGGCGCTCTACGACGAGAACGTCCAGATATGGGTTGACGCCGAGAAGGCCACCCCGGAAGAAACCAGGAATCTCCTGGAAGGCGTTTTCGGCTTCCACCCCCTGGCCATCGAGGACTGCGTCACCCCTTCCGAACGGCCCAAGATCGACGAGTACGAGAATTACGTGTTCATGTGCATTCACCGCATCGACTTCTCCGAGGTGAAACACGAATTCGAGTCCAGGGAGCTCAACGTATTCATCGGCAAGGATTTTCTGGTGACCTACCACGACGATCCGCTGCCCAGCATCACGGCGGCGGTCGACCGCTGCGCCAGGAACCCCACCACCGTGGCCCGCGCCACGGACAAGCTGATCTACGCGATCCTGGACCTGCTCCTCGACGGCTACGGCCCCGCGCTGGACAAGCTCTCGGCGCGCATCGCCGCCATCGAAAAAGCGATACTCATGTCGCCGACCTCCGACGCGCTGAGCGATATTCTCGACCTCAAGGCCGAGGTCCAGCGGCTGCGCCAGATCGTGGCGCCCCAGTGCGAGGTGATCGGCCGCCTGGCCCGCGGCGAGTTCAAGGTCGTGCGCGCCACGATGCTGCCGTACTACCGCGACCTGCTGGACCGCCTGCACCGCATCGCGGACCAGACCGAGACCTTCCGCGACGCGCTCACCGGCATCCTGCAGGTGCAGTTGAACCTGCAGCAGAAGCACATGAACCGCGTCGTGACGATACAGACCATCCTGGCCACGCTTGCCATTCCGATCCTGGTGGTCACGAGCTGGTACGGCATGAACCTGCGACACTGGCCGACGCCGCAGGCCTCGACCGGGGCTTCCTACTTCTGGATCTTCGGCCTGACCGTCACCCTGACGCTGGTGACCTACCTGCTGCTCCGCACACGCCGCTGGATGTAGGAATCTCAGGAAACGTCGTAGATCAGGAACTCGCAGGGCAGATCGCCGTTGGCCAGCGGAAACACCGCGCGCGGCCGCAGGGCGAATTGGCGTCGGTATTCGGGGCTGCCGGCCAGAATGCACACGCGCCAGCCGTGCAGCCGGCTGAAGGCCGCGGCCGTCTCCCGGCAGAAGGCGGCGCCGGCCCTCAACCGCATCCCGTAGGGGGGATTCGTGACCACGATGCCCGGCTCGCCGTCCGCCTGCATCGCCATTGCCGACCGCTCGCGAAAGGCCAGGCGCACCCCCGCCGCGCGCGCGTTGCGCCGCGCAACCCCAAGCACGTCCGGATCGACGTCGGACGCCACGATACGCGCCGCGCAGGGCGCGGCCCCGCGGCGCATTTCGCCCCGCAGGCAGCGCAGCTCTTCCGCCTGCGCGGCGCCGAAATTGGCCCAGCGCTCGAAGCCGAAGCGTTCCCGCCCCAGGCCCGGCGCCGCGCCGCCCGCCCACAGCGCCGCCTCGATGGCGATCGTTCCCGATCCGCACATGGGGTCCGCCAGCCGGTCCCGCCGGTTCCAGCCCGAGAGGCGCAGGATCGCCGCCGCCAGCGTCTCGCGCAGCGGCGCCTCGCCCGCCTCCGTCCGGTAGCCGCGCCGGTGCAGGGCCTCGCCCGCAAGGTCCAGGTAAACCGCCGCGCGCGCGTCAACCAGGTACACGAACACGCGCACGTCGGGATCGTCGCGGCTCACGGAGGGACGCGCGCCTTCATCCGCGCGGATCCGGTCGACCAGCGCGTCCTTCGCCTTGAGCGTGACCACGTTGTCCGGCGCGAAGGCCGCGCCCCGGCACACCGACGCCACCGCGAAGGTCTGCCGCGGCGTCAGGTACGGCCGCCAGTCCAGCGCGCCGATGCCGGCCGCCAGCGCTTCCGCGTCCGGCGCCGCGAACCGCCCCAGCAGCAGGAAGACGCGCTGCGCGATGCGGCTCTGCAGACAGGCGCGCCAGCCCTCGCGCCACGTTCCCCGGAAAGGAATGCCGCCGCGGTTCAGCCGCGCGCTGGCGAAACCAAGCTCGCGCAGCTCCTCGCACAGCGCGCGCTCGGTCCCGGGACTGGCCGAGGCGTAGAATTCAAGCATCTGCATCAGCGGCCGGCTTTCCCGCGCAGGCGGCGGACGCTTTCCACGCGTTCGACGCCGCGGCCGCGTCCGGCCCGGCGGCGCATTATGTCCTCCAGCGCATCCCAGTCAGCGGCCGTCGGGACGCCGTCATAGTCCCAGCGCTCCCGGTCCGAACGCTTGAACTGCCACTTGATGCCGCCGCGGCTGAACGTGGCGCGCACCTCGCGCGTCACGCCGGCGGCCAGCTTCTCCTTCCACGACGTCGTCCTTCTCATAACGAGCATACTAGCACCGTCCCCGGCCCGCCTCAATGCCGACGCACTGCCCCGCAAAAGCAGCTCGTAGTGGGTCAGTTGCGCGGTCGAAACACGCCGGTAGAAGGGCGCGGCGTCCCGCCGCGCCGCGGCGGACCGGGACGGTCCGCCCTACCTCGCCTCCCTGCATAACTGACCGGTTACTGCAGCTCCAGCATCCTTCTTGATGCATTGGCCGGCCGGGGCTACCATCCCGGCGGAGTCGTGATGAGTCGAGACGTACCGAGGGGCTACGCGCCGCGCACGCGCATCGTGTGCACGCTGGGGCCGGCCAGCGGCGACGAAGCCGTCCTGCGCATCCGGCGCGTGACCGGCGCGGGCATCGAAACCCGGGTCGAAATCGGGGGCCTGCTCAAGGAGCGCAAAGCGGTCAGCTTCCCGGGGGCCGCCCCGCGTTTCCCGCTGCTGAGCGCCAGGGACGCCCGCGACGTGGACTACGCCGTCGAACAGGCGCTGGACTTCCTCGCCCTTTCGTTCGTGCGCTCCGCCGCCGACGTGCGCGCGGTGCGCGAACATCTCGGGGGCCGCCTGCCCGGCTGCCGCCTGATCGCCAAGATCGAGAGCCAGGAGGGCATCGACAACATCACCGCCATTCTGGAGGAGGCCGACGGCGTCATGCTCTCGGCCGAAACCGCCGTGGGCCGCTATCCGGTCCTGGCCGTCGCCATGATGAACCAGATCGTCAGGTACACGGAATGCAACGCGCCCCGCGCCCTGAAGGAGGAGACGGAATGAGAGGCTTGTCAAACCGGCAGACGACGGTGCAGCGCATACGGGCGGTAAGGCGGCGGCAGCACGCGTTTCAGAAGGGCGGCAAGC
>VGWJ01000130.1 GCA_016873635.1 Lentisphaerota bacterium | reverse complement strand
TCTGGGCTCAGAAGATGTTCCACCACTTGATCACAAAGAACATACCGAAGCGTTGCGTGCTTTTCACCAAAATGGTGCACGCTCCCGAACCGGCCCCTTCAGACGCAACATGCTCGGCTATAATGACTTCAACAAGAACAGTTCGGCCGCGAAGCGGCTGAACTGTTCTCTATAGGCTCACAACTCCTCAGGCATGCGGTGGACGGTGGCCCGCGACAGACCGCGAAGTTGACTCTTGCTTTGACTCGAGCGCAAAGGCTAGCTTGGCCGACATGAGACCAGCGCCAACGGAACTGCCCCAGCTTCACTTCGTTGACGATGAGTGGCTGGATTGGTATCGGCTGACGCCTGTCGAGCGCTGGACGGAAACGGGGAAGCTCTGGAGTTTCTACCAGGAGATAGGGGGTAGCCTTGATCCCGAACCCGATCGGCAGAGTCCTTTCCGCTCTGCATTCCTCCCGGGTGCGGTACATGCTCATGGGCGGACAGGCGTGCGTGTTCTACGGCGCGGCGGAGTTTAGCCGGGACACCGACATTGTGATCCTGGCGCAGTCCGACAACCTGGCGCGTCTGCGACGCGCGCTCGCCCAGTTGAAAGCCGAATGCATCGCCGTTCCGCCTTTGTCCCGGGAGTACCTCGACAGGGGTCATGCGGTGCATTTCAGGTGCCGCCACCCGGACGCGGACGGCATTCGCATAGACGCTATGTCGCGACTGCGGGGCGTCGCCGGTTTCCGGACGCTGTGGCGGCGCAGAACAACGCACGAATTGCCGGACGGAACCGTCTGTAATCTGCTGTCGCTTCCCGACCTCGTTCAGGCCAAGAAGACCCAGCGGGACAAGGACTGGCCGATGCTGGGACGACTGATCGAGGCCGACTACGAGCGGAACCGTGAAGACCCGGATCACGCGCGGCTCGTCTTCTGGCTGAAGGAGGCGCGCAGCCCGGAACTCCTGGTGGAACTGGCCGCACTGTTTCCGGAGGCCACAGCCGGTCTTGTCGCATCGCGCCCTCTTCTCGACAAGGCGATTGACGGCGATCTTGAGGCGTTGCGCCCGGCCCTCCGGGATGAAGAAGAAAGGGTACGCGCCGAAGACCGCGCATACTGGGCTCCGCTGAGGAAGGAAATCGAGGCGCTTCGCCGCAACATCGCGCGCCGCTGACTCCGGTCGGTTCGACTGCCGGTCCCCTTGCTGCCCCGCGCCTCGGCACCTTCTCAGCGCCTGACAGACGCGAAACCGCAACAGCCGGAGTTGAAGTCGGACGAACCACATCGGAGGCATTCGGGATTGGAACACGGTGCCCGGGCCGAACGGGCCGACCACTTCGTTGTTACCGCAATAGACCAGGAAGTCGTTTCACGCAAAGAAGCTGTCACGGAGGCAAGAGACGGTCACGAATCAAGTGATCGGTTTTCTCCTTGCCGCCGGGCCGGGTTCGCGTGAGAATCCCGGCCGACGCGCAAGCAGCGGGCAAAGCAACGAGGTGCGGCATGCCGGACGACGCAAGTAGCGGGTTCGAAGGCGAAGCAAGGGGACAACGCGACGCCGCGGCGCAGCCGCCGGACGGATCCGAACGCGGTTCCGCCGGCCGCGCGGAGGCCGTGAAGAACGCCGCGGTCCGGACGGGCCGCGTCATTGCCGCCGTTGCGCGCTTCATCGCGCGCGTGGCCGCGGCCCTGTGGGCCAATTCGCGCGCCGGCATCGAGCGCCTGGAGCGCATCCTGGCCTGGGCCCGGCGCGTCTTCCCGCCGGAAACGTTCAAGGCCGTCTCAGACGGCTGCGTGCGCTACGGACACGCGGGGCTGGTCACGGGCGAGATCCTGTGCCTTCTGTTCGGCCTGGTCGCCGCGATCAGAATGCCCGGATGGGTCTATCTGCTGCAGGGCGTCGGGCTGGCCGGGCTGCTGCTGGTCCTGCAGTTCATCGCCGACAGGTTTCTTCACGCCGGCGAATCCCTGATCAAGGCCTCTCCCAGCCGGATCGGCTCGGCGGCTTTCCCCGACTGCCTCTGCCTGCTGGCCGAGGTGTCCGGCATCCTCTTCCTGATCGGCTCGCTGGCGCAGGCGGGACGGACCGGCCAGTGGAGCCTGATCTGGGCCGGGATCGGAATCTGGGCGCTGTGCGACGCCGTCGCCTACGTGGCGCTGAATCCCGCCATGACCAACACCGCGATCGACGCCGGCGTGCGCGCGGGCGAGGAAGCGATCGGGATCATGTCGTTCCTGGTCAAAATCCTGGTCACGATCGTGCCCGTGGCTTTCGGCGCCGGGGCGGTCATCGGCGCGGTGGGCCTGCTCTTCGGGACCCTGGCCGTGGCGGGCGGGGGCGCGCCGGCGGGGGCCTATGCTTCGCTGCGGCTGATCGCGTTCTGCGCGAGCCTGCCGCTGGCCGGCTACCTGCTGTTCGCGTTCTACCACCTTGCGCTGGACCTGATGCGCGCCGTGCTGACGCTGCCGGAGAGGAACGCGAAGGACTGAAGCCGCCGGACCCGATCCGACCCGGTCAGGCACCGTAGCTGTACGCGAGCGAGACGCCGTACCAGGCGCTGTAGTCGGCGCCGTCGTAAAGACCCGGCGCGGAAGAGGCGTTCACGCGCCCGCCCACCCGCAGGGACAGGCCGTCGGTCATGTCAAGGCGCAGATCCAGGGTCAGACCGCAATACCAGTAGGCCGCCGCGCCCGGCCGGCCGGCCGCGCCGGATTCCCCGGCCGGCGGCTCGATGAAGTTCTCCTCCAGGCCGATCCACACGTGTCCCGCCGTGGCCGCCGTTTCCACGGCGAGCCGATCCGCCAGCGGCCGCGCGTGGGACAGCTTCAGCTCGGCCGCGACGTTCCGGAGCTGGAAATCGTAAGCCACGTACAGCTCCGGCTTCGCCGCCAGTTCCGCGGCCAGTCCCGCGAAGGCCTCCAGCGTGTTGTCTTCGCCGCCGAGTACGCCCCCGTCCTTGTCCGGATAGGTGTAGAAGGTCAGCCCGGCGTCGGCGGACAGCGCTTGCGCCCATTGCAGGCCGTAGCCCGCCGTGTAGTCGATTTCGCTGTACGCTTCGCCCGTGCCCACGGCGGCCCGGATATCGGCGTAGGCGCCGCCGCAGCCGATTTCCGCCAGGGGCGTGAAAATCCCGCCGGCCGGCTGACGGCCGCGGAAGACGTACTCCGATTCCCATCCCATCGTCAGCCCCGCCGTCAGGTCCTCGCCGCGCGCCAGACCGGCCAGCGCCATGACCCCTGCCGCCGCCAAGAACGTGCGTCTCATGGGTGTCTCCTTCCGGAGGACCGCCTGAGCTTCCCGGCGAAGGCGGCTCATCCGGACCGGAATACTTGCACGAGCTCCGGTTTGCGCGCAAGACGGGATTTGTAGTGGGTCAGTTACGCGGTGGAAACACGCCGGTAGGGCGCGGCGTGCCGCCTTCGCCCGGAGGCTCCGGCGCGCCAAGCCGGCCGCGCCGCGGCGGACCGGGCTT
>VGWJ01000129.1 GCA_016873635.1 Lentisphaerota bacterium | reverse complement strand
CTGTCGGCTCCGCCGGCGAGTTCCCCTTCGGCCCCACGGAAAAGGAAGCGTTCATCAACCGGCTCAAACGGCTGTGCGAGCTGTACGTTATCGAGCCGCTCGCCTTCCAGGTCATGGGCAACCATTACCATGTGGTCCTGTTTGTGCCCGGAGAACGGCCCTCCAACAAGGAAGCCGCCGAACGCCACAAGCGCTACTACGGCCTGAACCACGCCATCCCCGCCAACAGCGCGCGCTGTACTGCGCTGGCGGAGAAGCTGCGGGACTTGAGCGAATTCATGAAGGAACTGCAGCAGCCGTATACCCGCTGGTTCAACCGCACCCGGCCCAGACGCAGAAGAGGGCATCTGTGGGCCGACCGGTTCAAGAACACGTTGCTGGAGAACGGCCTGGCGGTGTGGGATTGCTGGCTGTACGTGGAGATGAACCCGGTGAGAGCGCGAATGGTCGAGAAGCCGGCCGACTACCGGTTCTGCTCGTTCGGCGAATGGTCGGCCACCGGCAAGCACCCCTTCGCGGAAGCGGTAGAGAAACGTAAGCGTCCGGTGAACCCATCTTCCGCTCGGAACCCGCCTCTCTGATACTTCACGCCGACACATGCGCATGGTGCACATGTGCGCGACGCGGAGGTGAGCGATGGGCGGACGGAACGCGGATGAGGGGAAGCGGGAGCGGTGGCGGAAGTTGATCGCGGAGGCGGCACGCAGCGGAACATCGATCCGGGAGTTCTGCCGGCAACGCCGGGTGACGGAGCCGCAATTCTATGCGTGGCGGGCGAGGCTCAGCGGCGAAGTCCACGGTGCCGCGCGGCGGCGGGCGCTGAGAGCCGGGAAGCGCGCGACGTTCGCGCTGGTCAGCGATGCGCCGGGCGCGCTGGATGCCGGCCTTGAACTGGTGTTGGCCGATGGGCGTCGGGTGCGGATCAGCCGGGGCGTGGACGAAGCGACACTGCGCACGGTGCTGGCGGCGGTGGGAACGGCATCATGCTGAGCTTCCCGGCGGCGATTCAGGTGTTCCTGTGCACGGTGCCCTGCGATATGCGCCGCTCGTTCGACGGGCTTTCGATGATGGCCGAGCACATCGTGCGGGCGAATCCGCTCAGCGGGCACCTGTTCGTGTACTGTAACCGGCGGACGGACCGGCTGAAGATTCTGTATTGGGATCGCGACGGTTGGGCGATCTGGTACAAGCGGCTGGAGGCGGGGACGTTTCAGTATCCCTTCCACGAGAGCGGACGCAAGGAGATCGCCGCCTGGGAACTGGGCGTGCTCTTGGAGGGGATTGATCTCGCGGCCGGCAAGCGGCGCAAACGCTATCAGTTGCCGGCTGTCGCCGGCGCGGCCCCTGCGGTGCCGGCCGGGGTCTGAAAAACACCGACCACGAAAAAAGGATGATTTTTGTGTTGCATGAGGCCGATAGCTTTGTAAAGCTACCGTCATGACAACCGACCAGCTTCAACAGCGCATCCGGACGCTTCAGACGGAATTGGCGGCCCTGGGGCCGATCCACCCCGGCAGCCTCTCGCAGCAGTACAACGTGTGCGGCAACCCCGCCTGCCGGTGCAAGGATCCGAAGCGGCCCCGGAAGCATGGGCCGTACTACCAACTCAGCTACACGTGGCGGGGCAAGAGCACGACCCGCTTCGTGCGACCGCCTGACGTGGCGGCGATGGGCGCGAAGCTGGCGGCCTACAAGCGCTTTCGGCAACTGACCGCCGCGTGGGTGGACGCCGCCATTGCCTTGCAGGATCTGCAACGTCAAGCCGCCAGGCCTGAGGCATGAGCATGGACACCCACAACCTGCCTGCGGATGTGGCCGGCTGCCACGCGCTGATCGCCGAGTTGGTCCGGGAGTTGGACGTGCGCGACCGCCGGCTGCGGCAGATGCAGCACCAACTGGAGCAACTGCTGCGCTGGCGCTACGGTCAGAAGAGCGAGCGCATTGATGAGAACCAGTTGTTCTTCGATGCGCTGGCCACGGTCCAAGCCGAGCTCGCGGCGCCCCCGGCGACGGAACCGTCGCCCGAGGCTCCGGCGCGCACTCCGCCACGCCCCGGCCACGGGCGCAAGCCTTTGCCCAAGAACCTGCCGCGCCGCAAAGTCGTCTTTGATCTGACGGCTGAACAGCAGCATTGTCCGCACTGCGCCGAGGCCCTACGGCGCATCGGCGAGGAAGTCAGCGAGCGGCTGGAGTTCATTCCGGCGTCGCTGACGGTGATCGAGGAGGTCTGTGGGAAGTACGCCTGCCCCAAAGGCTGTACGGTGGTGACGGCCGGCAAGCCTATGGCGCCGATCGAGAAGGGGTTGCCGGGGCCGGGGCTGTTGGCGCAGGTGGCGGTCAGCAAGTATGCCGATCACCTGCCCCTGGCACGCCAAGAGGGCATGTTCCGCCGCCAGGGCGTGGAACTGGCCCGTTCGACGATGTGCGACTGGATGCGTGCCTGCGCCGAGTTGATCGTCCCGCTCTACCAGTTGATGAAGCACCAGGTGCTCTGTTCCAAGGCGGTCCAGACCGACGATACGCCCGTGGCGGTCTTCGATCCCGAAGGGCCGCGCACGCGCACCGGCCGGATCTGGACCTACGTCGGCGACGAGGCGCATCCGTACATCGTCTACGACTACACGCCCACCCGCGGTCACGAAGGGCCGGCCGCCTTCCTGGATGACTACGAGGGATATGTGCAAGCCGACGCCTACTCCGGCTACGAACCCATCTTCGCGAACGATGCGCACGCCCTGATCGAGGTGGCTTGCTGGGCGCATGCACGCCGCAAGTTCTTCGTGGCGCAGAGTTCCGATCTGATGCGTGCGATGGTGATGCTGGCCTATGTGCGGCTGCTCTACGATGTGGAGCGCGCAGCCAAGCAACGGGAGCTGAAGGGCGAAGCGCGCCGGCTTCTGCGGCAGGAGAAAAGCGGTCCGCTGCTCGACGGCATCGAGCGCTACCTCCTGGCGGAGCAACCCAAGGTCCTGCCCAAGAGTCCCATCGGGGAGGCCATCGGATATGCGCTCGGCAACTGGACGGCCTTGAAACGCTATACGGAGGATGGCGACCTGGAGATCGACAACAACGGCGCGGAGCGCAGTCTGCGCGGCATCGCCGTGGGACGGAAAAACTGGCTCTGGTATGGCAGTGACCGAGGCGGTCAGACCGCCGCGATCCTGACCAGCTTCGCCGCCACATGTAAGCGGCTACGCCTTGATCCGTTCGCCTACCTGCGCGACGTGTTCGACCGGATCAGCGCCCATCCGGCCAGCCGCCTCGCCGAGTTGCTGCCGGACCAGTGGCAGCTTCGACAGACTCACTGCGAGCAGGCCGTGCAGGCGTCCAACAGCTCGTGAGCAACACGGAACCCCTCGGCGCCTGTACCCCGCCACCGCCCGGAGCGACGCGCTCACGGCTCCGCTCCCGGTAAGGCCCGGCGTTCTTCGGGATCAACACGTGCGCTGGGCGATGCATACGTCTCGGCAAAGGGCGGAGGGGGGCCGGAGTCGGGCGGGCTCAGAGGAAGGAAGGCCCCGGATATGGGTTCGCCGGACGCTTACG
>VGWJ01000128.1 GCA_016873635.1 Lentisphaerota bacterium | reverse complement strand
GCGGACGGCGATCGTGCGCTTCGACTTTGCCCGCGAAGCTTCCTGGCGGCATGAGTTCAATCACGATGCGGCGTGGGTCTTCTTCAAGGTGCGGACCGAGGGCGATACGGAGTGGCGTCATGTCCGACTGGCCGCGAACCGGATCGTAAACCCGACGGGCTTCGGTCAGGAGCAAGGCGGCGCGTCCGCCTTAGTTCCCGGAGCGAAGCCGGACACGCCGCTGGAGTTCCTGGTTCCGGCCGGGACCGACGGCTTCACCGGCATGTTCGTACGGCGGGCTGAGCTCGGCGAGGGCCCCGTGAAAGCGAACGGAGTCACGGCGGTGGTGGAACTGAACACGAAAGGTCCGCCTTTGCCAGGAAGCTCCGGCGGAACAAACCGAACCCTGGGCGCTGAAATACGCGCCTTCGGCATCGAGATGGTCTATGTTCCCGAGGGCGCGTTCAGCGTCGGGACCGGCGGCACGGAGTCGAATGCGTTCTACCGGTTCACGGACGATCCTAACCAGACCCCGCCGTTCCGTGTGACGAGTGCCGGAGCCATTCCCACGGGCAAGCAGAAGGGCCGGCTCTGGGCCCACGGGGCCGAACCGGAGGACGGCGGCGAAATCGCGGCCTCCTTTCCAAACGGATTTTCCGCCTTCTACTGCATGCAGCACCAAATCACGCCCCGGCAGTATGCCGCGTTCCTGAACATGTTGACGCCGGACCAGGCGAACGCGAGGTTTCCGAAGCCGGAGCCCACACAGGTCCATTACTCCGGCGGTTGTGGCTCCGTCAGCAGCAACAAGAATGCGACCCCCCCAACCTATGTCTTCCATTCGGCCGCGGCCCGCGCCGGGCCGGGACTCTTCGGCGTATCGTGGGCGGACGGGGCGGCCTTCGCGGCCTGGGCGGGTTTGCGGCCGATGACGGAGCTGGAGTTGGAAAAGGCTGTCCGCGGGCCGCGCGAGCCGGAACCCGAGGAGATCGGAGAAAGTTACTGGGGCGTCGGCGGGTTCAATGACAGGCGCTGGAACGCTTTCAAGGGCGACCCTCAGAGCGAGCGCACGGTCACGGTTGCGAACGCCACGGGCCGCAAGTTCAAGGGCACGCACGGCAACGGCACTTTGACTCTGCCGTCCGATTGGCCGCAGGAGGATGCGGTTGGCAGCGGGATGCGCTGCACGCACTACCAGGGCAAGGATGTTGACCTGACCCGCGCGCGACTATCGGACCGGCTGCTCGCCGATACAGCGGATCCGAGCCGCCTGCGATCCCATAAGTGGCGTGGCGTGCGCACGGCGCCCCGTGAAGCAGCAGAGCCAGGCTCGCTTCAGGGCCAGCCGAAAGAGGCGCGAGAGCCGTGAGGGGCGCATTCGGTGTTCAGTGTTCGGAGCGATGGTGGGCGACTGAAGTCGGTGGCAAGCGTAATCAAGGAGATCGGACGATGAAGAGAAGAATATCACGCCATGGGTCATTCGCCCGTTGCGCACTGGCGACGGTGATGGTGTGCGGCGCGCTCCTGTGCGGGGACGCGGCCCGCTCGGAGGGTCTGAAGATCGACCACGCGGCGATTGCCACGCGTGACGCGAAGACCGCGACGATAACCTTCGATATCGCCTGGTCGAACTCGTGGCGGCACGGCGGTTTTCACGATGCCGCATGGGTCTTCTTCAAGGTCAAACCTGCGGGCGGAGCGGTTTGGCAACCGGCGCGACTGGCTGCGGACCGGGTCGTGACCCCAACGGGCTTCAGCCAGGGAAAAGAGGGCACCCCGATCGAGTTTGTCGTGCCGGGTGGCGCCGATGGTTACGTGGGTTTGTTCGTGCGCCGCGCAGGGGATGGCATTGGCGCGGTTTCGGCCAGGGGCGTCACGGTAGTGTGCGAAGCGCAACCACTGAACGCTGAGGTCCGCGCCTTTGGTGTCGAAATGGTTTACGTGGCCGAAGGGCCCTTCTATCTGGGGTCGGGAGGGATTGAGTGGAACCGGCTCTACCGGTGGACTGACGGCAGCAAGGACATGCCGCTGCGCGTCATGGGAACCTCCAGTTGGGAGCTGCATGACAACGGTTCGCCGACGCCACCCTTCCGGGTGACGAGTTCAGGCGCGATCCCGACCGGCCGCGAGAACGGTAAGCTCTGGGCTGCCGGGATCAAGCCGGAGGACGGCGGCGAAATCCCGGCCTCTTTTCCGAATGGGTATGCCGCCTTCTATGGCATGAAGTACCCGTATATCACGCAAGGACAATACGCCGGACTCCTGGGCACGTTGACCCCAACCGAACTGCGTACGCGCTATTATGCCGACTACCATGGCAAGACGATTCAACGTGGCGGCGCGGCGCCGGAGTGGACGTTCGTGGCGGAGAAGCCGTACGATCCGTGTCCCCGGCTGTCATATGCGGACGGCGCGGCGTTCGCGGCGTGGGCGGGGTTGCGGCCAATGACGGAACTGGAATTCGAGAAAGCCATTCGCGGCCCCTTGGATCCGCGGCCGAACGAGGCCGGTTTCTCGTACTGGGGGTTGGCCTGGATGGGTTTTCCCAACTGGTATGATCGTCCGATTTCGACCGGCAGTGCTGCGGGCCGGAAGTTCGTTGGCACGCACGGCCGAGGCACGCTCGATTTGCCGGGCGACTGGCCCACGGAGATGGAGGCGGTTTTGTTGCGCTACGATCCGTACTATAACAGCGGCGCGCTGAAGACGTCGGGCCGCGGCGCCTTCCGGAACGTGTTTCTGGACCGGAGCCTGACCGGTTGCTGGCGCGCGGCGCGCACGGCTCCTGCGGGCGATACGGCCATTCGTCAGGCGGCCAAGCGCTTCGATCCCGAAGGTGTCAAAGCGCTTCCTCGTCTGGCCGGCGCGCTGCGCTGCGACGGGGTGCTGGATGAGTGGGGCGCGGCAGGTGGCCAACCCGAGCCCACGGCGATCCTCAATGCAGCCGAAGATGTGGCTCCGCTTAGATATCGAACCTTCCTGCCGACATTCAGTTACGACCCCTGGCGGGGCCCTGAAGATGTTAGCGCGAGGCTGTTCTTGGGCCACGATGGTCAGTCGCTGTGTGTGGCTGTTGAAGTCACCGACGACCGGCATTGCAACACACAGGCCGGCGACAAGTTGTGGAACGGCGACGCCCTGCAGGTCCACCTCGTCAATGCCAAGGGCATCAACTGGAGCTTGGCGCTGGCATTGACCACGAACGGCGTCGTTATGCATCAATTTTCAGGCCCGAGCAACGACGTGTTGAAGGCCGCCAGCCGCGCCGTGGCGCGCGACGACAAGGCCCGGACCACGCGCTACGAACTGGGTCTGCCGTTGGCGGCCATCGGAGTGGCAGCCGGCGAGGACTTTTCCCTTAACATGATGGTCGCTGATGGCGACGATGAGAAGGGCATGCGGGCGGCGGTGGCGCTGCATCCCAGCATGGAGTATCCGCCCATAATCGCTCGCTTTCCGCGGTTTACGGTGAGGAAATAGGATCGCGCGCACGACCTGGCCATGCTCCTGTCCATGACATCGCTGCTCCATACCGGTTCCGGAATGATTTCGGCCCGTGCGGGACGGTGCAGGCTCGCCATTCTCAATGGCGCCCGGGGCGGCCGAAAGGCGATCTCTTATCAATCAATGTTCTGTGCGTGGCTTGTTAGGAGAGGG
>VGWJ01000127.1 GCA_016873635.1 Lentisphaerota bacterium | reverse complement strand
CCGCCAAGCCGCCGCGCGGGGATCGCTGTTCAGATGACCACATTGCTTCGCCTCGCCGCTACTCTGACTGGTCTTCGTCAACGGTCTGTCCCACGGCGACGGCAAAGATCCCGATATCCGAGAGATCTTTCTCAAGCGCGTCGAAGAGCATGGCGTAGTCAATGTCCGTGTAGCCGTGCACGAGACGGTTCCGCAGGCCGGTGGCTTCCGCCAGGCGGCGGGCCAGATCATTCTCAATAATCCCGTTCTCAGCCAGTACGAGCGGGATCTCGCGGAGCTGAAGCGGTTTGCGATAGCCCCTGGCCGCGATCAGGTGACTGCCGATGTCCAACATGGCCTCCAAGGCCAGGCGCAAGTAGTGCTCCGAGAGCGCGCGGTCAGTTTCGGAGGCCAGATATTCCTGGCGTGGTTTCGATCTGATTTCGACGAGATGGCGCAAGGCTTCGCGCAGCTTGCTCAGTCGCGTGGCAACGATCTCGCGGTCAATCAAGGAAACGGCCCTCCCGGATCTGACGAAACATTGCGTCGTCATAGGCCCGTGAGAACGGCCGGTAATCCATGGCCTCCTTCAGGGCGTGTGCCTCGAAGACGACGCGATCCCGCTCGCTTCGCGCGTGGACGAGACGGCCGTGACGCACCACGCGGTCCTTGATGATCGGCCCGGCGCGGTTCAGCACGACGAAGTCCACGTCATCCCTTTCACAGATTTCTTCGAGGCGGAAAAGCACGTCGTGTCCGGGAAGAGCCGCGCGATCGAGAAGCACGGCGAGGTCCAGATCGCTGAGCCGCGTCTGCGTCCCGTGCGCATGCGATCCGTGCAGATACAGAAGCACCACGGGCAGATCGCGGCAGGCTTCGGCCAGCCGCCGGCACAGGCGCTCCACCTCAGGGGCGCTCAGCACCTTGGGCTCTTGAAGCGTGGCGACGAGTCTCATGTCGCGGATGAGCATACGAGATGGGGCGCGTGCCGTCAATCCGGCGGAGACCTGGACTTTTCCCGGTTTTTGTCCGGTTTTGTCCAGCCCGGCGCGCTACGTCCCGAGATGGTCACACGTGCGCAATGACGAATGACGAAATACCCAATGTCCGAATGAAATCCGAAATACCTAATGACGAAAAGGTTGCGGGTGATACGGCCGCTACAGGCGCAGGGCCAGTCGCCACATGCGGAGCGGGGTGCTGTTCCTTTCGGGCTTCAGGCTTCGACATTGATTCGGGCTTGGGTATTTCGTCATTCGTCATTTTTGCCGCCGTGCATTTCCACTCACACCAATCAAGGGGATCCCGGGAGCGTATTGCGCCGAGAGCGGGTATAGATCCCCTCCTGGGAGGGGTGCCCCGGCGAATGCCGGGGCGGGGTGGGTTCTCCTGTGCGCGACCGCGGGTTTTCGCTTCCGCGGGGAGCAGTGTTCCCGTATCCTGCACTCCGTACCACCATGAGCGCGAACTTGAACACGCCCGTACTTCTTCTCGGCTTCAACCGACCGCATTTGATCGTCCATCCGTTTGAGGCGATCCGCGCCGCGCGGCCGCGTCAGCTCTTCTTCGCCGTGGACGGGCCGCGGGAGGGCGTTCCCGGAGAGAGGGAACGGGTGGATGCGGTGCGCGCCTTCGCGGCGCGCGTGGACTGGGACTGCGAGCTGCAGACCCGCTTCCGGGACCGGAACATGGGATGTGGAAGGGGCGTGGCCGACGCCCTGGCCTGGTTCTTCGGCAATGTCGAAGAGGGAATCGTGCTTGAGGACGACCTTATCCCGGATCCCTCCTTTTTCCCGTTCTGCCGGGAGTTGCTGGCGCGCTATCGCGCGGATGAGCGCGTAACAACAATCTCAGGCTATAACTTCCTGGGAGGGGGGGGTGGGGGTGCTGTCCCCTGGAGCTACCTGTTCACGCGATACATATCGCTTTGGGGATGGGCATCCTGGCGGCGCGTCTGGCGACACTACGACTTCGACGCGCGCGCATGGCCGAAGGCCAAGGCGGAAGGCATGCTGGACAGGCTCTTCGCGGGACGCGAAGAGCGCCGGCACTGGGGCGGCCAGTTCGACATGGCATCCGCGGGCGCCGTTGATACGTGGGATATTCAGTGGGGTCTGGCATGCTGGCTGCTGGGAGGGCTTACGGCGATGCCTGCCGGCAACCTGGTGCGCAACGTCGGTTTCGGCGCGGACGCCACGCACACGCCCCGCCGATTCCATTGCGGGAAGACTTCCGTGACGCCGATGCAATTTCCGATGCGACATCCGCCGGACGTGACCATTGACCCGCGCTGCGAGCGACGGTTGTTTCGAGTCCAGAAGAAGCCGTTGCCAGTCGTTCTTCTGCAAGGTCTCCGCGAGATGGGGCCGGCCTGGGTTCTGCGGCGGGCCGCGCAGCGTGTCATAAATGGTCATTGGTGACTGCAATAAAGCATGAAGAACCGGCATGTAGTCTACGACGGATTCCCTCTCCCCTTGGCGGAGAGGGGCAGGGTGAGGGGATCGTAATGAAACGTGTAGCCCTTCTGCTGCTTGCGACTCTCATCCTCCTCTGCCTCGGCGGCGGCTGCCGTCGCGCGGCCTCGCCGGTCGGCGGGGTTTCCCTAGGCAGCGGGTTGCGGGATCTGACCAACCTGGCGGTGTTCGCGCGGGCCCCCGCGGGAACGGCCGGGCTGACTACGAGCTTCGATCGGACCGGCGGCAACAGCGACTGGGCCAACCTGGCGGCCAGGCGGGAAGGCGACCGCTACGTTCTCGCGGACCTGAAAGGGCCGGGTTGCGTCAGGCGCATCTGGATGACCAACATCCCAGCGGAAGAATGGCTGTTCTTCTTCGACGGCGAAGCAGAGCCGCGCCTGCGGTTCAAGGAGTCGGACCTGTTCGGCAGAGCCGATCCGTTCACTCCGCCGCTGAGCGACAAGGTCAGCAACGGCAACTACTGCTACCTGCCGCTGCCGTACGCGAAGTCGCTGAAGATATGCGTCAGGGTGGCCGACCTGAAGCCGGATGCGATGCCGTTCTTCCACTTCAACTACGAGACATTTCCGCGCGGGACGCGGGTGACGTCGTTCCCGGCGCAGGTGAGCGAGGCGGAGAAGGTTCTCCTGGAAGAGACGCGCGCGGCCTGGCGCGGAGCGAGGCAGGCCGCGGCCGGGGATGCCGCGGACTGCGCCGAGCAGGCGCAGGCGACGGTCGCACCGGGGCAGACCTGGCGCTGGCTGGAGCAATCCGGCAGCGGCTCGCTGCGCCGGTTCCGGATTCGCCTGGAGTTCCCCGCCGCCCTTAACGAATTGCAGCGCGCCCAACTGTTGCGCGCGCTGGTCCTGCGCATGTACTGGGATGGCGCCGCCGCGCCGAGCGTCGCGGCGCCGCTGGGCGATTTCTTCTGCAACGGCCTGAACGCGAGGGAGTTCACGGCGCTACCCCTGGCGCGCGTCGACGGCGTCTACGTGTCGCGTTTCCCCATGCCGTTCCGGCGCGGGGCGCGGGCCGAGATCGAGAACCTGTCGCCCGTACCGGTTGAAGTCGAAACCGGATGGACCGTCGATCCGTCCGCGCCGGAACCGGCGGCGCGCTACTTCCACGCCTCCTGGAACCACGCCGTCTCGACGGGCATCCCGTTTCCGGTCTTGCGCGCCGACGGCGCCGGGCACGTTGTCGGCTGCTATCTCACTC
>VGWJ01000126.1 GCA_016873635.1 Lentisphaerota bacterium | reverse complement strand
CGAAGTAGTCCGACAGGTCCGACGCGCCGCCGTAGTGGTAGATCAGCGCGTTGCCCGGACCGGAACAGCCGGCATGTTCGCGGGCATCGAGGCACCGCTCCCTTTCCCGCGGCCCGATGTGCGCGGGCTCCGAAAAGATGCGCGAGGCGTGGCCGAGCTCGCGCAGAACCGCCTGCAGGCGGAGCGCCATGTTGCTGGTGGCGTCGCCGCTGGAGAAACCCTGGGTCAGTTGGTGGACTTCCATCGCACCTCGACCAGTTGGCCGAACGTGTACCCGATGACGATGAAGAACACCGGCATGATCGGGTTGAGCATGCGCGGCACGGCGCTCAACAGCGACGAGCCGCCCGTCGCGATGCCGGCAAAGGCCAGGAGCACCCATATCTCGGGCGGCAGGCGGCGGCGGTTGCGCCACAGCGGATAGGCGCACAGCCCCAGGGCCGCCAGCAGAGCGGAGTTGAACAGCACGTAGCCCAGCGTGTGCGGCCGCTGGAGCTTGTTGGTGTTCGGAAAACGGAACCACAGGCGCGACATGTTCATGGCCCAGTTGAAGGCCGCCTTGCCGGGATGCGCCGCCATGTTGGCGACCGCCCGCGGCAGGATTTCCAGCAGCATCGCGCCGAAAGCCGCGGCCGCGAACAGACCCAGCAGCAGACTGGCGACAACGGCTTCCATGACTCGTTCCATCATGGCGCCTGATTCTCTCGCCAAGACGCAAAGACTGCCAAGGATAACAATGTCTTTCTCTGCGCGCCTGGCGACCTGGCGAGAGTCATCCTCTCACTCCTCCGCGACCGACAATGTGATCGACCGCACGTAAAGGCCCAGCTCGCGCGAGTCTTCGGACTTGCCCAGATCCGAAGGCCGCCATCCTCGCGTGCGCAGCTCGATCCGGTTCAGGCCTTCCCGCAGGGCGGCGGCCGGAAGCCGGAACACGGCCTCCCGCTTCACCTCCGGCGCAACCTCCGTTTCGCCGACCTCCGCTCCGTTCAGCAGCGCCTTCAACGGCAGCACGCCGGCCTTGCGCGGGGGCCCCTGCAGAACGACGGTCAGAGCCAGGTCGCGGTCGGCGCGGGCCAGCGGGAACGTCATCGCGGCCGCCGCGCCGGTCCAGCGCATGACCGAACCGTCCGCCTGCGTCTCGGGCCACCAGAAGCCTTCCGACAACAACGCGAACGCCGCCTCATCGGCGGCTCCGACCGTCAGCGGCCGATCCGGCGCGACCGGGCGGACGGGCAGGATGAAGTTGACCACCGGCACGCAGGCCGGAGGCGCGCCGTATTCCGGCGTCAGCCGGATCGTATCGGCGGCGGGATCCTTGAGCGCGACGTAGTGCGGGACCGGACGCGAGGACGTACGCAGGGTCAGGACTCCGGTCGCCCCGCCGGCTTCGTAGGTCAGGCGCGCCTTCGCCTCGGCGCGGTCGGGCCAGTAGACGACCAGGACCGCGCCCGCGGGCGCTTCCGCCGTCGGAACGCTCAAAGGAATGGAAACCGGACCGTCGAGCGCGCGCAGCGCCGGATCCAGCCAGCCGCCCAGGCCCCAAACGCTTTCGTCGGCCTCCTCGCGCCAGGCATAGGCGTTCGCGTCGGGATCCGGCGCCGCGTCATCGCCGGAGGCAACAAGGTTGTCCGTGAAGAACTCCATCTGGTAGAGGAGAATGTCCCAATCGTACGGGCCGCCGTACAGGATCTGGAGGTTGGGCCCGGCGGCGCCGCCGAGCGCCTCGGACGGAATACGCAGGTCGTGCGCATAGTCAACGGCCTTCCACGCCCGGCGTTTTTGAAGCGGGCGCATCAGGACGAGCCGCGGCGCGAGCTCCGTGCCGTTCACGCGGTAGCGCACCTGCCGCAAAGCCGGCGGCAGGGCCGTTTCCGCCTCGCTCGAGAACTCGCCGAGGCGGTAAGCGGAGAAGTAGAGCCGGACACCCATATCGCCTTCGTGCGCCGGCAGGCGAAGGCTGCTGCCGGGCGGCAGTTGCCACAGCGGATAGCTCATGTGCTTGCGGTCGTATCCGCCCCAGTCGCGCTTCCAGCGTTTGTACCCGAACCAGCGGGTGTTCAGGGACTCGTCCGACGCGAACCGCAGCGAGGGCATGTGTTCGTAGGAACACCACGGCATCCTGGCGGGACGCGCGCCGACCGTCTCCGCGGCGACGAAGGACGGCAGCGGCGCGTCGGAGAACAGCGTCACCGCCGGCCGCGCCGGATCGAGGCCCGCCGGCAGCGGCAGCAGATTGGGACCGGCCTGGATCAGCGCGGTAACCGCGTTCGTGCCGTCCGCGGCGGCGATGCGGACGCTCTGCCAGCGGTTGGTGATCGAAAGTTTGCGCGCGAACATGAACAGACGGCCGTCCGTCGGGCCGTAGCTGGCCAGCGGCACCTCGCGGCGCAGCGCGGCGCGGGGCCGCACGCGGTGGCAGATGAACTTGTTTCTGAAGCGCGGGCCCATGGGTTCGAGATCGTACTCGTTAAGCAGATCGTCCTTCCACCAGGAGGGCTGCTCCCGCTCGCCGTCGCGCAGACGTCCCAGGAACAGCACGCGCCGCTCGTCCGAGGCGAGCAGTTCGTCGAAAATGCGTTTGCGCGAGTCCCGTTTTGCCTTTATGCCCCAGCGCGTCACCGCGTCGTCGCTCTGCGCCATGAACTCGATCCAGCGCCGGAGGTTCTGGTCGTAGGTGACGAACAGGTCGTCCGGCCGGAAGCTCTCCTCCATCTCGCGCCGCGCCTCCTCCATCTTGCGCCAGCGCGCGGAAAGACCGAAGACGCCTTCGCCCTCATCGCGCAGTTTCTCCAGGGCGGGCAGCGCGGCCGCGCAGACCACGAGGGCGGAAAGGGCCACGCGCGCGCGGCGGGCGCGAACGAATCCGATCGCGGCATCCGCGGCGGACGCGAGCCCGACCGCGGTGGGAACGGCCACGAGCATCGTGCTCAGGTACAAGTAGCGCCAGAGGATCTTGTCGTAGAACGAGTAGAACACCGCGAACAGCAGGGCCGCGCCCAGGAACAGCAGGGCGCGGCGCCCGGCCGTCAGCAGCCCGAACGCGGCGAAGAACAGCGCGGCCGCGGCGCAGTACGGACCGAACGCCGTGAATACCCGCCGGGCCAGGCGCGGAAACCACAAGCGGAAGTACATGGGATGAAACCCCTCGGGGCGCTGGTCAACGCTTCGCGCGTCCGAAAGGCGCTCGACATAGGCGGCGAGCTCGGGGTCTTTCCCTTCGGGCGCCTCGCCGGCTTCGTCGCCGGCTTCCCCATCGGTTTCGTCCGGCGCGTCGTCCTCTTCGCCATCCGTCACGGCCGCGGCGGCGCCCTTGTCCGCTCCGGCGTCCCGCGCCCAACCCGCCAGCGCTTCGATCTGGCCCGTCTCATGGATGCGCTTGCCTTCCAGCGCGTTCTGGGCAAGCAGCGGCGTCAGCCCGAGCGCGATGCCGAGTCCGAGCCAGGCGCCGACCGCGATGCGCCGCCGCCACGGCAGGGCGACCCCGGCCAATATGTACAGTCCGATCGGCAGTGCGAACATGATTCCCGTCAGCCGGAACCACGCGGAGAACCCGAGGGCGAAACCCATGGCGGCGGCCAGCGGTCCGGCGCGGCGTCCGGCGCCGGGCAGCAGCAGGACCGCGCCCAGGCTCAGAAAGCCCAGCAGGTGCGAAGGCGGATCGCGCAGGAGATCCGCCAGGAACAGGGCCTCGCGGCGGGACACGTAGGGCGTGGACAGCAGGCACACCAGCAGCACCGCGGCCAGACGCCCGCGCACACCCCCGCCGGCCACGATATGGGCG
>VGWJ01000125.1 GCA_016873635.1 Lentisphaerota bacterium | reverse complement strand
GGACTGAGGATGCCGAGGATGACACAGGTCGGGGGCGCGCGTACAGAAATTCCGTTCTGCCCTTTTCCCCGCAGGCGCGGCGCGCTATTACTTGCCCTATGAAAGCGGCGCTATGGATCCTGGCCGGGCTCGGCCTGGCCGCGTGCGTCTACTGGGGGGCGAGCCATTACGTCGTGCGCGCCGGCGAAGGCCTGATCGTCCTGGACAAGAGATTCCTCACGTTCCGGGAGGTGTACGTCGACATCCGCGACTGGACGGCGGACGACTTCGACGCGCACCCGCAGATCGAGACGGTGCTCGAAGCCGGGGGCTTCGGCGATATCGTCAGGGCGGCGCGGCGCACGGCGGCGCAGGCAAGCCGGGATGAAGCCTTTGACGCCGCCAGGCAGTTCGGGCGCGAACTCGGCAGGGCCATGGACGATTTTCTGCGCACGCTGGACAGAAGCCTGAACAGGCTGCCGGCGGTTGCGGCCGAGGGAAAGCCGGCCGAACCGGTCGCGCCCGTTCCCGCGCCGCCCGTCGCGGCCGCCGTTCCCGAACCGGCCGAATGACGGGGCCGGCCTTCCGTCACGACGCCTGCGTGAGGATCCTCAGCGGCGGACGAAGCTACGATCTCCAATGGTTTTCCGTTTTCGTCGCCGTTCTCGTCCACCGCTCCCACTTCGACGTTCGGCGTCGGATGTTCGATGTTGGTTGTTCGCGGCGCGCGGCGCCAGAGACCGCCCGCGCCAAGTCCCTGTTTTCGGATCACGGTCGCGCACCGCGACAGTCGCGCTTCGCGCCTTGCGCGCCGGAAGCCGGCAGGGTACACTCCGTCTTCTTATGGAAAAAAACCGGGTCGCGGTCGTTTTTCTGGGCGTTCTGGCCGTCATCGCGGCGGGCGCGGTGCTGAAGCAGGCGCAGGCCGTCGTCCTGCCGCTGATCGTTGCCTGGCTGCTTTCCTACGTATTGGGGCCGCCCGTGCGCTGGCTGAAGCGCAAGCGGGTGCCTTCGGGCATAGCGGTTTCGCTCATGATGGCGGTGGTGCTGGGCGTCCTGTACCTGGTGGCCCTGTTTCTCAACGCGCGCGTTGCCGCGTTCGTCGCCGCCTATCCGCGCTACGAAGAGCAGCTCGCCGGCCTGGCCGGGACGGCGGCCGAGAAACTCAGGATGTCTTCCGAGTACTTTGCCGGCGTGCGCTGGGGCGAGAAGGTCGGCGCTTACCTGGTGCGCGTCTCCGGATCGTTCGTGGCGGTTGTCTCCAACATCGTAATGGTCACGATCTTCCTTTTCTTTCTGCTTCTCGGCGAACCGTTCGTGGAGGACAAGATCCGCGCCGCGTTCTCGCCCGAACGGGCCGAGCGCGTGAACGCCGTGCTCGATGCCATCTCGCTGCAGATTGCGCGGTACCTGACGATCCAGTTCCTGATCAGCCTCGGAACGGGGTTCCTGGTGTGGGCGGCCCTGCGCCTGCTGCGCGTGGATTTCCCGGCCACCTGGGGGGCCTTGGCTTTCTTTCTGAATTTCGTCCCGACCGTGGGCTCGATCGTGGCGTCGATTCCGCCGATTCTTGTGGCGCTGGTGCAGTACTATCCCAGCTTCTGGCCTTGCGTCTTCACGCTGCTGGCCCTGCTGACGATCCAGACGCTGACCGGAAACGTCCTTTCCCCGAAAGTGATGGGCGACCGCCTGAACCTCAGCCCGGTGGTCGTGCTGCTTTCGCTGGTGTTTTTCGGCTGGCTGTGGGGCGTGGTCGGCGCCGTGCTCTCGGTGCCGATCGCGTCGGCGATCAAGATCGTGTGCGAGAACGTCGAGCCCCTGCGTCCCATCAGCGTGTTCATGGGATCCGGGCGCTCCTACGCGGCAAAGAAGCGAAAGGACGGAGAACACTGCGCATGAAGAAGGCACTGGTGTGCGGGGCGGGCGGGTTCATCGGCGGTCACCTCGTGCGGCGCCTGAAGGCGGACGGCTTCTGGGTGCGGGGCGTGGACATCAAGGCGCACGAGTTCCGGACGACGGACGCCGATGAGTTTCTGCTGCTTGACCTGCGCGAACCGGCCAACTGCGCGCGGGCGGTGGACGCGGGGGGCGGCGCGTTCGACCAGGTCTACCAGCTGGCGGCGGACATGGGAGGCATGGGGTTCATTCACGCCGCGGAGTGCGAGATCATGCGCAACAGCATGCTGATCAACGTGCACATGACCGCCGAAGCCGCGCGCGCCGGCGTGCCGCGTTACTTCTACTCCTCGTCGGCCTGCGTATACCGCGACATGATGTCCGATGAGCCCGATCTCACGGAAGACGACGCCTACCCGGCGATGCCGGACAACGAGTACGGGTGGGAAAAGCTGTATTCCGAGCGCATGGCCATGGCCTACCAGCGCCGCTACGGCATGGCGGTGCGCATCGCGCGATTCCAGAACTGCTACGGGCCGTACGGGACCTGGCAGGGCGGGCGCGAGAAGGCGCCGGCGGCAATCTGCCGCAAGGTGGCGCTCGCCGGGGACGGCGGGACGATCGAGGTGTGGGGCGACGGAACGGCGATGCGCACGTACATCTTCGTGGACGACCTCGTTGACGGCATCCGCCTCTTGATGGAGTCGCACCTGGAAGGCGCCGTGAACATCGGCAGCGAGCAGCGCGTGTCGGTGAACGAGCTGGTTGCGAGCGTGGCGCGCGCGGCGGGCATGAAGATCGGGATGCGATACGTGGATGGTCCGGTGGGCGTGCACGCCCGCAATCACGCCAACGCGCGCATCCGCTCGCTGGGGTGGGAATGCCGGCACGATCTGGATGCGGGCATTGCCAAGACCTATCCCTGGGTCGCCGAACAAGCCCTGCTTGCGGCGGGGGAAGCGCAAAGCTAGAATCGCTACTCAAATGAGGCGCGTCTGGATTATCTTGTGGCCGTGTCTGCTGGCGTCCCCAGGCCGCGCGGAGACGGCGGAAGAGCGCATCGCCGCCGCGCCGCCGCGGGAGACCCCGGCCGTCGAGCATTTCCGCCGCGCCCACGACCTGCTGATCCGGGCGGACGAAGCGCGCGACCGCGGCGATCATGCCGCGGCCGTCGGCGCCTACCGCGAGGCGCTGGCGGCGTATGCGGGCCTGGCGCAGCGCTATCCCGAGTGGCAGCCCGGCGTGACCAGGTTCCGCATCAGCTACTGCGACAGCCAGATCGAGGCGCTGGTGAAGTTGACGGCCGGGGCGCCGCTCTCCGGAGCTCCGCCGGCGCCGCCTGCCGACCCGGGCGACAAGCCGGCGCTTCCGCTTGCGCCGCCGGCGCCGGAGATGAGCGCGGCGCGGGAAGACGCGGCCCGTGAAGCGGCGGCCCGGGCGCGGCTGCTCATGGCCGAGGGCCGGGACGAGGAGGCGCGGGCCGCGCTGGTCGGCGCCCTGCGGGACGATCCCGACGATCCGGCCGTGCGCACGCTTCTGGGTCTCACGCACTGCCGGGCCGGGGAGTACCAGAACGCGATGTACGTGATGGAGGCGGTGGTTTTCGACAATCCTTCCGACCCGATCGCGCGCCTTGCGCTGGGTGCGGCCTATTTCGGCATCGGCCGCATGGCCGACGCGCGGGAGCAGGTGGAACGCGCGATAGTCATCGAACCCGAATCCGCGGCGGCGCACTTCAACCTGGCGCAGATCATGCTCGCGGCGGACCCGCCCGACATCGCGGCGGCCAGGCTGCACTACGACAAGGCGGTGGAGCTGGGCGCGGAACGGGACGAGGCGATTGACGCGGCGCTGGGGGAGACGGAGGAAAACGCTGGACCTGCCGCGCCGGCGGCCGGGCCGGACGAAGCCGCGCTGTCGGAGGAACTCCTCCGCTGAGCCGGGCGCGGGGCTAGCGTTCCGCCGTCCGCGCCAGCATCTCGCGCGCGTGCCGCAAGACGACGCTGCTGATGTCTTTGCCCCCGAGCATGCGCGCCACTTCCTCCGCCCGCTCGCGGTCTTCCAGGCGCCTGATCGACGTCGCCGTCC
>VGWJ01000124.1 GCA_016873635.1 Lentisphaerota bacterium | reverse complement strand
ATCCAACAGCAATGCGGTGTTGACCCTCACGGCGGGGGCAGGCAACTACCCCTATGGCACGCCGGCCAATTCGGCGACCTGCACGGTGCTGGCGACCGACACGACGCCGACGCCGCCTTTCTGGGCCTGGGGCGGCGATGTGCTATCCTACTTCACCAACAACTTGGGCACTGTGTCGCAGAAGATCTATGCCGTGCACCAGTACACGAACGCGGCGAGCACCGGCTACTTCGTTCCGTCGAAACCGCTAAAGAACGTCGAGTACCTGGTCATTGGCGGCGGTGGAGGCGGTGGTAACGCGGGTTGGGGTGGTGGCGGCGGCGGCGCAGGCGGGTATCGGAGTTCCGTGCAAGGGGAGTTGTCCGGCAGCAACACGACCGCGGAGGCGATGACGAACCTGACGGCCGCGACGCCTGTCCAAGTTATCGTGGGCATCGGCGGCGATGGGTCCAGTAGTGGATCCGGAACGAATGGATCGAGCAGTTCCTTCGGCGGTATTGCCGCTTTGGGCGGTGGTGGTGGTAGCGGCGCCCCGAGTTATGTGGGCGGTACGGGCGGTTCAGGGGGTGGACAGGGGTATGTAAATGGCATGCCCGGCGGTCCCGGATCGGGCACCGCGGGCCAAGGCTTCAAAGGCGGCGGCTGTTTCGACCGGGGCGGCAGCGACTACGGCGGCGGCGGTGGCGGCGGAGCTTCCCAAGTTGGCGGTGGGCCCGGTTACTATGGTGGACCTGGGACTGGCTATGGCGGGGCTGGCCTTACCAACAGCATAACGGGCAGCCCCGTTGTGCGCGCCGGGGGTGGCGCCGGAGGGCGCAGCGGACCTGCAGGCGTGGGCAGTACAGCCGCCGGCGGCGGCGGCGATGGCAGTACCGGAACGGGCACCGCCGGCAAGAACGGCATCGTGATCGTGCGGTACGACATCACGCCGCCCGCGGGCACGATCTTCATGATACGGTAGCCTACTTCCGCCTTCGCCCAGAGGGCTACGGCGGACAGGTCGTCCCGACCCGCTTACGCGGTCGGGACTACGTAGGCCAAGGCGGTTGTTGAAGCGAGCGAAGAGCGTGTCGGCTGTTGCGGCCGGATAGCGTGAATGTAGGCCGGAACTCCGCTTCCGGCCATGACCGCAAACGAGGCCGGATATGGAAATCCGGCCTGCGGCGGTCACGCCTTGGCGTCCTGCCTCACGATTCACCGGAGTCTGGCGAAAGCGGCCCGGAAAAGCATGGCGAGTCCCGCCGTTTCGTCGGGCGGCAGGTAGTCAGCCAGAGCCTCGCGGATATCGTCATCGGAGTGTTCGATCATGCCCAGCGCGCAGCGATAGCGGCGCGGACGACCGATCTTGACGGCCTGGACCTTGCGAGCGGGGATGGAGCCGATAAGCGCTCTGGCGGCCAGGACGGTTCCTGTGGAAATGTAGGCAGCGGGGTCAATCCTGGCGCTGATCACGGCCAAGTTCGCCTCGGGAGTGGCGTAGACCGCGCGCTTCACTTTGATCAGTGACCCCTGTCTGACCATGTCAGCCACGGTTCGGTAGAGCGTGGCCTCCGCCTGCCGGCGGAACAGGACCTTCAAATCCGACAGGGCAAAGACTCCGCCCATCTCTCTTGCCCAGACGTCCAGGTTCCGGTATGTCGCCATGTCCATGCGCAGAAACTATCACGCAGGGATAGTTACCGTCAACGTACTTCAGGAAGGAAGAACGCCTTGTCGTTGGCGTGTCGAGGGTCGGGGATACGGCACGGCGGCACGCCAATCGTCCACCGTACGCGTCATGGCTCCCCTGCAACTTCCAGGATCTTCCTGCGCAGCGCCGGGGCGATCCGGTAACCGGATTCGATCAACGCGCCGAGCACCGGGGCAACCTGGTCCAGGAGCCCACGCCGTTTGGACTCCAGTCAGTGTTCGGCTCGCACCCATTGGGCGCAGATTATGGAGAAAGAGTACGGGTGGGTTCGATCCTTCCCTAATCTTTCGCCCCAATCTTTCGCCCTATTCTCTGCGCAGGACGGATACAACTCTTTCCAGGTTTACACGCCCCGGCAGGTTCCGCGGCTGCCGCTCCAGAAGGTAGACCGGCAGGTTCCGCACACGAAGATCACCAGCCGATGCGCCGAACTCCGGCGACCGCGCCAAAGTGCGCGTCGCGGCTCAGCTCCCTCCGTCAGGCTCCTGAACCTTGTCCTGCAACTCGCGCGGCAGGTCGTTCCAGAGTTGAGGGTCACCGTGCGCTCGACGGCGTCTGAGGCGACGACCAGGTCAACGTCCTGGGTCACCATCGGCTGTTCCGCCCAGTGGTTTACGGCAAGGCCGCCGATCACGCACCAGGCAACATCGGCCCGCTCGAGAACAGCGACAAGCCGCGTGACATCGTCGGTTCCGCCTGATGTCTGCCAGTCATAGAACTGCTTCGCCGTCATGGCCCGCAGTATCGTGAAAGACGTTTTCGGCGTCAATCCTCAACCGGAGGAGCCCTGGTGTGGTGTAACAGAGATGGCTTTACAGTGGGACTGTGTCATCCCGAGCGAAGCGAGGGATCTCCAACGGCTTGAGGGCGAACGAGATTCCTCCGACAAGCCCTGAAGTAGACGCTCCGCGTCACTTCAGGGCTTCGCTCGGGATGACAGAGTCCATGCCCTGCGGCTTGTGGTCACGCCGGTCACATGGATACCCCAGATGCAGCATGTGGGTACCCACCCGCAAGCGGGCCGCTTGCGCCACGGAAGCTGTGCGTTGCGCAGGCGGTTGCGGTTCCGGCTGCGGGAATCGCGAGCGCGGGGTGGCCCTCGCGGGACTCCGTACCCTCGTGACCCGATGAAGCCGGAGAGACCTCATCAGGTCGCGTAGGCGCCGCTCCAGAGGCGAGTCAGAAACTCCGTCAGCGGCAGAAGGTCAATGGCACCTACGCGGCGCGCGCGTGGTTCGAGACACACGCAGAGATATCGTTTCAAGAGCGCTTCCTCCGTCAGCGCCGCGAGTCCCTTCAGGTCGGCGGAACCGACGTTGGCCTTGGCCTTGACTTCGATGGCGGTGTGATCGCCCAGAATGAAGTCCACTTCGAATCCGGACGTCGATCGCCAGTAGGCCAGCGATTGCGCGCGCCGGTACTCGCTGTACGCGCCCAGTTCGTGCATGACGTAGGTCTCGACGGCGTCGCCGTACTCGGGCGTGCCCGGCGCGACGCCGCGCCCCTGCAACGCGCGCACGACACCCGTGTCAAAGAAGTAGTACTTCGAAGAAGCCAGGGGCTTGCGCTTGCGAGTCGCCCGCCACGCGGGCAACTCGCGCAGGATAAGTGTGTCTTTCAGGATCTCGAAGTACTCGTAGACCGTCGTGCGCGGGACCTGGGCGTCGTTGGCAAGGTTCGTGAAGTTGACGATGCGGGCGTTACAGAGGGCGGCCACGCGCAGGAACCGGCTGAACGCGGGCACGTTGCGCGTGGCGCCTTCCGCCACGATTTCCTGCTGCAGATAGGCGCCCGCGTAAGCGGACAGGTCAGCGTCGGGGTCATCGGAGAAGTGCAGGCCGGGCAGCAGCCCCGCATGCAAAGCGCGGTGCAGATCGAATCGCGCGCCCAGTTCGGGAAAGACGAAAGGGAACAGGTGCCTGACGCGTGCCCGCCCGCCAAGCAAGTTGTTGCCCCCCTGGCGTAGCTTCCGGGCGCTGGATCCGGTCAGGAGAAACCGGATACCGCGCTCCTCGATCAACCGGTGCACTTCATTGAGCAGGATCGGCAGCCGTTGGATCTCATCGATCACGACCGTGGTTTCCTCGTCGGCCAGTTCCTCCGCCAGACGCGAGGGACGCTGGCTGAGCGACAGGAACACCTCCGTGTCGAGCAGGTTATGAACACGCGCCTTCCCGAGCGTGTGCTGCACGAGCGAGCTCTTTCCGGTTTGGCGCGGCCCGAACAGAAAATGGGACTTCCGCTGCAGTAACGCCGCCAAATCCAGTGCGCGCACGATGTAGGGTTCGGTATCTTTCATGGCTGACCTCGCGCAATCTCTCGCCGCCAAGCATGACACATGACGACAGACCCGTCAACATCGAAGGCGGTGCGTGTCGAAGGCGGTGCGGGGACAGACCTCGTCCTCCCTCTTGCCCGCCCTCGGCCCGGGACGGGCCGGGGCTACCGGGACAGCCCGTCGCACGTCTCGGTAGCGCGGCCCCGTCCCCGGGGCCAGCGCCGTGCTACTGAGGCGCAAAAACAATTCGTCTGTCCCTGGCCGATTCGGGAAAAGGAAAGAGGGGATTCTTACGCCGATGGGGAGGATGGGGGAGCAGAGCACGGCAGAGGACTGCCGTGGCTACAAAGAGGAGCGGAGCTCTTG
>VGWJ01000123.1 GCA_016873635.1 Lentisphaerota bacterium | reverse complement strand
GATCTTGAACGCAAGACAACGGCCCTCCAGGAACGCGAAAAAGCCCTTCAGGCGATGGCCGTGGAACTCCAGACCCGGGAGCGCCGCCTGATCAAGGCCGAGCGCATGCGCGCCGCGATCGAGGAGGCCCGCTCGGACGTCAAAGAGATCAGCGAGCGGGAGAAGCGCGACATGCACTACAACATGGCCGCGGTGTACGCCCGGGAAGGGCGCTACGCCCAGGCCGAGAGCGAGTACTTGCGCGCTTTGCGGATCGATCCCTCCGACGCCGACGCGCATTTCAACCTGGCCGTTCTCTACGAGGAGCGCATGGACCAGCCGCGGCGCGCCGTGATGCACTACCGCCGCTATCTCATGCTCCGTCCCCACGCCGCCGACGCCGACACCGTCAAAGCCTGGCTGCTGGATCTGGAAACGGCGGTGAGGGAGTAGACGGAATAGCGGCAATGTCTCCCCGCTTGAGGCTGACGCTCGTTGTGGTGCTGCTGGTCGTGCTGCCGACGGCGGTGTTGAGCGTGCTGGCCGCCCGTGCGCTGCGCGCGTCGGAGCTGTTCCTGCGGCGCGAGCTGGAGATCGCGGCCCTCGCCGAAGTCGATCGCGTCGCGGACGCCGGCGCCGGCGCCGTCCGGGCCGAGCTTGCGCGCCTCAGGGAAGCTCTGTCGGGAACGACGTTCACGTCCGGAGCGTACGAACTGGGCGCGATCGCCGAACCGCTCGAGCGGGATTCGGACCTGGTCGCTTCGGTCTTCGTCTTCGGCAATCCGTGGGGCTTTCTGTACCCGGTCGCGTCTCCGGACGAGCTGACGGCGCTGTTGCGTCAAAGGGTTGCGTCCGCGTCCGACGCGACGGGGCCGCTGCAGTTCTCCGAGGGCGGTCGGGCCTACGCCTTTGACCGGATCGGCGACAGGCCCGCGATATACGCGGGGTTTGAGATCGACCCGGACGCCCTGGCCTTCAGACTGGCGGAGGCGCTTGACCGCCCGCGTGACGGCCGCTTCATTCTCGAGGCCGTACGCGGCGACGGGATCCGCTTCCGGGCCGGCGCCGATCGCGGAAGCGTGGTGATCGTGGACGACCCGTTCGCGGGGGCCGCGCCGGCGCAACCGGCCATGGCGGCCGATTCCTTCAGGGAAGGGGATCCTTTCTTCAGCGTCAGACTCGGGCCGCCGCTGGATACTTACGCCGTCGCCGTGTACCTGCGCGACCCGGGCCGTATTCGCGGAGCCGAGGCGCTGCGATCGCGGATCACGGCGTGGGGAATCACGGTGCTGGCTCTCGGCGCCTGCGCGGGCGCGTGGATCGTGGTCAGGGAGGCGGCGGTCGAAATCCGGCGCGCGCGGTCGCGCAGCGACATGGTCGTGGGCATCTCGCACGACCTGCGGACGCCGGTATCGGCCATGAAGATGCTGGCCGAGACGCTGTATCTCGGGCGGGTAAGCGACGGCGCCAGGCAGAAGGAGTTTCTCGGCGCCATCGTGCGCGAGGCCGAGCGGCTGAATCACCTCGTGGAACGCGTGCTCTTCTTTGTTCGCTTCGGCCAGCGCGCGCTTCACTATGCGCTGGCGGAGATGGAACCCGCCGGACTGGTCCGTAAGGGGGTCGAAGTATTCGGCGCCCGCTTCGAGGGAGGTCCGCCTGAGGCGGTTCCCGACGTGCGCGTGGAAGCCTCGCCCCTGCTGCCGGCCGTGCGCGTGGACGAAAGCGCCATGACGCAGGTGCTGCTGAACCTGCTGGACAACGCGGAGAAGTACTCGCGGGGGAGCGTGTCGGGTGTCGGCGGTCGGCTGTCGGAGGAAGAAACCGGAAGCCGGGAAGGAGATCCCCAATGCGCGACGCTCCAGGGTGGCCCGCGACCTCCGGGCGCGGGCTCCTCCGCACGACAAGCGGCGCGCTCTCCCCTCCGCATTGACGTGACCCTCGACTCTGTCCGGCGCCGCTGCCGCCTGCCGGGGTGCGTCAGGGAATGGGTGCGAATCGCCGTGCGCGACTATGGCGTGGGCATGGAGCGCACGGTGGCCCGAAAGGTCTTCCGGGAGTTCTACCGGGGACCGGGCGCGGGCGACCGGAACGTGTCCGGCCTGGGGCTGGGCCTGGCGCTGTGCCGCCACGTGGTGCGCGCGCACGGCGGACGCATGCGCGTGATCAGCGCCCCGGTCCGCGGCAGCACGTTCGAAGTCTGGCTGCCGGTGAGATGAGAGGATTTGAACAGAAGGTAACATCAGCTTCTCTCTCGGAGGCTCGCGTGCGCCGGCTGCGCGGTTGACGGGCCGCCATGCTGCCCCGCCTGCGTGACGGACGGTTTGCTCTTTCCTTGTTGTCTCAATCCCTCCTGCTGCTATTCTGTGACACCATGACCGACCGCAAGCCGCGCATACTGGTCGTTGAAGACGACCAGGCCCTCATGCTGGGGCTGCAGGAGAACGTCAGAGTCGCGGGCTACGAGGTTCTGACCGCCGCGGACGGGCCTTCCGCCCTCGCCGCCGCGCGCGACAGGAAGCCCGACCTGATCCTGCTGGACGTGATGCTGCCCGGCCTGAGCGGCTACGAGGTCTGCCGCAAGCTGCGCGAGGAAGGCGTGCGGACGCCCGTGATCATGCTCACCGCGCGGCAGGACGAGTTCGACAAGCTGCACGGATTTGAGACCGGGGCGGACGACTATGTCACCAAGCCCTTCAGCCTGCGGGAGCTGCTGGCGCGCATCAAGGCCGTGCTCGCGCGCGGGGAGCGGGCGCCGGCGACGCCGGCGCGATACGCCTTCGGGGAGTGCGTGGTGGATACGGAGACGCGCACCATGTCCCGCAAGGGCAAGGACGTGCCGCTGACGCGCACGGAATTCGATCTGCTGGCCTACTTCTGCGCGAACGAGGGCAAGGCCCTTTCGCGGGAGAAGGTGATGAACGACGTCTGGGGCACGCAGTACTTCGGCACACAGCGCTCGCTGGACAGTTTCGTGGCTTCGCTGCGCGGCAAGATCGAGAAGAAGAGCGCCAAACCGGAGCACATTCTGACCGTACACGGGGTGGGGTACAAGTTTGCGGGGTGAGGGTGGCGTTACAGTCGTTACAACCGTTGCACGTTCAAATCGTCGCGGGCGACAGGGGACAGGTGGGCCGTGGAGGGCGGGTTGGCCTGCCGGACCGCGTGCCGGCGCGCGGGATTGAGTTTTGCGGAACCCTTTCAGGGTTCTTTTTCTTGGCCGGCAAGAAATATCTGTTCAATTCCGCGGCGGGGGCCTATCCTCAAACCAGGTAGATGGGAGGTGAAGCTATGAAATCGTTTGCGTCCGTGCTGGTCGTGGCGTTTCTTGCGGCCGTCGCGCTGTTCCTGGTTTCCGCCTGCGAGACGGGCAAGGGTACGCGCGCGCTGACCGTTGAACCACTGGAGGCCAACCTGCTCGGCGAAACCAACAATCTTGTGACGTTCACGGTCGTGGAAGGCCTGCGCGAATTGTCGCTGCCGCTGCGATGGGACGTCGCCAACACCGATCTCGGTCACATCATTCACCAGGCCGGCAACCGCGCGACCTACGAGCGCAGGACGCCCCATGGCATCAACTCCGTGTACGTCGAGGACCAGTACGGCGCCTCCGGCCTGGCCAGCGTGCGGCAGTAAGACAGTAGGAAGGAAACTCTCGCCAAGGTCGCCAGGTGAGATTCCCTCTCCCCTCCGGGGGAGGTCGTAATACGGCGGACTTTCCCTCTCCCCTCCGGGGGAGAGGGTCAGGGTGAGGGGGGGCGGTTCACAAATGCCATGAACAAGGCCGAAGAGAAACGGCGCATGCGGGAATGGGTGGAGTGCTGGAAGCTGGCCGGCCCGGAGCTCGAACGGATCAGGCGGGAGGAGATTCGCAAGACGGATACAGCGCGCGCGGTGGCGTTTCTCTCGGGCATTCTCGAATCCCATGTGCGGCGTCACCCACCCGGGCGCACATCCGGATTAGTGCGACAACAGGCCTTTTTCAGTCGAGCCCGCGCGTGATCGAACTCGTCCAGCTCGGACGCGAAATACAGGATTTCATACAATCCAAAGGCTGGCCCTTCTGCTTCATCGGCGGACTGGCGGTTCTGCGCTGGGGTGAGCCTCGGTTCACGCAGGACGTGGATTTGACTCTACTGACCGGCTTCGGCAACGAAGAACCGTATGTGGATGCATTGATCGAACATTTCCGGCCTCGCGTCAAAGACGCACGAACCTTCGCGCTGGAGAAGCGCGTGGCGTTGCTCCAGTCGGAGAATGGTATCGGCATTGACGTGGCGCTGGCGGGATTGCCGTTCGAGGAAAATGCGATCGGCCGGAGCACCCCCTTTGAATACGCGGAGGGCATCTCCCTCCGCACCTGCTCCGCGGAAGACCTGATCGTGATGAAAGCCTTTGCGGATCGGGAGCGCGACTGGCTGGACGTGCGGGGCATC
>VGWJ01000122.1 GCA_016873635.1 Lentisphaerota bacterium | reverse complement strand
TTTCAGGTCGCGGGCGTTGCGGACCAGCGCCGCCTCCGCCGCAATGGCTTCCTGAACCTTCCCAAGCACCGCCGCAATCTTCCGCTGCTCGGGAAGGGGGGGGAGAGGGATTTCAATCTCGTAGAACGATGATGGATCAACACGCTCACGACTCGGCGTCGAACCTGCCACGAAACCCTGGGCCTTTGGCATGACATGACTTGTCCACATCATGAAGTACAGAAATCGCGAATCCGCGACTGATGGATCAGGGTAGATCGGCAGCCATTCGGTCGATGCGATCTTGCGGTGGTCCGTCCTCGATTCAACCAACCATACCTTCTCAACGCGGGGATTCAGCTTCCCGAATAGAACAGCTCCGTCCTTCACGAGTTGCTTCTGACTAAGGACTGTCGCGCCTTTGACGACGACGGGATCTCCGGATTCCTGATAAGCAGGAATGCTGTAGTACTCGAACAGCTCTTCGGGGAAGTCCTGCGGGTTGATGCTTCCCATCCTTCGCCCCGTCAGGTCCGCCAAGCGACTGACACGCCACTCGCCGGGCATGGGCGCAACAGGCGTCCTGCCTGTTGTCTTCCCGGGCTCCACAGGCTGGATCCCGCTTTGCCGAGCCTTTGCGGGACGAGAGCCTGTGTCACCCTGTTTGGATGCTCTTCTCATGGCCGGTTCCGTTGCCTCCGCGCCGCGTATCTCAGCAACGTCTCGGTCCTCGGTCTTCGCGGTTTCCTTCTGCGCGCGTCCAACAACCGGCGAGTCCTGTCAAGTTCGGCAGCGATGATAGCGCCTCAGTCTCGTAGAACCGCCGCGCGTGCTCGTTCTCCACGGCGATCAGGCGAACGTAAGATGACCAAGGGAGCGGAAATCGCGGCGCAAGCCGATCGACCCACACGTTTACGGTCTGCGATTTGCCAGACACCGTCTGGCTCTTCCGGCCAGCCAGGGATTTGCCAGACACCGTCTGGCAAATCTGCTCGGACGGGTACGCCTGGTAGAACTGCCGCATTTGCTGGAGATTCTGCCGCGAATACCCGCGGCCACACCGGGAGGTCAGATCCGCGGCCATTCTTACGAGCAACTGTTGCCCGTACTCTGCGCGCGGTCGCCCCTGCAACTCGAACTCCACGATGTGCCGCCCGATCAGCCAGTAGGTGACCGTCATGATGGTGTTGACTGAACGACTGGATGCGCGACGGGCATCCTCGATCAACCGCACAACCCGGTCGAGCATTGTACTGTAGTCAGCGTCGCGAGACACAACGGGGAGCGGCCGGCGCTTCATGGATTGTCTCCTTCTGCGGGAAGATTCAATGCTCTGAGGATCCCGTTCAGTTCCCTGCCGACCTTTGCGGCTTTCTTCTCCAGTCCCCGCATTTCGGCCACGATATCCGGGATGGGCCGGTACTCCTCCGCCACGGAGGTGGCGACGTAACGGGAAGGGGCGAGGTTGTAGTCGTTCTTCGCGGCCTCCGCGGTGGTGACGACCTTGACGAACTTCGGCACGTCCTCGCCCTTGATGAACGCGTCGGCGATTCTGTGAATGCCCGCCTCGGGGATGTAGTTCTTGGGCTGGCCTTTCTTGAACTCGTCGCCGGCGTTGACCAGGACGATCCGGCCCTGGCGCGCCTTCGGCTTCTGGCGGTTCAGGACAACGATGATGCCGGGGGCGGTTGTGTTGTAGAAGAGGTTGTCGGGCAGAAGAATCACGCCTTCCACCACATCCTGCTCGACGAACCACTTGCGGATGCGCTTCTCCTTGTCCTCGTTCCGGCTGCCGCTGCCGCGCGTGACGGCGCCGGTATCGAGCACAACGGCCGCGCGGCCGCCCGGTTTGAGCGAGGTGAGCGTATGCTGCAACCAGGCCCAGTCGGCCTTGCCGCCGGCCACGCCGCCCTGCTCCTCGAACCGGCCGAAGGGATCGTTCTCGAAAACCGCTTCCTCGAATGGCTGGTTCCACATGGGATTGGCCACCACGATGTCGAACTGCTTGAGGCTGGTGTCCGACTCGCGGAATTTCGGGTTGCTCATGGAATTGCCCCGCACGATCTCGCCTTCCATGTCGTGAATCACCATGTTCATGCGGGCGATGGCGTAGCTGGAACCGGTCAGTTCCTGGCCATACAGTTTCAAAGGCCGGAAGACCTTGCGCTCGCGCTGCTGCAGGGCGAGCTCGCACTTGATGAGCAATCCGGCGGAACCGCAGGCGTAGTCGTAGACTTCCTCGCCCTGCCGGGGGCGGACGAGAAAGGCCATGAGCCAGCCCACTTCCTGCGGCGTGAAGAACTCGCCCGCGCTCTGGCCCTGGCCCTCGGCGAACTTCCGCAGCAGATACTCGTACGCGCGGCCGAGGAAATCCGGCTCCACGTCGCGCAGCCCGAGCCGGTAGCGGGGATCGGACAGGGTTTCGACCACACCGGAGAGCGCGGCATCGCTGATCTCGCGCTCGCCGTTGCGCGTCTCGTTGTAGTCCACGATGTCGATCACGCCGCTCAGGGCCTGGTTGTGTTTCACAATGGCGCGGATCGTCGTCGTGAGTTGCTCGCCCAGCGTCTTCGGCTTCTGCCCGCGCGGCCAGTCGAACGGTTCGCGGCCGCTGACCACCGGCCATCGGGCCTCGGGTGGAATATAGAAACGCACCAGGGAGTGGTCCGCTTCGAGCACGGTCATGGCGGTGTCCCGGTCGCCGTAGGTCTCGGCCAGACGCGCGATCTCATCCTCGAACACGTCGGAAAGCCGCTTGATGAAGACGAGCGGCAGGATGTAGTCCTTGAACTTCGGCGCGTCCTTCTCGCCGCGAATCGAGCACGCGGCGTCCCAGAGCATCTGCTCCATGGACTTCGTGGAGAGCACGGCGCTCCGGACCGTGCCGCGTTTCCGGCGGGCCGGCATCTGCGCCTGGACCGATTCCGTGCGAAGGGCCAGTTCGCCCTCGCCGACCTCGTCCAGCAAAGCCTGCAGGGCGTCACGCGCCGCGCCCTGCGGCTCCGAGCGCCCGTTTTCCCATCGGTTGACGGTGGCAAACGAGACGTTCAGGCGTTGTGCCAATTGCTCCTGACTCAGACTCAGGCGAGTCCGCAGGTTCCGGACGGTTTGCGCAATTGTTGAACTCATGCGGCGCACTATATGCTATAGCAAATAGCGCGTCAAGAAGTTTTCGTGGGCATTTTCGGCGGCGTGCGATCAGAACAGAAGGCACATGAGCCCAAGGCGCACGGCCAGCCCCAGCGCCAGGAACAGGGCCAGCGTGGCGAACATCAGGGCGTTGGCCGCGGGGATGTGTGCGGGGGCCAAGGGGACCGTCGCATCGCCGATGGTGGGTTTCTCCAGGGGTTCGCCCTCGTAGTAGTTCAATCCGCCCAGTTGCACACCAAGGGCGCCGGCGATGGCGGCTTCGGAAAGGCCGGAGTTCGGACTCTCGTGCTTGCGGCCGTCACGACGGAGAATGCGCCACGATTGAACCGGACGCCGCCCGAGGATCGCCGCCGCCACGCCAATGAGGGGCGCGGTGATGCGTGCGGGCAGGTAGTTGGCCAAATCGTCCAACCGGGCGGAGGCCCAACCGAACCGCAGGTAGCGCTCCGTCTTGTACCCGAAGGTGGAGTCGAGCGTGTTGACGGCGCGGTAGGCCATGGCGCCCACCGGCCCGGCGACGATCGCAAAGAACAACGGCGCCGTCACCCCGTCCACGGTGCTCTCCGCAACGCACTCGACCGCTGCGCGGGCAACACCGGCTTCATCAAGCTGCGCCGTATCGCGGCCGACAATTCGCGCGACGCGCCGGCGCGCTTCGCCGAGGTCGCCGGCCACCAGCGCGCGGAACACGGACATGCTGTGCCGGACGAGGTCCCGCGCCGCCACGGTGGTATAGATTACCGCCACGCCGACGATGTCCGCCGCCAGGGGATGGATCAGCCCCGCCAACCGGATCGCCGCCCAGACGGCGGTCCCGGCCGTGCCCGCGACCAGCAGGACCGTGACCACGCCGGCCGCTCTTTCCGATGGAACCAGGCGCCGCATGGGCTGTTCCAGGCGTTGAGCCAGCCAACCTATCCCACGGACAGGATGCGGTAGCCACCGCGGGTCGCCCACGAGCAGGTCAAGCGCCACCGCCGCCAGGATTTGCCAGGTCAGAGTCATCGCAGTCCCATGATTCGGTAGATTTCGTCCATGCGCAGGCTCTTGCGGACCACTTCGGCCAGCCGGTCCAGAGCGGGCTCGATGTCGTAGGCGGCCACGACGCGCCCCAGGGGAGCCAGGCCGCGCCGGGCCCGGAGCCGGTCTATGAACCAGCGCCGGAAGGAATCGGCGTCGAACACGCCGTGCAGGTAGGTGCCCCACACGCGACCGTCAGGGGTGGTCAATCCGACCGCCTCGCCATCGGGTCGCACAAGAAGCGGAACCGCGGAAGCCGTTGTCGTCTCGCCGTGGTGGATCTCATAACCCTCGACGGTCAAGCCGGACGGCGCATGCAAGGCGGAAGAGCGCAATAGGGTCTTTTCACCCTTCATGACAGTCTGCACATCGAGCA
>VGWJ01000121.1 GCA_016873635.1 Lentisphaerota bacterium | reverse complement strand
CCGGCGGCGTCGAATTCGGTCACCGCGCGCAGCAGCCCGTTGGTGTAAACCTCAACCCGCCGCGTGCCGTCCGCCCGCAGCGTGGTCACGGTCCGCGCCGCCGCGGCGCGGTCGCGCGCGACGAAAGCCCGATTCGTACGGCCGAATGCCGCGGACCATGCCTCCGTCCCGTCCAGGGTCATCCCGCGCGCCGCCGTCGTTTCCGCCGCGGCGCTGCCGAAAGCCGCGTAGCGCAGCACGGTCTCCTCGCGCACGGTCCGCCCGTCCAGAACACGGTATTGCGACCGCGTCTCCACGATGCGGTCGCTGCCGGCCGCGTCGATCGCGCCGTTGCCGTCCATGTCCAGAGCCCGCACGGTCCGCGTCCCGGTCGCATCATACGCCCACAGCTCGGTCGTAATGCCGTCGGTCTGCCGCACCACGCGCCCCGCCGCGTCGTATTCCGCGGTCACGCTGTGGCCGTCCGCATACACGGTCTTCCACACCCGCCCCAGCATGTCGGTGTAGCGCTTGACCCATTCCGCGGCGCCGGCGTCTGCTCCCGCGTACTCGATCTCGTAGACGCCGTCCGCGTCCGCGCCGTATTCCCAGCAGCGCGGCGCGACGCCGCTGCCCGACAGCGACCGCATCCGGCCGTCCCGGAAGCAGGCGACCGATTCCGTGGATCCGTCCGGCCGCGTCGCCGTCTCCACCTCCGCGCCCGCGGCGTCGACGCCGTACGCGAAGTGCGCGGCGCGACCGAGCGCGTCGCGCGACGTCAGCGGCCGCGCCAGCGCGTCGTACTCCGTAGACGTTTCCGCGGGCGCCTCGCCGGCCGCGCTCAGGGTCACCCGCTCGGTCTCGCCTTCGATCCCGCAGGCATATTCCGCGCGCACGCCGCGGCTCTCGCTGAGGCGGACCTGCCGCAGGCGATTGTAGGCGTTGGTAACGGTGACACCCTCAGCGTCGGTCACGCGCAGCGGCCCGTAGCAGCCGTGCACGGTGGTCTCGTACGCGCCGTCCACGGCGTTGGAGGCGCAGGTCACGCGGCCCACCGCGTCGCGCGTGTAGCGCATATCGGAGGTCAGCGCGCCCGACGCGATGTCCCGCGTTTGCGTGCGCAGCGGCCGCTCGGCCGCGTCATGAAGCGTCACGGTCTCCGTTCCGGCGGTCACGGCCTGCGCGTCGCCCGCGCCGGTCCGCGCGGTCACGGTCAGCTCTCCGCTGACCGCGTCATGCGCGTACGCGTACAGGCTGAGCGTGCCGTCGGCGTGTTCCACGCGCCTCGGCCGTCCGGCAAAGACGCCGTTGGTGTGCCAGACCGTGACGCGCGCAAGATTCGCCGGATCGTCGCAGGCCGCGCCGGGCGCGACGCAGCGTTGCACGACGTCCCGGTCCGCCAGGCAGGCGCGATACGTGCGCGCGACCTCCACGCCCAGCGCCTGCTCCACCTCCAGGCGCGGCCGGCGGTCGTTGGGCAGCGCCGTGTCGCCGGAGGGGAATCCGGCCGCGGCCAATTCCGGATCGCCCGCGTAGACGCGGCGCCGCACGCGGCAGGCGTTATCCGGAGCGTCCGGCCCGGCGTCCTCAATCGGCGTCACGGCGGTCAGAACCCGTCCTTCCCCGTCATACGCATAGCGCGTCCACCCGCCGTCGGGGTCCTCCTGCAGCCGCACGCGTCCGTAACCGGCCTCCGCGCTGTTCGTGAAGTACTGCCAGCGAGTGGTTTGCGCTTCGGGGCGGCCTGCGCCTTCGATGCGGCGCGTCGGTTGCCAGTTCCCGGCCACGCGCGCGAAGACGGTCTCGGTGACGTTGCTGCGCACGGCCCCGTCGGGGTCCAGCACGCGCCTTTCGCGCACGGTCAGCTCGCGGGTAGCCGCGTCGAAGAATTCCTGGCGTATATGTTCCAGGGCCACGGACACGTTTGTGCCGTCGGTCGCCACGCCTTGCCACAGGGCCGCGAACCCGGGTGAGGCGATGGTGCGCAGCTCGTCCAGCACGTTGCCCTGGGCGTCGGAGCGCACGTAGCGACTGCCGGCGCCGGCGTTCGAAATCGCAAGCGTGCGCAGAAGTTCGCCGTTGAGTTTCCGGTAGTTCACCGTGGTGATCAGATTGCCGGTGTACGCCGGTTCGGCGATCAGCAGCGAAGTCACGTTCGTGACCTGCGAACCGGACCGCCGGACGGTCAAGCCGGGCCAGGCGGTCGCGCCGCCGTTGACGGCGACCTCGATGCGTCCCACGCGCTTGCGCACCTGGCACAGCGCGCCGGCGGCATCGAAGCGGTGTACGACGCCGTTGGCGAAGCGGATCTCGCAGCCGCCCGCGTCCGCCGTCATGCGGTAGGCGCGCGTCACGTTCACGGGCTCGCCGGCGCCGGCGCCGGTGAGCGCGAAGACCGTTTCCGCCCCGCTGGGGCGCGTGACGGTCGCGAACTCCCACTGGCCGGAGCCGCCCGCCTTCCGGCTCGCGCGCGTGTCGAGGCTGAACATCTGCCGCCGCTGCCCGGACACGGCGAATTCGGCGACGTAGGCTTTCACGCGCACGCCGCCGCTGCCCGTGCCGCTGGAGATGCCCAGCGGCCATTTCACGTTCGTGCCCGCCAGCATCTCGCGCCAGTCCGCGCGCGCCTGCGGCAGGCATTCGTTGCACTCGCAGCCGTCGGCCACCAGCCGTCGTCCTCCGGGTCATCGATCTGCGGATTCTTCACGGCCGGTTTGCCCAGGTCCGTCCATTCGATCACCGCGCCGGGCTTGGCGGCGACGGCCCAGCCGGACCCGCGATACAGCGCGGTATTCAGTTCCGTCGCCGGCCCCCAGGCGGGCCGGCCGCCTTCCCCGAGCATGGCGCCTGACCGCACCGACGCCGCCGTGGACTCCACCTGGTTCCAGCGGCGCCAGCGGTTTAACTCGACTTGTTCTTCCACGCCCGCGGCGTCGAAACGCGTCAGCTCCAAGCCGTTGACCTTGCCCGCGAGTCCGCAGCCGTAGAAATGCACGACGCGCGGACGCCCCTCCGATAGTTTCCAGACGCGCCCGTAGGCGGCGAAGGTTAGGCGTCGCGCCATGAAATCCCCGTTGGGGGCCCGCTTGCCCACGGCCTCGGCGCGCGGCGCGCCGTTCGCCGTTATCGGCGTGTAGCCCAGGTATGCCAGGTCCGCCGCGGCCGTGGCCAGGCCCCAGGCGTCCTCGCCGACGTCTCCGCTCCGGCGGTTCGGCGTGCCGTCGTGCAGCCATTCGGCGTAGTACTCCTCTTCCGTAAAGCGCGCGCGCAGGAGCAGGCGGTGCAGCTCCTCGAAGTGCACCCACAGCAGCGGCACGTCGGTGAAGCTGTTGGCGTATATGCCGGCGCCCGAGGCGGTGTATTCGGGCGGGACGGCGGTGAAGTAGCCGTTCCTGCCGATGCCGCTCATCAGCGACGGCTCGACCAGCGCGCCGTTTTCCCAGCGCACGGCCGGGGCGAAGGGATCGTCGGAGACCGGCTCCGGCGGCATGACCAGGTGACCGGTCATCACGTAGACGACGTTCTTGCGGATCTTTTCCAGGTCAGCCTGGGTGACGGAATTGCCGGGCTGTTTCAACGCCACGCCGCCGGAGAAGGCTTTGACCGCGTAGAGCTCGTTGATCATCCCCGCAAGGGCGTTGTAGGCCTCGACCCAGCATTCGCCGGCGGCATGCAACAGGGCCGGACAGAGCAGGAAGATACCGAGGATCAGGACAGCCGCGAGACGACGGAAAGGTGCGTGCAACGCCGGCCGCGCCCGGCGCCTTTCATCCCCAAACCTTGTTCCCCTCTCCTTGCCCACGCAGGTTCATCCCGTCGCGAAAGATCTCGTCCGCGAAGGGAGCGTGGATACCAATTCCGAGCGCCATCGAGCAAGAGAAAAAAGGCAGAAGCCTCCACGGCCGCGGACCGTACCGCGCGGGGCCGGCGCCGCCGCCGTCTACTCCACCTCGCCCGTGAAGGTCACGGTCACGTCGGGCTGGTTCCGGCTGGCGTCGAGCAGGGCCTGGATCGCGGCCATGTCGGCCTTGAGCTGCACGATCTGGTTGATCAGGTCGAGCAGGGACACCCCTTCCTCCTCTTCCTCTTCTTCTTCGCCTGGAGGGACGCCCAGCCCTTCGCCCGCCATGATCATCTGGATTCCCTTGCTTGCCGCGAACTGCGTGATGAACTGGGTCATCTGGTTGACCTGGTTCTGGAGCTGGGCGAACTCGACGGCTCGCGGCACTTCGTTCACAGTGCTCTGGAGGTTCGCCACGGCCTGCTTCAGGTCGGCGATCTGTTGCAGGGCGCCCGGCAGGTCACCCGACATCAGCAGGGTGCGCAGCTCCTGCACGGCGCCGGCGACCGTCGAGACCTCGGTCTTGGCCTGTTGCGCTTTCTCGGCCGCGTCCCGCGCCGTGTCGCCCACGTTGTTGATCAGCCCTTCGAGAACCGCCAGCCGGCCGAAGAACGTGCCCGACGACAGCGTATCGCCGAGTTGTCCGATTCGCTGCTCGAGCCTGGTCAGCGCGGTCACGTCCATGCCGCCCGTGTCGGTGGTCGCATCGCGCAACGCCGCCACTTCGTCCTGCAGCGCGGCCAGGCCGTCCTCCACCGGCGCCAGGTCGGTCGC
>VGWJ01000120.1 GCA_016873635.1 Lentisphaerota bacterium | reverse complement strand
GATCGGCAACCTCGTCTCGGCCGGCAACCCGCTCCTGCTGGAGGATACCGACAGGCGTCCGTTCCTGGCTTTCGACAGCCGGAACCGGGCGTCATATTCCCCGGCGCGGGCGGTCGAGAGGTCGGCGTCGCCCGACTGGCACAACGTCATCTGGGGCCGTCAGGACGCGCTGACCAACGGCACGGTGACGGCGCCGGCGCAGGGCGACCGGCAACCCCGCACGGCGATGGCAATTGACGGGAGCGGCGCCAGGCTCTACCTGCTGGTGGCGGACGGCAGGCAGGCCGGCTACAGCGCGGGCATGACCCACAGGGACGTGGGGCTGCTGCTGTCCGCGTTCGGCGCCCGCGACGGCATGCTCTGCGACCAGGGCGGCTCGTCGTGCATGTACACGCGCCGGGACGGCATAGTCAACGTGCCCTGCGATGCCGGCGGCAGGGAACGGCCCACCTACACCCACTTCGGTCTCGCGCTGCGTTCCGCCGCGCGCGCGGACCGCCCCGGGTCTGCCCTTGGCGCGGCGGAGTGACGGCGAACGCGTCTCGCGAAAGGCGGCCGGCGTCCCGGCCGCGAGAGGTCATTCGGACCAGCTGGCCACGATGTTAGTGTCGCCGGGGGCGACGGCCGTCCACACGATCACGCGGCGAGTCATGTCGCTGTCCGGGTAGGTGTTGGTGACGCCTCCCGCCCGGATGACGCCGTCGTAGTCGTGGTCGAACCGGCAGTAGTAGTAGGAGTTGGACGCCGCCAGGGGGCTGACCGGGTTCGTTGCGGCATCCAGCTTCGAGAACTGGACGAATGCGACTTTCGCCGTGTTGGCGCCGTCGATGTCTTCCCCGGCGAGAATCCGCGACAGCCGGCCGGTCATCGCGAATGCGCTGTCGTCGGTGTTCGTGGGCCACGTCCTGTACCGGGTCAGATAGCGATCCCAGGCGCCTTCGATTTCCCTGGTTTCGGCCAGGGTCGCCATTTTCTTCTTGTGGACGTCCAGGGCGCGAAGCGCCGGCAACAGCAAAACGCACAGGAGAAGCACGATGGCGAGCGCCGCTATGAACTCAAGGAAGGTGAAGGCATTGCCGCGGTCGTCGGACCTCGTTCGTCTCATGCGCGTCTCCCCGATGGATTTCCTCGGCTGCGACGGCATCCGCCGTTCAGCCGGGCTTCATCTGCTGTCGAATCGGATATGTAACGCGCGGGGGGCGGCGGGTCAAGAGCCGACAGGCGGTTTGTCGGCAGCCTGTTTGCCGCGGCGCGCGCCGCCGACCGGCGTCGATGCCTTTCCCCGCGCGGCGTGGAAGACAGAAGAAGCTTGAAAGTCGCCGGATTCCTGTCTTCCCTGTGCCGCGGATGGAACGCGTCTGACCCGCGGCCGCCGGGAGAGCCGCCGCGAGCCGGCGTCGAGATCGGGAGAAACACGTGAAAGACGAGAGCCAAGACCGCCACATTCCGGAAGCGAGCGGGGCGTCGCCGCCGGAAAGGACGCCGCGCGCCCGGTTTGCGAAGGTCTTCGCGTTCGAGCGGCCGGCGGACCGGCTGCCGATGGTCGAATGGGCGGCGTGGTGGGACAGGACGATCGACCGGTGGAAGACCGAAGGACTGCCGTCCGGCCTGGACTGGGAGGGCGCGTTGCGGCACTTCGGACTCGACGTGATGGTCTGCATCGGCGGCGGCCCCATGGACGGGGACCTCATGCGCGGCGTGCCGCACGGTCGCGGAATCGTCGGCGACGAAGCGGACTACGAGCGGATCCTGCCGCGGCTGTATTCGGACGCCGCGATCGAACAGGTTGCCGCCCGCGCCGCGGACTTGCGCGCGAGGCATGAACGCGGGGAGATCGTCATCCGCATCTGGCTTGACGGGTTCTTCTGGTATCCGCGCACGCTGTTCGGGATCGAGAACCATCTCTTCGCGTTCCACGACCGGCCCGGCCTGATGCGCCGGATCAACCGCGACCTCGCGGCGTTCAACCGCAGGATGCTCGAAGCCGTCTGCGCCGTGATAACGCCGGACATGGTGGGCTTCGCCGAGGACATGTCCTACAACAACGGGCCGATGCTGTCCCGGGAATGCTTCAACGAGTTCCTGCTGCCCTACTACCGGGAGGTTATTCCCGCGGCGAAGAAGCACGGCGCGAAGGTGCTGGTGGACACGGACGGCATGGTCGAGCCCATGATTCCGTGGCTTCTCGACGCCGGGTTCGACGGCGTCTATCCGCTCGAACGGCAGGCCGGCGTCGACATCCCGCGCATCCGCGCGATGTATCCGCGGCTGCTGATGATGGGCGGCTACGACAAGATGGTCATGGACAAGGGCGAGGCGGCGATGCGCGCCGAGTTCGAGCGCCTGTTGCCGGTCATGCGCCGCGGCGGGTATGTGCCGTCGGTGGACCACCAGACCCCGCCGGGCGTCAGCCTGGAGGACTATCGCGTCTACGTCCGCCTCCTCGGCGAGTACGCCGCAAGGGCGGCGCAGGAGCCGGCGCGGACGTAGCGGCGGCGGCGCCGTACGGCGGGAAAAAACGAGGCGGTCGCGGGAAACCCGCAACCGCCTCGCTGTTTTTGCTAGAAGAAAGTTACTCCGCCTTGGGAGCCTCTTCCTCGACGGCCTTGACCGTCGCGACGACCAGCATCTTATTCTTCATCGTGCCGGTCACCTCGACCTTCTTGCCGTCCATCTCGGCGACCTTCTTGCCGTTGTCGTCCAGAGCGATCGCGACATCGCCGACCTTGACGGCCGTCACGGCGCCTGCGTCGTCCTTGGTCACCGCCACGACGCCCGCAACCGTCTTGGCTTCGCTCGCGGCCTTCTCGCCTTCAGCGATGGCCAGACCGGCGGCGATACCCAGGAGAACCAACCCTACCAGGACCTTCCTCATGCCCCACCTACCTTTTTCCTCCCGCCATAAGCGGCGGGCTGCCTCAGCCTGCCAACATGCCGGCCTCACGCACACCCGCGCGCGGGACCGCCCCCCGGAGGCTGCCGACGGGGAAGCCCTCCCAAAGAAGACAACGACGTAACCACAAAGGACAGAGTGTTGCAACAAAAAAAACGAAAAAAAAAGCCTACTCCCACTCGATGGTGGCGGGGGGCTTGGAGCTGATGTCGTAGACGACGCGGTTGACGCCGCGGACCTCGTTGATGATGCGGTTGGAGATGCGGGCCAGCACGGCGTCGGGCAGGCGGAACCAGTCGGCCGTCATGCCGTCCTTGCTCTCGACCACGCGCAGCGCCACCACGTTCTCGTAGGTGCGGCTGTCGCCCATGACGCCCACGGTGCGCACGGGCAGCAGCACGGCGAACGACTGCCAGATGCGGTCGCGGCCCTCGTAGCGTTCGATTTCCTCCTGGACCCGGAGATCGGCCTGTTGCAGCAGCTCGACCTGGCCGGCCGTGACCTCGCCCAGGATGCGCACGGCCAGGCCGGGACCGGGGAAGGGCTGCCGGTCGACGATGCGCGAAGGCAGACCCAGCTCGCGCCCCAGGGCGCGCACCTCGTCCTTGAACAGCTCCCGCACCGGTTCGACGAGCTTGAAATGCAGGTCGGGCGGCAGCCCGCCCACGTTGTGATGGCTCTTGATCGTGGCGGACGGCCCCCCGACGGGCGAGAGGCTTTCGATCACGTCGGGATACAGCGTGCCCTGCGCCAGGAAGGCCACGTCGCCGAGCTTGCGGGCTTCCGCGGCGAAGACGTCGATGAAGATCCTGCCGATGATCTTGCGCTTCTCCTCGGGGTCGGCGACCCCCGCCAGCGCGCCGAGAAAACGGTCGCGCGCGCGGGCCACGTGCAGGTCCATGCCGAAGGCGGTGCCGAACGTGCGCTCGACCTCTTCGGCCTCGCCGTGACGCAGCAGCCCGTTGTCCACGAAAATGCAGTGCAGGCGGGGGCCGATGGCCCGCTGCAGCAGGGCCGCCACCACGGACGAATCCACGCCGCCGCTGAGGCCGCAGACCACGTGGTTTTCGCCGACCCGGTCGCGGATCGAGGCGACGCTTTCCTGGACGAACTGGGCCATCCGCCAGTCGCCGGCGCAGCCGCAGATGTCGAAGGCGAAACGGCGCAGGATCTCCGCGCCGCGCGGGGTGTGAACCACTTCCGGGTGGAACTGCAAACCGTAGATGCGCCGCGCGGGGTCGCCCATGGCCGCCACGGGGCAGGTATCGGTCTCGGCCAGCGCGCGGAAGCCGGACGGCATGGCCGCGACCTGGTCGCCGTGGCTCATCCAGACCTTCAGTTGGGGCGCGTCGGGCGGGAGCAGGGCGCCCGGTTCGCTGACGCGAATCAGGGCGTGCCCGTATTCGCGGGCGCGGCCGGGCTGGACGGTTCCCCCCAGCAGCATGGCGGTCATCTGCATGCCGTAGCATATGCCCAGCACGGGAATGCCCAGCTCGTACAGCGCCGGATCGCCCAGCGGCGCGCCGGGCTGGAACACGCTGGACGGCCCGCCGGAAAGGATGATGCCCGCCGGCTTGCGGGCGGCGAGCTGGGCCGCGGGGGTGTCGAACCGCAGGATTTCGGAGTAGACGTTCAGTTCCCGCACGCGGCGGGCGATGAGCTGCCCGTACTGCGATCCGAAATCCAGCACGGCTATCCAGTCATGGGCGCGCATGCAACACAAACCTCCGGGCAGGCGTGGAATCGTAGCAGGACCGATTTGGACCGGACAAGCGCATTGTGCCGAGATGACGGTTAGGTCTCTAATTTCCTATTCAGCTAATTAGCTAATTAGAGACCTAACCCCGGTCATCCTTCCT
>VGWJ01000119.1 GCA_016873635.1 Lentisphaerota bacterium | reverse complement strand
TGGGGCGGCCGGTCGAGCTTTGCGACGAACGCCTGAGCAGCGCCCTGGCGGAGCGCGCCATGCTGGAGGGCGACCTGAGCCGCGCCATGCGGAAGAAGAAGCGGGACAAGCTTGCCGCGCAGGTGATCCTGCAGGGGTATCTGGATCGGATGTGAGGGACCATGCTGCGGTCAGGGTTGCGCGGCTCGAATCGTCCCGCGGCGGCGGCGGCGTCGTTGCCGGGGTCTTGAGGCAAAGGGCGCGCGGAAGAGCAGACAGGCTCGCGACCGCAACCGAAAGACGATTCGAGCCGCGCAACCGCAGCCGACGGACGAACAGCACGTGAGAACGCGCCGTTACCGGATCGACATCTCCTACGACGGCACGGCCTACGCCGGATGGCAGATGCAGCCCGACGGCGTAACGGTCCAGGCGAAGCTGCAGGAAGCGCTGAGCGCTCTGACCGGCGAGAAGCCCAGGGTTCACGGCAGCGGCCGCACCGATCGCGGCGTCCACGCGCGGCGGCAGGTGGCGCATTTCGACCTGGCGGCCGCGCGGCCGACGGGGCCGCTGGCGCGCGGGCTCAACGCGCTGCTGCCGGCCGACATCCGCGTATCGCGCGCGGTCCGCGCGGCGCCGGACTTCCACGCCCGGCGGAGCGCCGTGCGCAAGGAGTACCGCTACTTCATCTGGAACGGCGAAGAAGTTCCGCCCTTCGTGCGCCTGTATCGCACGCGCGTCAGGACGCCGCTTGACGTGCGGGCCATGCGGGCCGCGGCGGCGCTTCTGGAGGGAAGGCACGATTTCGCCGCATTCACCGCGAATCCCAACCGGCCGGTGCCCGACACGGTGCGCACGCTGGAGTCGCTGCGGGTGTCAAGGCGCGGGCCGGAGATCGTCATCAGGGCGACGGCCGACGGTTTCCTCTACAAGATGGTGCGCGGCCTGGCGGGTTTGCTGATCAGGGTGGGGGAGGGGGCCGTATCGCTTGCGGAAACCGGCGAAATCCTCGCCTCGCGCCGGCGCACGGCCCGCGTCGAGACGGCGCCCCCCCAGGGCCTTTTTCTCTGGAATGTGACATACTGATCCGGCATACTGCCGCGCCATGCGTATTCTGGTGCTGCCTTCATTGCTGGCCGCCGACTTCGGAAACCTGGCGGAAGGCGCCCGCCGGGCCGAGGACTCGGGCGGGGACGCCCTGCACGTGGACATCATGGACGGGCATTTCGTGCCCAACCTGAGCATGGGGCCGGACGTCGTCGCCATGGCGCGGGCCGCCGTCAGTATCCCGCTGAGCGTGCACCTCATGATGACCAATCCGCACGAGTATCTGACCAGTTTCATCGAGGCGGGCGCGAATTCGCTGCTCATCCACATCGAGGCCGAATGCGACGTGCCCGCGGCTCTGGGCCGCATCCGCGAGCTGGGCGCGCGGCCGGGCATAACGCTGAATCCCGAGACCCCGGCCGAAATGGTGTTCGGCGTGCTGGAGCGGGTGGATGAAGTGCTCTGCATGACGGTGCATCCGGGCTACGGCGGACAGGCGTTCATGCCGGAGGTGCTGCCCAAGATCCGCGCGTTGCGCGCGCGGGCCGCGGCGAAGGGCAGGCATCTGGATATTCTCGTGGACGGGGGGATTGACGCGGATACGGCGGCGCAATGCGCGGCGCACGGCGCAAACGCGTTTGTGGCCGGAACGTCGCTGTATCGTTCCAGCGATATGGCGGCGCGCGTCGCCGAGCTGCGCGCGCGGGCCGCGGCGGCCTTCAGAGGCTGAGGCCGGATTGGCGACGGACATGCCGGAACTGAGCGACATACGTAATTTCTGCATCATCGCCCACATCGACCACGGGAAGTCCACGCTCGCCGACCGCCTTCTGCAGTTGACCGGCGCCGTTTCCGACCGGGAGTTCCGCGATCAGCTTCTGGACGATATGGACCTCGAGCGCGAGCGGGGCATAACCATCAAGTCGCATCCGGTAGTCATGCGCTACCGGGCCGCGGACGGCCGGACCTACTGGCTGAACCTGATCGACACCCCGGGCCACGTGGACTTCAGCTACGAGGTCACGCGCAGCATGGCGGCCTGCGAGGGCGCGTTGCTGCTGGTGGACGCGGCGCAGGGGGTCGAGGCCCAGACCGTCGCCAACGCGCACCTGGCCATGAATCGCGGGCTGGAGATCATCCCCGTCATCAACAAGATCGACCTTCCCAACGCCGATGTACCGGGGGTCGTCCGGCAGATCGAGGAGATTCTGGCGCTGGACCCCGAAGGCGCGCTGCGGATCAGCGCGAAGACCGGCGAGGGCACCGCCGCCGTGCTGGAGGCGGTGGTGGCGCGCGTGCCGCCGCCCGTGACGGGGCCCGGCCGGGAAACGCGCGCCCTGGTCTTCGACTCGATCTACGACATGTTCCGCGGCGTGGTCAGCTACGTGCGCATCGTGGACGGCGAGCTGGCTACCGGCGACCGTGTGCTGTTGATGGGCAGGGAAACGCGCACCGACCTGAAAGAAGTGGGCATTTTCTGCCCCAAGCCGACGCCGGTCGATCGGCTGGGGCCCGGCCAGGTCGGTTACCTGGTCGGAACCATGCGGTCGCCCTCGGAAATGCTCATCGGCGACACGATTACGCGGGCGGGGCGCCCCGCCGCCGCGCCCCTGGCCGGTTTCCGGGAAGTGCGCCCCATGGTCTTCTGCGGCCTTTACCCCGTGAACGCCGCCGAGTACGACAAGTTCCGGCAGGGCATTGAGAAGCTTGCCCTGAACGACTCCTCGTTCACGTACCACCCGGAAAATTCGGCGGCCCTGGGATTCGGGTTCCGGTGCGGGTTCCTGGGGCTGCTGCACATGGAAGTCGTGCAGGAACGTCTGCGGCGCGAGTTCGAGCTGGACATCATCGGCACGCATCCCGGGGTCGTGTACCGCGTGGTGCTGCGCAGCGGGACCGCCCTGAACGTGGATAATCCCGTCGACATGCCCGACCGCACGAAGATCGAGCGCATCGAAGAACCCATGATACGGGCCTTCATTATCTGCCGTAACGAGGACATCGGCGAACTCATGCGCATGGTCATGGACCGGCGCGGCGAGGTGCTCAAGACGGACTCGCTGGACGTCAAACGCGTGATGATGACCTGCTCGCTGCCGCTCAACGAGGTGCTCACCGATTTCCACGACAACCTCAAGAGCCTGAGCCGCGGGTACGCTTCCATGGACTACGAGCACGCGGGCTATCGCGCGGCCGATATCGTGAAGCTCGACATTCTGCTCAACGCGGAGGTCGTGGACGCCTTCTCGACGCTCGTGGAGCAATCGCGGGCGCAATACCGCGGCCGCCAGATCTGCGGCGCGCTGAAAGACGCGATTCCGCCGCACATGTTCCCAATCCCCGTCCAGGCGGCGGTTCACGGCAAAGTCATCGCCCGGGAGACCATTCGCGCGTTCCGCAAGGACGTGACGGCCAAGCTGTACGGGGGCGACGTCACGCGCAAGCGCAAACTGCTTGAAAAGCAGAAGGCGGGCAAAAAGCGCATGAAGCAGTTCGGAACGGTGAACGTGCCCCAGGAGGCGTTCGTGTCGGTCCTGAAATCGGGGGCAAAATGAACATCCTGACCCGTCGCAGGCTGCGCAAGCGCGCGCGCGACACCTTGCGCTACGCGCAGCACGTCCGAAACATGCGTGAAGACCTGCTTGCGCCGTCCGACCTGGAGCAACTCTCGGCCCTGCGCGCGGTGCTGCGCGAGGCGGGCAGGGCAGGGGACCCGCGGGCGGTCGAGGCCGCCTGCGTCGCGCTGGAAGGCGCGCTGCAGCGGTTGATGCCGGCGCGCCCCCATCACGGTATTCGCGAGAACCTGGAGATCGTGGTGGTCGCGCTCGCCGTGGCCATGGCCTTCCGCACGTACTTCGTGCAACCGTTCAAGATTCCGACCGGGTCAATGGAGCCGACCCTTTACGGCATTCACGTGGAAGAAGGCGCGCGGCCCGGCGTTACGGACCGCATGCCTTTGAAGCCGGTCAAGTGGATCTTCACGGGGAGGTGGTACCGGGAGGTTCGCGTAACGGTGCCGGGCGAAATCCGGTACCGGCAGCCGGATTCGCCGGATGCCCTGACGAGGGCCTACGACATCGGGCCCCGCACGTACAAGCTGCCCAAGGCCGCGGAGCCGCGCTACGCGCCGGGCGAGTACGTCGGCGCGGGGGCAATTTTGTGGGCCGGGTACGTCACAACGGGCGATCACGTTTTTGTTGACAGAGTGAGGTGGAATTTCGCGCGCCCCCGGCGCGGGCAGATCGTGGTATTCGGCACCGACACCATTCAGGGGATTCCGCCGAATACGCACTACATCAAGCGGCTGGTCGGCTTGCCGGGTGAAACCATATCAATAGATCCTCCAACCGTCCTGGCGGACGGCGAACCCATCGTTGCGCCGAAGGCGATTGCCCGCATTGCCGCCCGGGCGCCGGGCTACCGCAGGGGGTATGTGCCGGCGTTGCCGCAGCCGGGTGACGAGGCCATTCTGGTGTCTCCACGCTCATCCCTGCCGCTGGGACCCCGGGAATATCTGGTGCTGGGCGACAATACCGGCAACAGCCGTGACAGTCGCTACTGGGGCGCCGTACCGGAGGACGAGTTTGTGGGCCCGGCTTTCATGGTTTACTGGCCGTTTTCGCGGCGCTGGGGCCACATGCGGTAACGAATCGCTCCGCAAAGCGCGCGGTGGCCGGATGCGCCGCGCGGCGCCATCTTCTACGTCGTCTTTGGCGTGATATATCGGGCTGTATGGCTACGTCGCATAATATATCTTATGTCTACTCAGGTGTCCGCAAATCCACAATATGTGGCATATTC
>VGWJ01000118.1 GCA_016873635.1 Lentisphaerota bacterium | reverse complement strand
CCGGCATCCCGGCAGGAGCCGGGACGCCGGCCTTTTGGGATGGTGCCGCACACTTCGTGCGCGTCACCATCCCGCAGGCTGCCGGTCAAGCCGCCCGTTCGGCATGGGAGGAGACAGTACGAAATGAAGCAATCGGAACACAGGGCCATGCAACCCGCGACGGCGCTCTGGCGTGACTACCATCCCGCCGAGGCTCCATTTGCCTTCAAAGCGTCGGACATTCGTTCTGCCCGCACATGGCAATCCCGCACCCGGCGCGCGCTCGCCCAACGACTCGGGCTTAACGCGATGCCTTCCTACTTGCCCCGTGCCCGCGTGATCGAAGAGGTGGATAGGGGTGAGTACGTCCGACGGAAGATCGTCCTTTCCACGGGCCCGAACTCGTTGATGCCGGTCTATCTCCTGCTGCCCAAAGACCGGCCAGCGCCGCATCCCGTGGTGCTGGCCTTCCACGGCCACGGGTACGGGGTGAAAGACATTGTGGGCTTGTGGGAGGATGGTACGGAGCGAAATGCTCCCGACGGGTACCACAAGGACTTTGCGGTCGCTCTCTGCAGGGCGGGCTTCGCTGTCGCCGCGCCGGAGATTTCGTGTTTTGGGGAAAGGCAGACCGATTTCTCCCGTCTCAACTCGGCGCTGGGGCAACCGATCCCGACGACATGCACGCACACGGCCATGCTGGCGTTTCACCTCGGCATTTCCGTGGTGGGGCTGCGCGTGCATGATGGTATGCGCCTGGTCGACTACCTGCAGACGCGCAAGGAACTCGACATCAACCGACTGGGGGCTATGGGCATTTCGGGCGGAGGCATGCATACGTTCTTCTCGACCTGCCTGGATACCCGCATCCGTGCGTGTGTTATCAGTGGGTACTACTCGACGTTCCGCGACAGCATCCTGGCCATGTCACACTGCGCCTGCAACTTCGTGCCGGGATTGGCCGAGTTCGGAGAGATGCACGATCTGGTTGGCCTGATTGCGCCCCGCCCGATGCTCGTTGAGGCCGGCACGCGTGATCCGATCTTCCCGATCTCCGCGGTTCGTTCCGCTGTGGCCAGGGCGCGCGCCGTGTACGGGGTGTTTGACTCGTGCCACCTTGTCAGAACGGACTTCTTCGAAGGCCGCCATCAGATCAGCGGCCGTGAGGCATACCGCTTTCTTGGAGGCGCGCTCACGGGAACGGACCAGAGCCGAACGACGCCTCGCACTTTACGTCGCGTTCCGCGCCGCAAGTGAAGGCGAGTTGTTCGCGCCGCGCCCCTGCGGGACGCGGCGCGAACGGGGCGGCTTGCCCGCAGTCCTGCGCGCGTGCCCGCGCCGCTGCGCGGCGCGAACCCGCGCTTGGACCGGCATCCCGGCAGGAGCCGGGACGCCGGCCTTTTGGGATGGTGCCGCACACTTCGTGCGCGTCACCATCCCGCAGGCTGCCGGTCAAGCCGCCCGTTGGCAGAGACGAGACGAGAAAATGGGCTTGCCTCAGAGGTGAGTGCTACTATAGTATCACACCATGAGAACTGAACTTGTCACGACGTTGAAGCGGCAGGCGACGCGCATACTGGCGGATCTGCATGAGTCCAAGGACCCCGTTCTGATCACCGAACACGGCGCCCCGTCGGCCTATCTCGTGGATGTCACGGCGTTCGAGATGATGCAGGACCGGATGACGATCCTGGAGGGGATTGCCCGCGGAGAACGGGCGATCCTGGAGGGACGGACGCTTACCCATGCGGAAGCCAGAGGGAGAATGAAGAAGTGGCTCGCCTAGTCTGGACTGAGCCGGCCCTCGCCGATCTGGAAGCGATCGCCGACTACATTGCGCTGGATAACCCGGCGGCTGCGAGCCGACTCGTGCAGAGGGTGTTCGAGAGCGTAGAGCGGCTGGAACGTTTTCCATCTTCCGGCAAGCGTCCGCCCGAACTGCCGCGCACGCCCTATCGCGAAATTGTCGTCACGCCCTGTCGCGTGTTTTACCGGGTTGAGGGAGATCAAGTGTGCCTGCTGTACGTGATGCGGGCAGAGCGTCTGCTCAGGAGATGGCTGATCGGGGAACGCAACAGAACCCGATAGGACTGCCAACCACACCTCGGACCGTACAGTGTCCCGCGGCGCGGTCCACTGCCGGTCAAGGTGACCGTTCGGCGAATAGACGTGAAAGGGAAGAAAACACTTGCCGTCGGTTTGATCGCCCTCGTTTTGGGCGCATGCGTGGGCGCGATCGGATTGTGGGTAAGTTTAGGCCCTGCAATCCGCGAAATTGCGAAGTGGGGACCCCTTCGTCGCGCCCCAGAGCCATCTGTTGTCATACTGAGTGATCCAGGAGAGGATCCTATGTGGTTACCCATCGCGATATCGACGACACGCGAAGGGGTTGAGCCGGAACGGTGCCAGGTGAATAGTCCCTCCTTCGCAACTCACTCGCGGGCAGACATATCAACGACGGGAATCGTGCGAAAGCTGTCTCGCGACATCCCGAGGGACGTCGCGGCCGGCGTCCCGCCCGACCGCGCGTCGGGGGATTCCGCCACGTCGCGGCATCGCACCCGCATCCTGAACCTGCGCAACACCCTGCGCGCGCTTGGGTTGGGCAGCGTGGACAGTTTGCCTGGCACTGCCGGCATGGAGGTTGCCCCACTCCGGTTCAGGATCACTCCGCAGCGTTGCGTAGCGATGGCTGAGTCGAATGCGGAATGCCGTCCCTCGTTCCGCGACCGGATGTCGATGACGGCGTCAATCTGATGTTCCTTCAGAGGGTGATGAAGCAGTCGTCGTGACGGCGGTACCGATGGTGAAGAGGGTTTGCATTGACTGGCGGGCAAGGGTATGTCATCAGGCCAAGGACTACAAACTCCTCTTTGCGGAATCTGGGGGGGGCACCGGTATCGGGAGGGTGTAGCATGCCAGTGAACGTAGCGGGTCAGTTGACTGCCGCCGTCCTTCCATGGGTGCTCCTGTTCGGCGTCATGTCGGTGCTGTACCCCGCGTTCCGTGTCTTCCTCCTGCCCAAGCTCAAGGGCTACCTCGGCGAAGCGAGCATCAACTTCTGGGCCAAGCGTCTGCTTGATCAAAGCGCGTACCACCTGATCCCCAACGTCATACTACCCACACCGGACGGTACCACCCAAATCGACCACGTCATCGTGTCCCGGTACGGGATATTCGTGCTGGAAACGAAGACGTACAAAGGCTGGATCTACGGCGACGAACGCGAAGCCCAGTGGACGCAGGTGAACTTCAAGCGCAAGGACCGATTCCAGAACCCGCTGCGCCAGAACTATAAGCACACGAAGACGCTGGCTGAGCTGACCGGCATCCCCGCGGAGTGCTTCAAGTCGCTGGTGGTGTTCGTGGGCGACTGCACGTTCAAGACGGACATGCCGGCGAACGTCGTTTACGTCGGGGATTTCGTGCGGTACATCAAGGGCTTCCAGACGCCGATCATCAAGGACGAGCAGGTATCGGAGATCGTCAGCGTGATCGGCGAGTGGGCCGGCACGGTCACGGACAAACAGAAGGCCGGCCACATCGCCCATGTCAGGGAGAAGAAGGCGCCCGTGAGTGCCGACGCCCCGGCGCCGGCCTGTCCGCGGTGCGGCACCACCATGACGCTGCGCACGAGCCGGAAGGACGGAGGCCAGTTCTGGGGCTGCCCAAAGTACCCGGCATGTCGGGGGACGAGGCCGGCAACTTGACGCGTTGAAGCCCACAAACGTGCCTTTGCGGAACCTTCGGCATCCGAGTTCCCGACCTGGTTCGGCCGGCGGCTGACGGGCTTGATCGCGCTTGATCTGTCTGCGCCCGCCCGCGACCAGAACGAAAGAGGAGAAGACAAACATGTGGTTTAGAAGACGCAAAGAGAAGAGTGTTGATCTGGAACGTTTGGACGCCGTTGAGCCGGTGGAGGCCTTGCGCGCACTGGCACGGGAGAACGGCTTGGACATCCAAAAACTCAAACTGAGCATTCCGCTGGGGAAAGGGGGTACGGAGTTCCGTATCCAACGCAACGAGCTTTGGGTGAACGACCATGCCGGCAACGCCCTGTGGCGGGTGGACGCGCTCCGGCCCCTGTTCAGGGGGAACCGCCAACCGCCGTCCGACGAGGAGATGGGACACTATCCGCCCGAGTATGTCATGTTCTTCTACGGGATCGAAAGCAATGTGCGGCTGTTCTGCGCGCTGACGCGGCCGCCTACGGACGCCGAATTCTTGGATCTGTACACACAGATGCGGCGCAGGCCGGACGGACGGAGCCTTGGGCCGCTGCACGATGTGATCTGGCAGAGCGCGGCGCTGGCGTTGGGGTTGCGGCCCTGGAGCGAGGCGGAATACGACGCCGTATTCGGCCAGTTGGCCCGCTCGGCCCGCCACTTCAAGATCGGCCCCTCGTCGCGGAACTACCTGGCGTATGTTCAGACGATCGGTCGGGCAGCGCAACAGGGGGAATGAGGGTGTGCAAACTCCGTGGGCAGAACGGGCAGCCGCCGAATCGGTGCCAGGCAAATAGTCCTGGCGCTCCCGCGGCGACCTCGGGCCGGGGGCTTTGCCGGGCGTTTGGGTGGCGTCGGCGGCTTCTCCTGGCGGGCCTGAGTTCGCCGGGGGCGTTTTGCGCGGCTTGTTTCGGCGGCGGGAGGGCAGGGCGGCCGCGACTTGGCCGTTCTTGAGCAGGCTCCGCCGTCGGAATGTTGGGATGCGGGGCGGCGCGGCTAATGGTTGCCCATGACCTGGAAGGCGAGCGGCTCGATAACGTACAGCTCGCACAGCCGTTTGAGCCGGTTGATGAACGCTTCCTTTTCCGTGGGGCCGAAGGGGAACTCGCCGGCGGAGCCGACAG
>VGWJ01000117.1 GCA_016873635.1 Lentisphaerota bacterium | reverse complement strand
ACGGGGAGCGGCAGCGGAGGGTTCGGGCAGAGAACCGCTTCGACCGTAATCGTCGCCGTAATCGTCGACCGAAGAGCGGCGGGGTCGTGAGCGGAACCGCCTCCCACCTAGGACCGAGGTCCGAGTAAGGAATGGGATCGCAATACAGGGCATAGTAGCCGCCGCCGGCCACGGACACGCGGGTGGTTTCCGCCGTTTCAAACGCCGGATCACGGGCAACCTGCAGTTCGTAGGCCGCCGCCCCTTCAGTCCGGCGCCAGCGGAACTCGACGGCAAAGGACGTCACGGCCACACCGTCCAGGGGGGAGACGGCTTCCGGCACGGCCATGGCGGAAGCGGTTAGCGGATCGCCGGCCGACAGCAGCCGCAGCTCCGCAAACGTGGCGCTGCCTTTTCCCCACTCGTTCCGCAATCCCACGCCGAGTTCGAACGCGCGCTCCCCGCCATCGCCAAGTACGCCGCGAAGCGGAATCACGAAGACACCCGGCACCTTGGTTTCGAGCAGATAGCCGGGCGCGGGCAGATGGCTCGCCCGAAACCGCACTTCAACGGCCTCGACATCGGTCAGCCGTTCGACTTTCAGGAACAGGGCCGGGGTGTCGTCCAGATTCACGGCCAGCGTCCGCCAGGCACACGCGTACAGATTCCCCGCGGAGCGCAGCGTCATGCGGAACCCCGCGATTTCCCGTTCCGCCCCTTGGCACTGCCAGCCGTCGAGGAGCAGCAGGTTGTCTTGCATAGGGCCCTCGCATCCGGGCATGGTCCGCCTCACCCCGGCAAGCCGGATCTGCGCGGCTCTTGCCGGAAACCGAGGCTCGCATCCCGGTGCGCCGCGGAGTTCATGGTGCGACTGCTTGCCGATGACGCATGCCCCGGGGTCCACGAACTGAAAGTGAGGTTTTTCGCATTATCACTCCAACGATTTCCAGTTCATAGTCAGTGTAGTCTCGGTACCGCCCGCGCAACCAGAGCACGGCGCGGTGCCGGCTGTCTCCACCCGGCACGATAGGGCGCAAGTTGTCCACCGTCGAATGGGCGGTCCATGCGCTCCAGCACCACGATTCGCCTCCATCCGGGGTGACTCCGCGATAGATTTCCCAGTGGCGCTGCCCGTCCGCGGCACTTACCAACGGAGCGCCGGACACGGGATCCGCATTCGTCGAAATGAAGGCGATGCCGGGATCGTGCGGATCCAGGGCGATGTTCCCGGTGTAGTCATCCTGGCCGGGGCAGAGCCGGCTGCCGGCATAGGCAATCTCGTAGTCCAGCCACCTTTCGCCGGTCCAGCGGGCGTATCGGTAGCGATGATCCGCGCCAGGTGGGATGCCGATATTCTTCCTGTGGACAGAATACGCGGCATATGGGCGCCCAGCGGCATCCAGATGCAGATCACTCACCCAAGCGAGGTTCTCGGTGTCGCCGTTGAAGATGGGCGTGCCGGCCGCGACCTCGGGCAATCCCTGCGCCAGCGTGGCAATCACGGACCCGTCAGACCGGTGCAGTCGCCCGTTCCGGTAGTAGACATGAAAGACGCTGGTCTTGCCGAATTCGCCCGGATGACCTTCGGTGTAGATCAGATGAATGGTGTTCGTGCCATTCGAGGCGTATTTCACGTAGGGCCGAAGGGATGGCGACGGGATGATTCTATTGCCGGTGTGCCAGGTCAAGCCACCGTCATCGGACCAGGCATACGCAGGCTTGAGGTCACCATCAAGGCCGCGGAAGAAATTGTATGGGCGCCCCCGGATAACCATCTTGTCTCATTGCTGTGCCCGGAGTCCATCCCGCAGTTTCTCCGCGATCCGATCCCGTAGGCTCTTCGGGGCGAGCACCTTCACGTCGGGCATCCAGGACAGGACCCACCGCACCAGTTCCTTGCGACCCGTCGTCTCCAGCCACATCTCGACGCGGCCGTCCTGTCGTGTCCGGAACTCCTGTGATGGGTGCCATTGCCGCTCGGTGATGTAGACGGCCAGTTTCGGTTCGAAGAGGAGCCGGACCTTGATCGGCTCCTCGCCGCCGACGATGCCGAACGCCTGCCGGGCGTACGCCTCGGGGCTGAACTCAGTCGGGCGCGTGAAGTTCTGCGTGGCGGGCTCTATACGCCTGAAGCGCGACAGGGCGAACGTCGCCACACGCGCCTTCGCGACGTTCCACGCCAGCAGATACCAGTTCCCGTGGTAGGCGAGCAGGTGGTAGGGGTGCAGTTCGTACTCGGATACGCGCCCGTCGAAGGTCTGGTACGTCGCCCGGATCGCCTCGCGGCGCTCCACGCATCCGGACAGTTGCGCCCACACATCGGGGTCGATCCGCACGCGGTCCTCCGGCAGGACGCCGACGTGCTCGCTGAGCCAGTCCGGATCGATGGTCACATCGCCCTCCAGCGACTCGGCGATCTTATCCAACACCGACCGCATGTCCAGGTGCAGCGGCGTGCCCTCGTAGTGGGCCAGCAGCTTGCGTGCGAGGCTGAAGCTGAACGCCTCCTTGCGGCTGATCCGCACCGGCGGCAAGGTGTAGGTCTCATCGGTCAACCGGAACCCGTGCCGGGCGTCGTCGTACGCCAACGGGGCGCGTTCCTCATCTCGCAGGAAGTCCAGGTCCCGCGCCACCGTGCGCCGCGACACCTCGAACTCCTTCATGAAGTCGCTGCTGTTCGCCAGATAGCCGGTCTCGGCGCCCTCGCGCACCATCTGGACCATGCGCCGGATGCGGTAATACTGCGGTCTCGATCCTGCCTTCATGCGCCGCAAACTTTCTTCAGGGGTATGCCGTTAGATGACACACCCTCTTTTCTACACTGGGCGGCATGGTGGAGCAAGTCTATCGTCCGCGCCGACCCAGGCAATCGCCACTCTGGCAGTGCCTGTCGGGGCATTTCGACGCGTTCCTGGACGTGTACGAGGAGCGCTATCAGCCCCGCTACGGCTTCCTGCGCCCGATCATTCCGGAGGTCGTCAACAAGTTCCTGGACTGCGGCGACCTCGAACGCGGCTTCGCCCGCGTGCGCTGCGATCACTGCAAGCACGAGTACCTGCTGGCCTTCTCGTGCAAGGGGCGCTGGTTCTGCCCCTCATGCCACCAGAAAAAGGTGCAGCTTTTCGGCGCGCTGCTCACCGAAACGATCCTGTTTCCCGTCCCGCACCGGCATTTCACCTTCGGCATGCCCAAGATGCTGCGGCCGTACTTCCGCTACGACCGGGACCTGCTCAAAGATCTGTGCCGCATCGCGCACGAGTGCCTGCTCGAATACCTGCGCACCACGCTCGACCTGCCCGACGGCCTGCCCGGCATCGTCATGGCGATCCACACCTTTGGCGAGTACCTCGATTTTCACCCCCACCTGCACGCCCTGGTGGCCGACGGTCTCTTCGTGCGCTCGGGCCTGTTCTACGTCCTGCCAGACGTCACCCTCAAGCCTCTGGAGGAGCTGTTCCAGGCACGGGTGATCACGTTCCTCGTAGACAAGGGCCTCCTGCCACCCGCGCGGGCGGACATGCTACGCGGCTGGGTGCATTCCGGTTTCAACGTGCATCGCAGTCGGCGCGTGCTGCCCGAAGAGCGCGAGGATATCGAGCGCCTGGCCCAATACATTATCCGCAACCCCTTCGCCGTCGAAAAGATGCAGGTTGGCGCCCCGAACCGGTCCGACCCAGACGGGTCCGTGATCTACCGCTCGGGCCTCAACCCGAAGATTCAGCGCAACTTCGAGGTCTTCAGCCCGTGCGACTTCATCGCCGCCATCACCCAGCACATCCCGGACAAGAGCTTTCAGCTCGTCCGGTACTACGGTTGGTACAGCAACAAGATGCGCGGCCAGCGCGACAAGCACGCCGCCGAAGATGCTGCGGCCACGGGCCAGGCCGTGCAGACCATCGATGTCTCCGAACACAAGCCGCGCCGGATCCCATCGGCGAAGTGGCGTGAGCTCATCAAGAAGGTCTGGGAAGCCGATCCGCTCCTCTGCCCCAAGTGCCAGAAAGAGATGAGGATCGTTTCGCTGATTGACGAGCGCGCCGTCATCGAGCGTATCCTCCGCCACATGGGCCTCTGGGAGCAGGGCGTGCGTGTCGCGCCGGCAAGGGCACCGCCTGAGATTGCCGAACGGGTCATCGAGCCCTGGATGGATGACCCATTCCCCGATTACGACACCGAGGCTGTGATGATGTACGCGAACGGCTGAGCGCTCGTGACAGGTGAGGTTTGTTCTTCGACGGTGTCTCTGACTCTGTTGCCGCCTCCTCCGGGCGGGCCGAGGCAGCCTCGGCCCGCCCGGAGGAGGCCTTGTCGTTGCGCTTGCCCCATCCAGCCCGTCTTTGCTACCGTTCTCTCCATGAAAGCGCTCCTTCAGGCCGGTCTAGCCGGGCGTGTGCCCGTGCCGCCTGAAAAGCGATTTCTTATCACTCGACTGAAACTCGTTCGGCCCGAAGCCGGACACGATCATCTTGTGGCCCAGAGTTCCGGCGGTGTCCACGATCTCCGCCACGTTGTCCTTGTTGGGCAGCCCCATGTGCGAAGACGAAACCACGAGTCCCAGGTCGTCCACCATCTTGCGGACTTCCGCGGCCGGCTTCCCGTGCAGTCCGGCGGTCTCGACCCCTTTGTACCCGGCGTCGGCCACGTCCTTGAGCACCGCCGCGAAATCCTTCGCGGCCCGTTCGCGAAGCGAATAGAGCTGAACGCTGATCGGCTTCTTCATCCTCGATACCTCCTTGAAAGGGCGCGCAGTCTCACAGACGCCCCCCACCCCGTCAAGCGCAACTCCGCGGCCCGGTGTTCAACGGGAAGCCCCGTTGCGGCGCAACGGGGCTACGTAGCCCGCTCGCGCCGCGAGCGAGGGCGACCTCCACCCACGACCTGGTGTCCAACGGGAAGCCCCGTTGCGGCGCAACGGG
>VGWJ01000116.1 GCA_016873635.1 Lentisphaerota bacterium | reverse complement strand
CCTCGCGGTCCATGGTCCTGGCGTAGACCTGCGCGCCGGTGGCGGCGTCCAGCACGCTGAGCACGTCGCCGCAGAAGTGGTAGAGCAGTTCTCCGTCCGTGACCATGCTCTGGGCGTCGGAGATGCGGCTTTCCTCGAGCCCGTCCACGGTCCACAGCCTGGCGCCGTCGGCAAGGTTCACCGCGAAGATGCCCGAATAGACCAGGCACGCGTACAGCCGGCCGTCGCGGCAGACCGGAGTGGGCGCCGTTTCGCCGCTCACGAGATCGGCCGCCCAGACCTTGTCGCCGCCGGCCGCGTCCCAGGCCGCGGTCTCGGGGTTGCCGTGCGAGATCACGAGGTCGCGGCCGCCGGCCGTGCGCGCCAGCAGGGGCGAGGCCCAGGTGACGTCGCCGCGCTCGCGGCGCCAGGTTTCCGCGCCGGTGGCGCCGTCGAAGCGCGCGATCACGCTCTCGGCGCCGTCGAACACCACGGTGACCGACCCGTCGTAGGCCAGCGGGGAGCTGCTGAGCCCGTAGGCGTTGTTCGCCGTGTCGCCGAGCACGGCGGACCAGGCGGCGCGTCCGGTTTGCGCGTCGAACGCGACCAGCTCGCCGTTGGCGAAGATCGCGTAAACAAAGCGGCCGTCGGTCGCGGGGGTGGCCGCCGCGTGAAGGACCGTTTCCAGCTCGGAGTAGAGACTGTACTCGGTCGTGGCGCGCGGGGAGCTCGCGTATGTGCCTGTCCAGAGCAGCCGGCCGTCGGCGCGGTCGTAGCAGTAGAGTTCCCGCCGTTCGCGCGTGGCCCCGGCCACGAAGACGCGGTCGTTCCACACCGCGGGTCCGCCGAGCCCCGGCAGCGGCACTTCCGCTTTCCAGAGGACGTTGCTCTTCTGCGCTTCGTTCCAGTATGCCGGGACACCGGCCGCGCCGTAGTTGCCGCCGCCGTCGGCGCCGCGAAAGCCGGGGCACACCAGGGGCGAATTCCGGTTCAGGGTCTCCTCCGCCGTTCCGCCCGGCTCCGCGCCCGCCGCCGCCGCGTCGCGCTCCGTGCCGTTGCCGGTCGGCGAAGGGAGCGGGTGTGCCGCGGGGGGCTCGATCCGCGCCGCTTCCTTCAATTCGTTCCGCGACAGGGCCGCCGCCGCCAGGGCGGCGGCGATCAGCCCGGCGCCGCCGGCCGTCAGGGCGCGCCGCTGCCGTCGCGCGCGGTCCCATACCGTCTCCGGTCCTGGGAAGGCGCGCGGGTCGGGCGCTTTCACGCGCAGCCGGTCCATGGCGCCGAGCAGCAGCAGCAGCAGCGCCGTCCCGCCCAGCAGCAGGTAGCTTCCGCGCCGGACCTGCGCCCGGCTCGTGAAGAAGGCCTTGCGGGCCAGCAGGTCGAGCGCCCGGATGCTCTGCATGATCTGCTCGTTCTCGCCGTCGGCCGCATACCGGCGGCGCAGGTCCACGAGGGCCGGATCGTTGAGGGGATCGGACAGGCGCAGCTGCACGGCGTTGGCGAGCAGCAGGACCGCCACCACGAAGCAGAACGCCGCCGCCACCGCGGCCGTGGCGGAAAGCGCGGGCAGGAGCCGCGCGGATTTCAGTTCTTCGTCGTCCCGCGGTTCAGCCTGCATTCCCGACTCCTCGGTATCCGCGGCGCGCGCGGCGGGCGGCGGGGGAAGGCCTCGTTCCTTCCGCCCGCTACCCGCCGTTCCGCGTCTTCTTCACTCTTTCGCGTTCCCTCGGACAATACTCGAAACAGCGCGCGCAGCTTACGCAGGAAGCGCGATCGATCACGTATTCCGTGCGGCGGCGGCGCACGGAGAGGCCCACGAGCCTCGCGCCGAAGACCGCGCCGATGAATCCGCCCAGGAACCACGCGCCCTTGCGGAAGCGGGCGCGCAGGGCCAGGGCCGACGCGAAGAGCTCCCGCGCGGGCTGGCCCGACTGGCGGAAGGCGTCGCTGTACAGGGTCGTGCCCCGCGCCGCGCCGCGGTCTTCGCTGAGCACGCGCTCGGCCGTGCGCACCGTGGGATGCAGGCGGGAGAGCGGCGCGTGCAGCGAGGCCGCCAGCCACGCGCCGCCGGCCACCAGCGCCGGAAGCGCGGCCAGCAGAATCGCCAGCCGCCGCACGCCGGCCCGCCGGCTCTCGGGATGGTGCTCCGGGGTGGGCGCGAGAATGCTGTCGAAGGGACAGGCCTCCTCGCACAGGCGGCAGTTGACGCAGTCGTCCGGCGTGATGCGCGCGTGACGCCACGCGAAGCGCGACATCCATCCCAGCAGCACGCCGTAGGGACACAGGAAGCGGCAGTACGGCCGACCCACGAATACGCCCGCGAGAAGCAGCGCGCCGCCGAAGGCCAGCATGGAAGGCGTCGCGCTCATCCGGAAGAAACCCACGAACGGGTCGAACCGGCAGATGACGAAGTCCGCGCCCATTGCCGCGAGGTAGACGCCGAAGCCGAGATAGACCGACGGCAGCATGCCGAGCAGTCCGGCGGTCCAGGCCGGCAGTTTCACGGGCCGGAAGAGCACCAGGTCCTGCGCCGCGCCCAGCGGGCAGACGGCGGCGCAGAAGGCGCGTCCGAAGAGGAGCGTCGCGCCCAGCGGCAGCAGGAAGAACAGCCCGACCACGACGGGCGCCCGGTAGCCGCCGTCGAACAAGGCCAGCGCGGCGTTCTGAATCGCGCCCACCGGGCAGACGCACCCCTTGCGCCAGAACCCGAAATACAGAACGGAAAACACCGTGAGCAGCGTGACCCCGCCGCGGCGCCGCGCGCGCAGGACCAGCCAGCCGGCGGCGCCCAGGGACGCGACCAGCACGGCCACGTCCAGGTACTCCAGCATGGCGGCGCGCGCGGGGGGCGCCCCGGCGCGCGGCATGACGTACCGCGACTCGAACTGCGGCTTCGGGAAGCGCGCTTCGGCCGTGGCCCCCGCCGCGGCGGTTCCCGCCAGCACGGCGGCCGCGAGGAAGGCAAAGAGCGCCGCCGCCGCGTTCTTCGCCGCGTTCGCCGTTGGCCGTTGGGCGCCGGACATCATGCCTTCCGCGATCCCGCCTTCCACCGCTCCCCGCGCATGAGGTAGGGGCGGTCGGCCGGCACGCGCCGGAAGGCTTGCGCCGGGCACTGGCGCGCAATCGCGCAATCGTTGCAGTTCACGCAGCGGTCGTGCCGCACCTGCAGGTGCAGCGAGCCGTTGCCGAACGATCCGCAGCCCTTGACGCACACGCCGCACCCGATGCAGCGTTCCTCGATGACGTCATACTGGTAGTACGGCTCCTCGATGAACGTGCGCACGAGGGCGCTGGTGGGGCAGAGCTGGTTTTCCGCGGCGGTGTCGAGGCGCTTGACGTAGGGCTGATGGTAGCCGCCGCACAGGTTGCAGTAGCCGCACACGTCGTAGGCGTGCACGCACTTGACGGCCGAGAGCGCGAGCACGCACTTGGTGGCGCAGTTGCCGCACTGGATGCACTTCTCGGGATCGAGCTGCCAGACGGTGTCGGCCGGGGCGGCGCGGCGGCGGCCGAGCAGCGGCCATCCCAGGAGGCCCAGCGCGCCCAGTCCGATCCAGCGCCCCAGGCGCCGGAAAAACTCCCGCCGGTTCTCCAGACGGTCCGTCTTGCCGTTCATCGCGTCTCCCGCAGGGCAAACACCCGCACGGCGCGGCGCGCGGGATCGAGCACCAGCACACGATCCTTCGCGTCCACGGCGAGGTCCAGGCCGTGCGCGTCCTTGTCGAACGACTCGGCGCCGGCCACCACGCCCTTGAACTCGCCCAGCTCGCTGTAGAGCTTCACGCGCGCGTATCCCTTCTCGCTGGTCACAAACGATCCGTCGGCGCGAATGGCGATGTGGGTCGGATTGCAGCAGCCGCAGAAACCCTCGACGCTCATGGACGTTTCGCCCCAGGACGAACGGACCCGGCCGTCATAGTCGTAGTTGCGAAGCTGACGGCGGCCCGGGTCCACCACCCACAGCGCGTTGCCCGCGCCGAGCGCCAGGTCGAAATAGGGACTGGGCACGATGAACGGCGGACCGCCGCCGCCGTCGCCTTTTGCGCCGATGGCGCCGGTGCGCGTTCCTTCGCGGCCGTAGCGGTGCACGATGCGGTTGCCGGCGTCGGCCACGAACACGTGGCCGTCCGCGGCCGCGATCGAGGTGATCACGGCATCCGGCCCCAGGCTCTTCCAGTCGGCCAGATGTTTCCCGTCGGCGCCGTACACGGCGACGCGGTCGCGGAAGCCGACGAAGACGACTCCGCCTTCGTCGGCGAACACGCAGCGGGGGCTGTCGGCAAGCGCGAAGCCGCCGCGTTGCGCGCCGTTGGCGCCGTAGACCAGCAGCGACCGGTCGCCGACGACGTACAGGTTGCCCTCCGCGTCGGCGGCCAGGCCCGCGGGCGCCTGCAGCGGCAGGGCCACCCGGCCGGTTTCCCGGGCGACGATCAGGGCGGGATCGGTCCGGCTGTACTCGTCGAGGCTGTAGGCGAAGCTTTGCCCCAGGCCGGCCGGCGTGGTCTCGCGCCGTTCCCGCGACGACAGGAACAGGGCCGCGGCGCCCGCCAGAGCGAACAGCGCAACCGCGAGTGCGAACCACTTGTTTTTCATCATCAGCGCGCCCTCAGGTCCAGGCACACCATGCGCCGGGAGTCGCGCACGAGCATCCTTCCCGCGACCAGCGCGGGCGGCGCCCAGGAATCCGGTCCCGGCAGCACCCTGGCCCGGCCCAGTCTGGCGTAGCCTTCGGCGGTCGCCCGGATCATGGTCATGACGCCTTCGTCGTCGAGGATGAAGATTTTTTCATCCGCCGCGACGAAGGGGCCGATGCCGTAACGCTCGGTCTTGCCGCTGGACCAGACGCGCTCGCCGTCCGGGCGATAACACACGAACTCCTTGCGGAGCGGGCCGCCATCCCTGGTCATGATACCATACAGGTGCCCTTCGTAAAAGAGGGGTGTCTGCTGTTCGCAGGACAGTCCTTCGGACGGCTTGCGGCGGTAGACTTCATCGGGCCGCGCCGCGCCGTCGGCGCCGGCC
>VGWJ01000115.1 GCA_016873635.1 Lentisphaerota bacterium | reverse complement strand
TCGCTGCACCGCCACACAGCGAACCGAAGGTTCTGCTGTGTGGCTCCCCGGGCGGTAGTGAGAAACGAACTGCTTGTGGCACAAGAAAGCGGTCAGAAGAGTCCAAGGACCCTTGTTTCTCTATTCCCGGATCAGAGAATCAAGGTGGGATGGCAGTGCAGCAGAGCCTGCGGCTCGCTGCACCGCCACACAGCGAACCGAAGGTTCTGCTGTGTGGCTCCCCGGGCAGTGTTCAGATCCGAACTTCTTTCAGCATGGAAGTGATCGTCGCCATACCGTTCGCGCGCTGGGGTGCACAGCCGTACGTGACTCATCCATTCCCGTATCCGGAGACTCTTGCCGCAGCCGCAAGCGCCTGCGGTTCTGACGGCGTTGTCCGCCACTCCCACTGCGTCCATCCCATCCATATGGCGATGAAGTGGCGTCGGATGCTCGATGAAGACGCGAGTCTTGACATGTCGCAACTTGCTCGCAATCAGAGTGTTTCGCGTGCCCGCGTCACTCAGGTCATGAACCTTTTGGCCCTGCCGCAGGATGTTCGGGCCCACCTCATTGGTCTTCAGGAGCCGGCTGCGATTCGCTATTTCAACGAGCACAAGCTGAGGACTGTTGTTGCGTGCGCTACGCCGGAAACGCAGGTGCGTAGGTTCCGTGAGCTCTGCCGATCCTTCGGACAGTATGCCGCAATCTGAAGCCTTTTGCCTCACCCGTCGGACGGAGTTTTACCGGCTTGTAGTGACTTGAAACAGCCGCCGCGCTCGCACCTTTTGCCTCATTTGCCTCATGTGGAGAGTAGCCTTCCACTGGAAATGGACTACAGCGACTGCAAAGTGGGTACCGCTGCGCTCGACGGGAACGGTCTTCTTGGCGGCTTTTCCGCCCCCTATGCCGACAGTATTGTCCCATCCATGCTGCTGCGCGGGAGGCTCAGCGCACATCGTGGTCCACTTCCTCAACCAGGGCGGAAAATAGACGACGGCCATCGACGATCGTCACTCCTCGCGGCAGCGATCTCCGTTTCGCCTTCAGCACCGGCTCAAAAATGACGTAGTCCCGCCGCCCGCCTTCCGGTCCGATACCCGGGACACCTGGTCTGACCGTCAGTGCCCTGACGATCCGGTCCACGTCGGCTTCCTCCGCGCCGCGCGAAAGGCTCTTGCACTCGCCCAGCATCGTGGCATCCTCTTCCAAGGATGTGGAAACAATATCCCATTCGCATTCGGGGCCGGCCCAGTAACGTCCGGCGGGATGCCACTCGCGATCGAAGAGTCTCAGACGCGGGACCGCCAGCCGGCATAGCTGTTCCCATGCCTGGGCCCGCAACCGCGACCAGCATTGCTCGATCACCCGCAACCGCGCGGAGCGGGTCGCCGTCCGCAGGCGGCCCCGGTGCGGCGCCAACGCCATGAACCACAGGTGCAGGAACGGATCGGCTGAACGGTACAAGGCATTCTTGCTGCTCTTCGCGTTCTGCCCGTACGGGACGTCGCGATGGACATATCCGGGCAAAAGTAGGCCGCTATCTGTTCTTCTCGCGCAGTGTTTCCGATCTGTAGCCCCAGCCTTTGCGGGAAGGAACGTCGAGCAGAATCAACTCGGCGGCATCGCTGGCCTTAAGAACAAGGGCTTCCTCGACGTCGATACGTGCCTGGTCCTTGGCCGCCAGTTCCTTCCCATTCACGGACAGGCGCCCGGAAGTCAGATAGACGAAAATACGCCGGCCAGCGGTCTTGCGCAGGGTTGCTTCCTTGCCCTTGTCCTGATCGATCTCGAAGCGCAGCGATCCGCTACTTTAGCGAGCAAAAGCTGATGCCTATCGCCGCGTGCGCCACTCCAGAAATGCAGGCCCATCGGTTCCGTGAACTCTGCCGATCCTTGGGGTCGGACACCCCCTTCTGACCCATTTTGCCTCACCCGCCAGCCAGAATTTTGGGGCGCAAATCAGGAGGTTGACAGATCCCTCGCAATATCCTTACTTTATTTCTATAGAGATCAGATTCTTAGACGGGTGGACTCTATGGCAAAAGCCGATGACCAGGTAGCGGATCGACTGCGCGAAAAAATCGTAAAGGGGCGGTGGAAGCCCGGCTCTCGGATTCCTTCCCGCGTCACCTTGTTCAAGGAGTTGGGGACGTGTCTAGCCACCCTCCAAAAGGCCATGGACCAACTCGCGGCTGAGGGGTTTGTTGAAGTGGGGCCTCGGAAGAAGGGAACGCGGGTGGCATCGCATCCGCCGCATTTGACGAAATACCGGCTGGTCTTCCCGTACGGGCCGGACGACTGGGGGCAATTCTGGCATGCACTGGAAGCCGGAGCCCGCCAGCGGTCCACTCCGCAACAGGAGTTCCTGTGCTTCTACGGCCTCGCCGGGCATCGGGACATCAAGGAGTACCAGGAGATCGTAAGGGAGGTGGAAACCCGGCGTGTGGCCGGCCTGATCTTCGCCTCCAGCGCCGACGAGTTTCTGGGCACCCCGCTCCTGGATAAACCCGGCCTGCCTCGGGTGGCCATCACCGGCCAGGGGTACTTGCCGGGGATTCCCAAGGTGGAGATCGATCTTCAGAGCTTTATGCAGCAGGCCGTCGACACCCTCGTGGCGCGGGGGCGCACGCGCATCGCCATGCTGTCCGCGAGTATCGCCGGGGGCATGGGCGATCTCTTCCGTCGCGCCATGTCGGCGCACGGGCTGAAGTCCCGCCCCGCCTGGGAGCAGTTCGCCAGCCGGCGGAACCCGCTGGGGGCCCGGCATGTCATGGAATTGCTGATGCAGTCCGGCCAGCCGGAGCGTCCCGACGGGCTCATCGTGAGTGACGACAACATCCTGACGGCCGCGGGCGAAGGCCTGGTAGCGGCCGGCGTACGGGTGCCGGAGGATCTGCACGTCGTGGCGCTCACCAACTTTCCCCTCCTGGTTCCGTCGCCCGTTGCCGTAACGCGCATCGGCTTCGATATTCCGGCTATGCTCGACCTGCTGGTGCAGCGCCTGGAGCAGGTGCGCCGCGGCGAAAAGCCCCCGGAATTTACCTTCATGCCCGCGAAGGTGGAATACCACTGAGAACACGGGTTCTTCCGCAGCGACAAGCGATCGGTGTCCCCAGTCCTCTGGTGTGAAGTGCGCTGTCCCCAGTGCATTCCCTGCGCTATGGAGTTGGCTGCGTGCCACGGCGAAGTCCGGCCACCGGCCTGCGGCCGGATTCTTCATTGCAGGAAACAGACCGCGCGTCGAATTCTGGGGGGCTGGCGCTCGGAGAGCGCCGCCCTACCAGTACGGCGGCCTTCTCCGACGTGTCCGCCGTAGCCTTTGGCGAAGGCGGAAGGCCAGCCGCTGCTCTTTGCCTTCCTTGTTTCAGGTCAGCGTCTTCGCGAAGACGGGTCACCAGCTAACTGGACGGCAAGTCGGCTGAGGACAGCCGACGCTACAATAATTTTCCAATTGACAAGCGGTGGTCAGGTGATGCAATCTTGCGCGCAAAGAAGATAACAAGGAGAGCAATATGACCAGGGCATGGATCATGGTGGCGGTGGTGGTGGCGATGCTGGCGGCAGGGAACGTGGGTGCGCAAACGGCGGCTCCGGCGCCGGCGGCCGTGGAGGTTAGGAAGCCGGATCGGCTGGTGATGGCATGGAACATGATGTGTTTCGGCAGCTCCGTGGAGCGCTGGAAACAGCAGATTGAAATCGCCCAGCGCAACGGGATCGACGGGTTCTGGCTGGACATCGGTGCGTGGAACGGCCCCGGCGACAACAAGCCGAATGTGACCAACATGTACGAAGCGGCCAAGCAGCTCAACACCGGCTTCAAGCTGGCCCTGGCGCCGGAGTACATGTGCTTCTGGAAGGAAAACGTCCTGGACATGGTGAAGACGGTCAAGGACCACCCCCACCAGCTCCGGCAGGACGGCAGGCCCGTGCTCGGCGCCTACATCCTGGACAACACCTTCAAGCAGGTTCTTCTCCCCACCCTGAAGCATTTGGAGGAAAACGGGATCAAGGTGTTCTTTGTGCCCGATGCCGGCCTCATGGCCAGGCCGCGGTACTATTTCAACCCGACCTTCGAGGGGTATCTGGATTTGTTCAAGACCCCGGCCGGGTCGTACATTGACGGGATGCAGAACTTCGTGGCCCACCAGATCGGGGTCAACCTCAACGAGAACGCGCTGGGCCGCCGGGTGACGCAGTATATGGGCAAGCTTTACAGCGCCGGCGTCATCGTCAACTACAACAGCGCCAACATGGAGGACTACCGCGGGCTGGGCGGCTACCTCGACCAGTGGCAGGGCGCGATCAACGATGGCCCGGAGTGGATCAACCTCATCATCTGGAACGACTACAACGAGGACTCCGCCCTGATGCCGGGCCGCTGGCCGTGGGGCGCCGAGCGCCTGCTGTTCAGCCGCGACGAGAGTTACCTGCACGCGACGGCCTATGGCAGCGCCTGGTTCAAGACGGGCCAGCGGCCGGCGATCACGCAGGACCGCTACTTCGTGACCTACAAGAACCGGAGCCTGTCGATGCGCAAGGCCTGGGACCCGGGGCGGAAGCTGTGGGTGGACCAGACCTACGAGGCGCGGCCGTACGACCAGATTCACGACGACACCCATGACCTGGTGTACCTGGACACCTTCCTCACGGCGCCGGCGACGTTGACCGTGCAACTGGGCGGCAAGGCGCACAAGTTCGAGATGCCCGCGGGCGTCGGCCGCGCCTCGGTCCCGGTGGCGCCCGGCACGCCGCGGCTGAAGCTTGAACGCGGCGGCAAGGTCCTGGCCGAGACGATCGGCCGGCGGCAGATCCTGGGGCCGGACGATGTGAACGAGCGCAACAGCCTCATGAGCTACCACCACATCTTCCGCACCTGGGCCGGCGGCACGGCGGTCGGGCCGGTGGTGAAGCGGCTGGAGGCGAAGGCCGGCACGATCGGGCCGCAGGCGGTTGTGGAGGGCAACGCGGTCAAGCCGGTCCTGGTGAGCACCAACGAGCACGGCCGGGATGCCATTCCCAA
>VGWJ01000114.1 GCA_016873635.1 Lentisphaerota bacterium | reverse complement strand
AGTGGTTGATGGTCGTGGATGACGAGCGCCGCCTCGCGCTGAGCGTGGCCAACGACGGGCTCTACGGGTCGGACTGCAAGGACGGCGAACTGCGTCTGTCGCTGGTACGGTCGCCGGCGTACTGCGGCCACCCGATCGGCGACCGGCCGATCGTGCCGCAGGACCGCTTCCTGCCGCGCATAGACCAGGGCGAGAGGTTGTACACATTCCGCGTCAACGCCTCGGGACTGGAGGAACGCCTGGCGGCCATCGGGCGTGAAGCGCTGGTGCTCAACCAGAAACCGATGGCCCTCTCGTTCTTCCCGTCCGGCCACGGAGAACCGCCGCAGCCTGGCGCGCAGATTGACGATCCCGTCGTGCAACTGCAGGCCGTGAAACAGGCGGAAGACGGCGCCGGCTGGATCGTGCGCCTGTTCAATGCTTCCGATTCCGCGCGTACGGCCCGGCTGAGCATCCCTCCGTTGGGTGTCAAGACCAGGGCCCGGCTTGGCGCGTTCGAACTGAAGACTCTCCGGATTGCCGGCAAGGGCGGCGGCGCGGTGGAGGCCGATCTGATCGAGCGACCGTTCAAGTGCCTTAGCCCTGAAGAACCGCGAAGAAGAACACGAAATCAGGGATAGCCCTGTATGTGAGTGTTTGGGTTTGTGAGATGCGCCACGCTCTCTTTCTCGCATACCCACGCACCCACACACTCACCCACCCGGGTTGCGGGCGAAACCCGCACGGGGAGGAGATGCAGTCATGACGGACGGATACTATGAGACCCTGCACGGGCGCGGCCCGAAACAGATGGTGCACTGGGAACACTGGTCCAATCCGGACGCTGAGACATATCTGACCGGGATAGACTACTACGAACATCCGCGCCAGTGCCGGCTCAAGTTGAAGGAGCTGTATCCGGAACTGGCACTGGGTGTGCCGGAACAGGATACGCCCAAGCCTCGCCCCAGACTCGGCGGACAAGGCGGGCCCAGCTCTAATGAAGACGCGCACACGGTCCGCTGGGGCGACGGTGAAACGGCCACCTTTCAGCATGGAGAAGCCTTCTTCAAAACCCCGGAGGATGTTTTTGCCTTCAGTCCGCTTGAAAAGGGCGACTTCACGGATTGGCCGCACGTGATTATGAACTGGGACTTCCGCAGCGAGGAGGCGCTCTTGCGGTTCTTTGAAAAGGTCTGGCCGCATTTGTTCAGGGGAAATCCGCCGGGCAGGGGGACCGACGGCTGGTTCTACAACACGATGTTCATGTGGCCGCTGTTGACGTTCGGATGGGAGCTGTTCCTCGAGTGCTGCCTGGATCCGCGGTTCGAACGGATCATGGACGAGTTCCTCGAGATCAACCGCCGGGTCTTCCGGGTCTTCGCGCGCATGCCGATCGACCGCGTGACGTGCCATGACGACATCGTCATGAGCCGCGGCCCGGTGTGCAGTCCGCAGTGGATGAAGCGTTTTATCTTCCCCGCCTACGAGGAGTTGTGGGGCATACTGAAGGCGGCCGGCAAGGATGTCGTCTTCATGTCCGACGGGTGCATGGACGCCTACGCGGATGACATCATGGCGTTGGGAGCCCTGGGGATCATCAGCGAGCCCTACACCGACTACAAGGTGATCGCGCGGCGCCACAAGGATTGTTTCATTGCCGGCGAGGGCGACAACCGCATCCTGATGCGCAACAACCCGGCGGAAATCCGAGCCATGGTCGAGCGCATGGCGGAGACCGGCCGGATGAGCCGCGGCTACATGATGTGCATCGGCAACCACATCCCGTGGAACGTGCCGGGCCCGGCGGTGAAGCTCTACTTCGACCTGTCCAGGGAACTGGCGAAGCGGTAAGAATTCCGGACGCAACTGAAGGAGCGTAGATGCCTGGCAAGACAACGACAACGGTTTGGGATCATGGTACGGTCTTTCGGCGGGCGCCGGATCGCTTCTGGCTCGCGCGGTTGTGCGGTCTGCCGGTCGGACGCGAGGGCGAGGACAACGGCCCGCCGGCCGCCCGGGGCGTCGCGCTGTTGCGGCTCGACGGGCGGCGCTACGAAGGGGCGCAACTGGCGCTGGAGCAGGTCAAGAAGTCACGGCGCTCCCTCACCTGCCGTTGGCGGGTCGGCGATACCGCGGTCCGGTTGACCACGGCATGGACGGGCGACGCCGGGACCGGGGTCGTCAGCCGCCGCGACACGCTGACCAATGCCGGCTCCCGTCCGGTGGTCGTGTCGCGCTGCCTGGCCCGCGTGGCGCTTCCGCCGGGATTGTATGAGTGCTACACGCAGGCCAGCGTGTGGTGCCGCGAGAGCCAGGGCGCCTGGAATCCGCTGCACACCGGCTTGCGCCAGAGTCACCTCTCCGGACGCACCACGGAAGGCGGCACGCCGTACCTGGCCTTGCGCCTCGCCGGCGCGGCGCAGGGCGTCGCGTTTCATGTTCTGCCGCGGGGCAACTGGACGATCCGTGTCACTCCCGTGCCGGACGGCGGCGGGCGGCCTTTTGCGGTCATCGAGCTGGGGCTGTCCGATGAGAACCTGCATCGCACGCTCCGCCCCAGGGAAACCTTCGAGCTCCCGGAGATCCTGTGCCAGCCTTTGCCGGGCGGCGAAGCGCACCTGGGCGCGCCGGTGTTGCACCGCTATCTCCTGTCCCACCACTACCGTTCCGCGAAGCCGCAGGCGCCGGTGGTTTACAATACGTGGTTCGATCAGTTCGAAATCCTCGACGTGCCGCGCCTGCGCACGCAGCTCGCTGCCGCGAAGGAGTTGGGGTGCGAAGTGTTCGTGGTTGACGCCGGCTGGTACGGCGCCGGCGAGGGCGACTGGGGCGCGCAAACCGGCGACTGGCGGGAGAAGCCCCACGCCGCGTTCCGCGGGCGGATGCGCGATTTCGCGGACGAGGTCCGCGCCGCCGGGCTCGGGTTCGGCCTCTGGATGGAGCCGGAACGGTTCGGGGCCCTGGCGCCCATCCGCGCCAGGCGCCCGGAGTGGTTTATTCCGGTCGGCAACCAGGCCCGCCTGGATCTGACCAGGCCCCCGGCCTGGCGCTGGCTCCGCGGCGAAATCGTCCGGTTGGTGAAAACCTATCGCCTGGCCTGGATGAAGATCGATTTCAATTTCCGCGTCGGTGTTGACGACTCCGGCGCCGAACTCTCCGGCTACACGGATGCGTGGCACCGGCTGCTGGACGACGTCCGCGCCGCTTATCCCGAGGTCTTCTTCGAGGGGTGCGCCAGCGGCGCGATGCGTGCCGACCTCGAGACGATGCGGCATTTCGATAACTTCTTCCTCAGCGATTCGACCAACCCCACCGACATGCTGCGGATCACGCAGGGCTCCTGGCTGCGCCTGCCGCCCGGCCGCATCGGCCGCTGGCCGGTCATCCGGTCGGTCGAGCGCGCGGTGTGCGACTATGGACGGACGGTGCAGGACTCCGCGCCGCTGGTGCTGGTCCCCACTTGTGTCTGGAATCCTGTGGAGAGCGTGGGGTTGGATTACGCGCTGCTGGCCGGGATGCCGGGCATGATGGGGATCAGCGGCGACATGGCCGGGCTGACGGCGGCGCAGCGCGCCCGCGTGGCCGAGGCGATCGCCTTTTTCAAGACCTGGCGTCGGTTTATTGCGGGGGCGGTGGGGTATTTGTTGACGCCGCCGGTCTCGATCGAGTGCCGGGAGGGGTGGATCGCCCTCCAGTTGCAGCGGCCGGGTTCGGACGAGAGCCTGCTGTTCGTCTACCACATGGGCAATGTCGGTATCCCGCCGCTGCTGCGGCCGATGGGGTTGAACCCTGCGCGTCGCTACGCGCTGCGCTGGGGGTTTGGAGCGACGGCCAAGGATGGTGGTGTTGTGAGCGGCGCCGACCTGGAGCGCGATGGCTTGCGCGTGGCGGAATCCGGCGTATGGCAGGAGCGGGCCGTGGTGTGCGTCATTCGGGCGGAACGTAAGGGATCGAAGTGAGGGGATCATCGTTATGACCAGCAAAGAGCGAATGATCAGAGCGTTGTCGGGTGAACGGGTGACCCCAGCCCCCGTGGGGCTGCACAGTTGGGGCGATTACAAGGTTGAGCTTTCCGGAGTCTGCTGGAAGTTCCAGTACTGGCAGGGCGGTCCGGAGCTCGCCGGCGTGGAGCGTCTGCTGCATGAGCGGTACCATTCGGAATGGATGCACTGCGGGTCCGGTCCCGCGCGGTCGAGTTGGAGCCGCGAGCGCCGTACGGAAGGCAACCGGGCCTTTATCCGGAGTGACGACGGTCAGCGCTGGCTGGAGATCCAGGAGAACTATCACGTCACCCCCGATCCGGCTGTGCCTGTCGTGCCGTATACCGGCCCGCGGCTGACCTTGGAGTCCGAGGCGGCGATTGACGACTACTATGCGGCGGATACCGAGACGGTGGAGAGCATCATCGCGTCCGGGACCTTTGACCACGTCAAACTCCTCTCCGCCGAATACGGGGACCGGGTTCTGATTGCCGTCAATGATGGGATGAACGGACTCCCTTGGATCGGGTTCGAGGAGTTGATGATGGATGCGATGGACACGCCGGAGCTGGTGGCCTATGCGATCCAGGGGCAGTGCCGGCAGTTCATGAGGAGGGTGCATGCGGCCAAGGCGTGCGGTGCGCAGGCCTACATCTTCTCCGAAGGGATGGGCGGGAGCCTGGGCCAGCTTTCGCCCGCCCTGGAAGAACAGGTGCAGGCCGACGCGAAGCGCTGGTTCTATGCCGAAGTCCGGAAGGCCGGCCTGCTCCCCATCGGCTACTGGCTGGGTGATGTGCGCCCGCACATGCGCTGGCTTAACAGCCTGAACATGGCCGGCCTGATGATCGAGGAAGACAAGAAGGGGTTCACGCTCGACCCGCTGGAAATCCGGCGGATGCTGCGTCCGGAGACCTGTCTGTTCGGAAACGTCGACAGCACCCTGCTCCTGCGCGGCACGCCCGATGCCATCCGCGCCGATGTGCGCCGCCAGCGCCGGGCGGCGGCAGCCGGAACGTTCGTCTTCGCCAACGGCTCGCCGCTGGTCGTC
>VGWJ01000113.1 GCA_016873635.1 Lentisphaerota bacterium | reverse complement strand
GAGCCTGATCCTTGTCGTGGAGGACGACAGGGCCCTGCGTGAAGGGCTGGCCATGAACCTTCGGTCGGAGGGCTACGAGATCCTGACGGCCGCGGACGGTGAAGAAGGCATGCGCATGGCTTTCGATGCCCGGCCCGATCTGATCGTGCTCGACATCATGATGCCGTGTTGGACGGGGCTGGATATCCTCGAAGAACTGCGCAAACGGGGCGAAAGGGTGCCCGTGCTCGTTCTCTCGGCCCGGAATAGAACGCGTGACAAGGTGCTGGGGCTCAACGTGGGCGCGGACGACTACATGACCAAGCCGTTCGACCTGCCCGAATTGATCGCGCGGGTGCGGGCGATGCTCAGAAGACAACAGGCTGAAGGACGGACCATGCCGGATTTTTCGGTCGGCGGCCTCACGATTGATCGGGAGGGCAGAAGCGTGCGGGTGCGCGGGAGGACGATCGAATTGACGGCCCGGGAATTCGATCTTCTCTGCCTTCTGGCCGCTTCGCCGGGTCAGGTCTTCACGCGGGAGACAATCCTTGAGCGGGTGTGGGGATGGGACTATGACGGCACGGCGCGGACGGTGGACAACTTCGTGGCCAGTCTGCGCAAGAAGCTCCGGGCCGGACGGCATGCCTCGGCCTGCATTCGCACGTTGCCGCGCGTCGGATACCGTCTGGAGGTGCGGTAAGGCGACGCCGGGGACGCGCGGCGCACGCCGACATGACGTCTGGCGCGTCCGACCTTTCCGCCGAATTTCTTGACTTCAGGACTTACCATGTCGGAAACTAACGCGATGATGGCGACGCCTGACGGAACGGGTGTGCCGTAAGGGGTCGCCGCCCAACACGAGGGAGGTGCGAGAATGTTTGTTCGACAGTTCTTTGTGAAGGGCCTGGCCCACAGCTCGTATCTGGTCGCGGGCGCTCAAACGTGCGCGATCGTGGACCCGCGGCGCGACGTGCAGGTCTACCTGGACGCGGCAAAGGACATGGGCATGAAGATCACGCATATCCTGGAAACGCATCTCCACGCCGACTTCATCATGTTCGAATGGGCCAAAGCCGGTCTGCCGACGGCCCATCTCGCCCAGTTGTCGAGCCAGGAGTTGGGCGTACGGTTTGCCTTTGCGGGCGTCAAGGCCCAGGTGCGCGAGGTCGTGGCCCGGGCGGAATGGCCTGACAGGCTGGGCAAGGCCATGGACTATCCCACGCTGGACGCCGCGGTACGCGATCTCCGGCCGGCCCTCCCCATCGGGAGGGCCAACCCGGGACGGAAGGAATCCACGGAATGAGCGGGAAGGACCTTGTGAAGGAGCCTGCGCCGCGCGCCGGACCGGCGCCCCGTCTGCTGGAAGCGGTCCCCTTTTCGCTCGACCGCGCCTCGCTCATGGACCGTCTGCGCGTGGAGCCGGCGTCGGACGACGCGCGGCAGCTGGAAGCGTTGTGCGCGCTGGCGGAGGCCTCCGCCCGCCCCAAGGCCATGTACGTGGAAGCCTATGTCGAGCCGCTGGAAGGGGATTCCGTGCGCATCGGCGGCCTGGTCTTCACGAGCCGCACCCTTCGGCGCAACCTCGCTTCGGTGGGGCGCGTCTTCCCGTTCGTCGCCACCTGCGGCCGCGAAACGGACGAGGTCTTCCGCGCCGACGGCGATTTCACGCGCGATTTCTGGTGGGATACGATCAAGGCCGATCTGCTTTCCGCGGCCACGCGCCGCCTGCACGAGGACATGCGCAACCGGCTCAGCCTCGGGCACACGACTTCAATGAGCCCGGGCTCCGGAGACGTGAACGTCTGGCCCATCGAGCAGCAGGGGCTGCTGTTCCGTCTGCTCGGCGACACCGAGTGCCTGCTGGGCGTGAGATTGACCGAGTCGTTCCTGATGATCCCAAACAAGACCGTTTCAGGAATCGTCTACCAGGCGGAGAAGGATTTCCGCACCTGCCGGCTCTGCCACCGGGAGAAGTGCCCCAACCGCGCGGCCCCCTTCGACCAGGCGCTGTGGGACTCAATTCAAGGCCACTGAAACCGCGAGACCCACCCATCCCAGGATCCCCTCCTCGGAGGGGTGGCCCCGGCGGATGCCGGGGCCGGGGTGGGTTCCCCTCCCCGGCCGGATCACTGCATCCCCAGGAGATACTGGTTCACGATGTTCTCCAGCATCTCCTGCTTGCCGCTGCGGGGCTCCGGCTCGCCGTGTTCCAGCGCATGGGCTTCCAGCGCCGCGAAATCCGCCTTGCCCGCCTCGATGGCCGCGCCGATGCCCGCGTCATACGACGCGTAACGCCTCTCCAGGAAGTCGCGCAATACGCCGTCGTCGATCAGGCGCGCGGCAACTTTCAGGCCGTGGGCGAAGGCGTCCATGGCGCCGATGTGCGCGATGAACAGGTCCTCCGGATCCACGGACGCCCGCCGGACCTTGGCATCGAAGTTCAGGCCGCCCGGCGCCAGCCCGCCCTGCCCCAGGATGACGAGCATGGCATAGGCCGTGCCGTAGAGGTCCGTGGGAAACTGGTCGGTGTCCCATCCCAGCAGCAGGTCCCCCTGGTTGGCGTCCACGCTGCCGAGCATGCCGTGCGCGGAGGCCACGGTCAGGTCGTGCTGGAAAGTGTGCGCCGCGAGCGTGGCGTGGTTGTTTTCGATGTTCAGCTTGAAGTGCCCGTCCAGGCCGTAGCTTTTCAGGAAGCCGATGACCGTTCCCGCGTCGAAATCGTACTGGTGCTTGGTGGGCTCCTTGGGTTTGGGCTCGATCAGGAACTGCGCCTTGAAGCCGATCTTCTTCGCGTAGTCGACGGCCATGCGCAGGAAGGCGGCCAGGTGGTCGAGCTCGCGTTTCAGGTCGGTGTTCAGAAGCGTGTCGTAGCCTTCGCGGCCGCCCCAGAAGACGTAGTTCGTCGCGCCGAGCTCCAGCCCGACCTCGAGCATCTTCTTCACCTGCGAGGCGGCATGGGCGAAGACCGCCGCGTCGGGGTTCGTGGCCGCGCCGTTGGCGTAGCGCGGGTGGCTGAAGAGATTCGCCGTGTTCCAGAGCAGGCCGACGCCCGTGTCCGCCTGCAGCTTCTTCGCCAGGGACACCATGCGGTCGAGGCGCGCGTTGCTCTCCCTGAGCGATTCGCCTTCCGGGGCGATGTCGCGGTCGTGGAAGCAGTAGTAGTCCACGCCCAGCTTGGTGAAGAACTCGAAGGCCGCCCGCAGCGTGTCCTCCGCCTGCTGCATGGGATCCGCGGCCCTGTTCCACCCCCGCGGCAGCGTGGCCGCGCCGAAGGGGTCCGACCCGGTTCCCTTCATCGTGTGCCAGTACGCCACGGAAAAACGCAGGTGCTCGCGCATGGTCTTGCCGGCAACCTTCTCGGCGGCGTTGTAGCGCTTGAAGGCCAGCGGATTGCGCGACTGGGGTCCCTCGTACTTGACGGCGGATACGGACGGAAAGTATTGCTTCATCGCGTGCGCTCCTGGGCTGTCGTTCGGCCTGCCCCCGGCTGTCGTTGTTCGCTTTTCGAGAACGCGGCCCATACTAGCAGCGCCGGCCGCACTGCGCCAGCGTTTAGCCCGGTTTGTTCATTAGCCATCCGGCCGCATACGCGCCGCTGGAAGCAAAGCGCCTGGATCCCGAGCGGGTGCGGCGGAGGCTACCTCTATGTCGTGTCGGAAGAGCCGGTGCCCGGCACGTCCGGTTTCAGCGTGAGGCTGAACTGGTCGGAGCGGAACGGCTGCCTGCCCTGAGCGAAGTCGAAGGGCGCCGTTCCGACGGAATGTCGAAGACATTCCGCTCCGAAGAGGAGGCAGGCGGAGCGCCAGGGCGGCCGAATTCACGGATCATCCGGATCGTTCATGAAATAGACCGGGCCAGGGCGACGGCGGGACGCCGCGCCCTACCGCCGTGTTTCCACCGCATAACCGAGGGGTTGTGGCAAAACGTCTTGTCATGCCCCTGCGCCGTCGCTTATTCTCCCTGTGGCCTCACCCGGAGAGGTGGCTGAGTGGCTGAAAGCAGTGGTTTGCTAAACCGCCGTACTGGTTAAGGCCGGTACCGGGGGTTCGAATCCCCCCCTCTCCGCCAATTGCAGCAGAGCTTCGTTCGCAAGGCTCACTCAGCACGCTGCATGGCACAGCCGGGTCGTGAGTGAACGAAGCTCTGCTGCATGGCGGCCCCGCGGTGTGCACGGAGCGTAGCGCAGGGCTCTACGGCGGGGCGAGAAAGCCGTGAGGTACAGGATTGGCTGCGATGGACCCGATCTTGCCATACTGCGTTTACGTGCTTCGCAGCGACCTGGACCACGAACTGTACGTGGGATTCACGACGGACCTGGCTCAACGGTTGGCCGCCCACCGGGATGGGTCCGTGTCCTCAACCGCGCCGCGGCGTCCGTTGAGTCTGATCTTCTGCGAATATTACGCTGCTAAAGGTCCTGCGCTCCGACGTGGTAACCGCTCAGGATGGAGTGTGAAAGGTTCCAGATTCCTCCTTCACCGCGAGTCGAAGCCCCTGCTCCTGGTATGCCCTCGCAACCAGCGCCTCGTGATCACTGCTACCGCCGAAAAGGTCTGGCTCGATTCCGACCGCGTGTATCATGCGCTCTTCCACTTCGCCCTGTGTCTCAAGATGCCCGTCAGCATGGATATGCTGGACCAGAAGGCCTGTTTCAACCAACGCTTTGCCAACGAGCACACAACGGTGACAGGATAACGGGTCCTTCTCCGTACACATGAGGGCCAGCCGGTACTTCTTCGCCCCTTTGACGACACGTTGAATGCCATCACGGAAGACATCCAACTCCGCGATACGCTCGTATTGTGCGCGCCCCTCAACGTAGCAGGACCTCTCGGAACGACGAGCGCCCAACTCGCGGCCAAGGAAGACATACTCAATGCCGTTGCGAGTCAGAAACGCACTGATGCTATCCTTGCTGAAATGCGGGACATGGCGGCTATACGGCGATGATCGGACGTCAGCAACGGCAGTCACGCCGTGCTGCTTCAGCAGTCGCAGGAATTGCTCTAAGGAATGATCGGAGTGCCCAATCGTGAAAACCGCATCCTGTGCCTCGGCGCCGGGAAAAGGAGGCGGCTTCACCAGATCGGGAACACCTCGGCCTTCTGACTTCTTCTGCCTTAGCACCGCCAACGCCTCGGCGATTTCCCGGCCCTTGGCTTCGATCAGGTCCAGAA
>VGWJ01000112.1 GCA_016873635.1 Lentisphaerota bacterium | reverse complement strand
TTTATCGCGTCGAAGGTCGTAGCCGTGCCGAAATCGGCAACGATCGCCGGCGCGCCGAGGATGTCGGCCGCGGCGCAGGCGTTCGCCAGGCGGTCCGCGCCGATACGCCCCGGCCGCGGATACGAGACGCGGATCCCCAGCTTGAGCCTGTGGGTCACGACCAGGGGCGCAACGCCCGGCACGCGGTGCAGGCTCTCGACCCAGACCCGGTTGCGGTCCGGCACGACCGAGCACAACACCGCGCCGTCGAGCCGCCGGCGCGCCACGGCCCGTTCCAGCGCGCGGCGCACCGTCGCCCGGTCGGCGCCCGCCGTGGGCATGCGCGCGCGGCCGCGCAGGTCGCCTCCACTCCAGACGGCCATGGCCGTGCTGGTGTTGCCTATGTCAATGACGAGACAGGACATTGAGAACTTCACCCGTGTTCAAAGGCGCGACTCTGCGAAGTGGCGAGTGGCGAGTGGCGAGTGGCAGGGAAGGCAGCTTCTTTCCCTCGCCCCTCGCCACTTGCCACCTGCCACTTGTCACTTCTCCACCTCCAGCGACAAATCCGCCGCGGGCGCTGAATGTGTCAGGCACCCCAGCGACACGACGTTGACCCCCGTCCGGGCCACCGCCTCGACATTGTCCAGCGTTATGCCCCCCGACGCCTCGATACGGCACCGTCCGCCCGCGATCTCGACGCAGCGCCGCATGCGGTCCGGCGCCATGTTGTCCAGCAATACCCAGTCCGGCTCGCCTTCCAGCGCGTCGCGCAGATCCTCCTCGCTCTCGACTTCGATTTCCACTTTCAGCCCGGGGAATTTGCCGCGCGCGCGCCGCACGGCCTCGGCCAGGGACGGCGCGGAACCTCCGTCCCTCTCCTGCCGCCACAGACGACGATGATTGTCCTTGATCAGGATGCGGTCGTAGAGGCCGAAGCGGTGATTCGCTCCGCCGCCGCACAGCACCGCGTACTTCTCCAGCGCACGCAGTCCGGGCGCGGTCTTGCGCGTGTCCAGCACCGTTACGCCGTGCGCGCCGGCGCGGTCCACGAACCGCCGCGTAAGCGTCGCGATGCCGCTCAGACGCTGCAGGAAATTCAGGGCCGTACGCTCGGCCGCCAGGATCGCCCGCGCCCGACCCGTCACGCGCGCCACCGTCGCGCCCGGATCGGCAAGGCGGCCGTCGGGAACGAAGGTCTCGAACCGCGCCCGCGCGTCCAGCGCCGCGAAAACGGCCGCCGCCACGGGCAGCCCGGCCACCACGCAGCCGGTGCGGGCGACAATCGCGGCGCCGCACTCCGCGGTCTCCGGAACGAGCGCCGCCGACGTGACGTCGCCCGCCGCGCCCAGGTCCTCGGCCAGCGCACGGCGGACGAGATCAAGGACCCCGGCGTCGGAGGCGATCTGAGGCAAATCCATAGTCTTCTCCGGCTTGCCGGCGGGGCGGGACGCCCCGCCCTACCAGGTGGACGCCCGGGTAGAAGGGCGCGGCATCCTTGCCGCGCCTCTCCGTTTCTCATCCGCCCATTTGCCACCGGCACGGGAACCAGCAGCAGCCGTCGGCGCGCATGTCGCTTTCCACGGACAACACGAACGCGTTGTCCAGCCGGTGATAACTCGTCGTGTGATCCGCGGAGTGGGCGGACACCGAGAAAAGGTACGATCCGGCGGCCAGGGCCAGGCCGTCGATCCGCACGGTCACGCGGCCCTCGCCCTCGACGCGCGGAATATCGAAACCGGCCATCTGCGTGTTGCTGGCGAAGAGGACGCGCCCCTCCATGTCGGCGATGCCGAAACCGAAAACCGGCTCCGCGATGGGCCGCTCGGCCCGATAGGCGATGCGCGCCAGCACGGCCTCGCCCCACGGCACGCTTGACGCCTCACGGCCGTCGGACGTCATGAACCGCACGCCCGTGATGCGCAGCTCGCCGGTGCCCCATTCCCGGCGCATGCCCTCGGCGGCCTGCAGACCCTTTGCGGCGCGGTAGCGGCCCACGACTTCGCCCGGATCGCCCAGGCCCCGCACGCTCCCCCCGTCGAGCAGCAGAATGCGATCGCTCATCCGCCGGATCGTGTGCAGGTCGTGCGAGACCACCAGCATGGTTTTGCCGCGCCGCCGGAACTCATCCATCTTGGCCAGACAGCGGCGCTGGAACGAAACATCGCCGACCGCCAGCACCTCGTCCACGAGCAGGATGTCGGGGTCAACCTCCACGGCCACCGCGAACCCCAGGCGCACGTACATCCCCGAGGAGTAGTGCTTGACCGGCTCGTCAATGAACTCGCGGATCCCCGCAAAATCGATAATTGCCTCCATGCGCTCCCGCATGCGGCGCCGCGTGAGCCCGATCACCGCGCCGTAGAGGAACACGTTCTCGCGCCCGGTCAGGTCCGGATGAAAGCCCGTGCCCAGCTCGAGGAGGGAAGCGATGGTTCCCCGCGCGGCGATCGCGCCCCGCGTGGGCGCCATGGTCCCGGCCACGAGCGAAAGCAGCGTGCTTTTGCCCGCGCCGTTGGACCCGATAATGCCCAGCGTCTCCCCGCTTCGCACGCTGAAGGCGACGTCGCGCAGCGCCCAGAAATCCTTTCGCCCCCTACCCTTGAGCCACGAAAGGGCCGCGGACTTGAGAGTCGGCGCGCCGCCCTGCCGCACGCGAAAGCGCTTGCTCACGTCCTTCAGCTCTATGGCCGGGGCGTCCGTCACGCTACAACTCCTCCGCGAAACGCATCTGCAGCTTCTGGAACACGGCCGCGCCCGCGGCCAGGACGGTCCAGGCCATGATGAACGACGCCGCAATCAGCCGCGCGTCCGCGGCCACGTCGGACATCAGCATCCAGCGGTACGCCGTGACGATGCCGGTCAGGGGATTGATGAAGGCCAGGTCCCGGAAGCCGGCCGGGACGTAGTCGAACGTGTAGATGATCGGCGTCAGGAAGAACCACGCCAGCAGCGCGATGCCCACGATGTGCTCCGTGTCCCGGAAGAACACGTTCGCGCACGCCACGATCAGGCCCGCGCCGAGGCACAGCGCCACGTGGGTCGCCAGAACCAGCGGCAGCCAGGCCAACCCCTGTACGGGCATGCGCGCGATCTGCAGGTACGCGACAAGAACCACCCCGGACAGCGCGAAGTTCACCAGGTTGGCCGTCAGCGTGGCGAGCGGCAGCACGATGCGCGGGAAAGCGCTTTTCTTGACCAGGTCGGCGTTGCCCAGCACCGCCCGCAGGGAATCGTTCAGGCACATGGCCACGAACTGCCACACGATGATGCCGGTGACCAGACGCGGCATGAAAAGCGTGTCTCCGGCGCGATAGAAGCGCAACACGCGCGCGAAGACCGCGTAAACGGCAATAAGGAAGAGAGGGCTGAGCAGGGTCCAGAAGAAGCCCAGCACGGAGTTCTTGTAGCGGATCTTGAGATTGCGGCCGACCAGAATCAGCAGCAGCTCGCGCCGCCTGGCCACGTCCCTGATCAATCCCGTCATGGCGCGGGATTGTCCGGGCTGGCGCGCGCGCTGTCAAGGGCAAGAGCGGAACCGGACCGCCGGGGGAATTCTGAGGCGTTGCACTGGCCCCCTTCCCCCCCGCTTGCCTCGCGCCCCTCCGGCTGCTATTGTCCGGCCATGCTCCAGACGCTTCGGGTCAGGGATCTGGCCATCGTCGAGAACGTGCGCGTCGATTTCGAACCCGGCCTCAACGTCATCACGGGCGAAACCGGCGCCGGCAAGTCCGTGATCATCGGCGCCCTCGGCCTGGTCCTGGGTGAGCGCGCCGACAAGACCCTTATCCGCGCCGGTTGCGAACAGTGCGGCGTGGAGGCCGCCTTCCGCCTTCCCGACCCGTCGGCGGTGGATGCCGCGCTGGACGAGCTCGGCATCCCGCCCTGCGACGACGGGCAGTGCGTGGTCCGGAGGATCGTCTCGGCCGCGGGCGGCAGCCGGATCACGATCAACGACAGCGCCGCCACCGTGCAGAGCCTGAAACGGATCGGCGACCTGCTCGTGGATATCCACGGTCCCTACGATCACCAGTCGCTGCTCAGCCGCGATTTTCAGCTCGACCTGCTGGATTCCTACGGCCACCTCTGGGGCCCGCGCGACGCGTACGAAGCCCTGCACCGCCGCCTGTCCGGCTTGCAGGCGCAGCGCCGCGAGCTGGAGGCCGACGACGGCGACGTCGCGCGGCAGATCGAGATGCTGGCCTTCCAGCTCAAGGAAATAGAGGAAGCGCGCCTCGACGAGACCAACGAGGAGGATTTGCGGAACGAGCACGCGCGCGTGGCCAATGCCCAGCGCATACTGGAGCTGGCCAACGGGATCTGCGCCGCGCTGACCGAGGACGAGACGTCCGCGTTCAGCGGCATGGCCGCCGCCCAGAAGATGCTGGGCGAAATGGCCGGCGTGATGCCCGAAGCCGCCGAATGGAATGCCGAAGCCCGCGCCGTCGCCATCCAGGTCCAGGAGCTCGCCGCTTCCGTCTCCGCCGCCGCGCAGCGCGTGGAGTCCGATCCGGGCCGCCTGCAGTGGATCGAGGACCGCCTGGCGCTGCTGCACAAGCTCAAACGCAAGTACGGCGCCTCCGTGGCCGAGATCGCGGCGTTTCGCGACAGGTCCGCCGAACGCCTCTCCGCGCTGCAGAACCGCGGCGCGCGCATTCGCGAGCTGGAGGAATCCATGGCGGAAACGCGCCGCCAGATGGAGTCCGCCGGTATGGCGTTGCGCGCCGGGCGGGAAAAGGCCGCGCGGGGGCTGGCGGCGGCCGTCACCCGCGAGCTCAAGGATCTCGGTTTCGCGCAGGGCGTGTTCACGGCGGACCTCGAGCCGTGCGAGCCCTGCGCCTCGGGCCTGGACGCCATCGAATTCGGCTTCGCGCCCAACCCGGGCGAGCCCCTGCGCCCGCTGCGTTCCATCGCGTCCGGCGGCGAGATCTCGCGCGTCATGCTGGCCGGCAAGAGCGTGCTGGCGGCGCACGACCGCATCCCCGTGCTGGTCTTCGATGAGATCGACGTTAACATCGGCGGCGAAACGGGGAGCGCGGTGGGCGCGAAGCTCGCGGCCGTGGCCGCCAACCACCAGGTGCTTTGCATTACGCACCTGCCGCAGGTTGCGGTGCACGGCGCGACCCATTACCTCGTGGCCAAGGAGGTGCAGGCGGGACGGACGGCGACGTCGATCAGGCGCCTGGAAGACCGCGAGCGGGTGGAGGAAGTGGCGCGCATGCTCGGGGGCAAAGACATCAGCAGCGTCGTTCTGCGGCACGCGCGCGAGATGCTGGCGCGGACGGCGGAACGCTAGCCCAGCCCCCGGCTCAGCGGAGCAGTTCCTCC
>VGWJ01000111.1 GCA_016873635.1 Lentisphaerota bacterium | reverse complement strand
GCCGTCTTGCGCGCAAGACAGTCACCCGACACCCGTCGCCCGACACCGTCCACACCTTCGTCTACGACGGCTGGAACCTGGTCGCCGAGCTCGTGCACGCGCACACCCACACGCTCACGAACCTCTACATCTGGGGTCAGGACCTGTCCGGCACGCTGCAGGGCGCCGGCGGCATCGGCGGGTTACTGTTCGTCACCCGACACCCGTCACGCGACACCTTCTTCCACACCTTCGACGCCGGCGGCAACGTCATTGCGCTGGTCAACGCCGCCGACGGTTCCCTGGCCGCCTCCTACGAATACGGCCCCTTCGGGGAGGTCATCTCCGCCTCTGGCCCCTTGGTGGCCTCCAACCCCTTCCGCTTCTCCACCAAGTACACCGACCCCGACACCGGTCTCATTTACTACGGCTACCGCCACTACTCCCCCTCCCTCGGGCGCTGGCTCTCCCGCGACCCGATCGGCGAGGACGGAGGAGCGAATCTGTACGGCTTCGTGGGGAATGACCCGGCAAACGGGGTGGATCCGTGGGGAGAGGCATTGTATGCGTTCGATGGGACGGGGACTGATTACGAGACCTGGACGCATATTTCGGTTCTGCATCGAAGCTACGAAGGAATCAAACACTACAAAGAAGGCGTCGGCAGTCGTTGGTATACCGTTCCGCTGGGTGGGGGATGTGGACTGGGGGGCAAGGCGAGGTTGAAGGACATGTACAGGTTGTTGGTGAGGACCTACGAGAGCGGTGATCACGATATCGACATTATTGGTTTCAGTCGAGGGGCGTCCTTGGCGCGTGAGTTCGCCAACATGATCTACAAGAGGGGCATCGTCGACTCCATGCCGGAGACGAAGTCTCGAGGACGTAAGAATGATCAGGAAGGACGCCACGATGAGACTGCTATCGAATGTCCCCCGAAGATCCGCTTTGTCGGACTGTTCGACACGGTAGGATCGTTTGGAATTCCGGGGAATCAAATCAACGTCGGCGTTCGGATGGACCTGCCTCCGAATGTTGAGAACGCTGCCCATGCGATCGCGCACGACGAACGAAGAGAGCAGTTTCCGCTCACACCTCTAAACAATCCCTCCCCGGGACAGCAGTTCTCCCAGAGAGTCTTTCGGGGCGATCACTCGGATATCGGAGGTGGCCAGAAGGCGGGGCAGAATGTGCTCGCTCTCGCACCGCTGCAATACATCTGGTCGAAGGGGAAGGAGGCTGGTGTGCCCTTCGGGCCGCTGAAATTGGTGGGGGGTCAGGAAGAATTGACGCTTGAGGTGGATGGCAGGCGACGGCCCTGGTCATACCAGTTTGACGCGGTTCCGCATGACTATACCACGGTGTTCTTTTATACGGATGGGGGGCTAAGAAAGAACCTGCCAGGAGGTAGATGATGAACTCTGCAAAGATATCGACATTCGGAGTGTTTCTCGGGGTGGTGCTGCTTTGTTCCGGGTGCACGTACACTCATTGCGTCATTAACACGTCAGAGAACGTGCTGCATGATGTCAATGTTCGATCGGAAGGCCGGGAGTTCGGGCACGGGTACTTGGCCCCCAAGTGTTGGGCCACCTACAGCGGCTCCATGCGCATCGTGCGCAAGCCGCCGCCGGTCATTTTCTGGAAGACTTCGGAAGGCGGCAAACAGATGTCCCAGGCGGTAGAACTCGACAGAAATCCGGGCACGCGCGAAGTCGAATTCAGGCTCGATGGCAAGACGGTCAGCGCGACGATCACGGAGAGACGCTAGAAGGGCGGATTGAAGCGGATTGGGGTCAGCCCTTGAGTTAGCCTAGAACTATAGGGTGAGGTGTCGTGTCGTCTGGCTGTCGCATATGCGGCGCTCACCGGTCGGAGTGGACGGTCGCCGGAGGCGACCGGACGCTCCGATCCGGTGAGGCGGCCTTGTTCCGCCAGCGCGCTACGCGCGGCGGACAAGGCCGCCGAACGAAGTGAGCGCCGCATTCCTGGCGCGCGCAGCGCGCCAGGAATCGCGCGCAGCAGCGGCGGCGAAGCCGTACGCTGGCTGCGCTTGTTGGCGCTGTTCTGTCCGCTGCCATCGGCGTCGGGGTCGGTATCGGTATCGGGGTCGATTCCGGCTCGCCTGACCCTCTCCGCCGTTGTCTTCGGAGGGATTCGATGCCGATTCCGATACCGAACCCGACCCCGAGATGGCTTCTCGTCCCTCAATCCGGACTGCTCTCCGTCATCGTTTCCGTCCGGCCAACGCGCGGATGATGATGCGGGACGGAACTGGTGAAGGGGGAGAGCGTTGGGGATGCGGTGATCGGTGATCAGTGTTCGCGAGCTTTATCGACGAAACCCTAAATCAAGGGCCTCTGCTCTGGGGTGGACGGGGAGGCGGGCAGGCGGCGGAGGCGCAGGACGGCGAATTCCATTTCGGCCAGGTGGTGGTGAATCGCATAGACCGTGAACAGTCCCGTGCCCCACGCGAAGAGGGGGAACACGCAAACGCCGGCGAGGACCAGGTAAGGTTGATTGTACGCGTATTGGCGTCTGGCGAAGCACACCCAGGCAGCCGCCACCGCGGTGGCAATGGCCAGTCTGCCCAGCCACGCTCGCCGGCGCGTCCATGCCAGGAAACCCACGCCGCCGAGCCACAGGGCGGCAAGCCCGAGGTCCGCGCGCGGCTGCGCCAGAGCGCCGATCCCCATGCCCAGTAGCAACCCGCTCCGAATCAACGCTCTGGTCATCCCCTTGTTCCTTTCCATTCCCCGCCGCCGCGCCTCAGAAAGCGTGTCCGACGGTCAGCGACAGCGTGGCGTCCGCGCTCGCGCGGCGCGCGTCTCCCATTTGTCCCTGGCGCAGGGCTTCCTCATACCTCAAGCGCACGCGCGTTGCGCGCCACGGCGTGGTCCAGGCCGCCGTGACGGCCTGTCGCAGGTCGTTATCCGACAGCGGCGCGTCGTCGGTCACCTCTTCCTGCCGCCGGTCGCGCCCCTGGATCGAACGCAGGCCGTGATAGCGCGCCTCCCATCCCAGTTCGAACGGCGGGGCCGCGAAGGTGAGGCTGGGCCGCGCCGTTCCGCCCGCCGCGTTGTAGTAGCCCCATTTCTTCAAAGGCGATTTCACGCCGTTCAGATCGTGCTCCGCGCCGTAGGTTTCGAGCGCGTGCGCGTCCACCTGCGCGAAGTCGCCGTACAGGTCAAGCGCGGCGCGAACGTCCAGCCGGCCGCCGTGCCAGGTCAGCCGCAGGGCGGGTCCCAGCAGGTTGACGACCGCCGCGTGCCGGTCAGTCCCGTCGTAGCGGTGGCAGGACTGCTCGTAGCCCGTCGCCGCGCCCGCGAAAACCTTGTGCCCCCACCGCCCGCCGCGCGCGCTGCCCACGACGTCCCCGGAATTCCACCCCGCCAGCGTGGCTTCGGCGAAGAAATACGCGTCCGCGATGCCTTCGTTGTCCGCCGCTCCGTCCAGGATCAGGCGGGTGCCGCGGCAGGTTCGGGGCCACGCGTCATCCGGCGAGCGCAGGCGCAGGGCGGCGGCGGGCCGCGCGCCCGCGCGCCCGCCGATGCCGCGGATTCCCGCGCCCGCTTCCGCTTCGACCCGTCCGCGCGCGCCCGTATCCCCGCGCGGGCCGGCCTGCCAAACCGCCTCGCCGACGGCCACGCCGCCGATGGTCAGGACAAGGTCGTTGATGCTGGTGACTTCCCGGAATTCAACCGTGCTTTCCCAGAGGAGGTTGCCGGCCAGCAGCAGTCCGGACGACGCGAGGCGGTTGAATCCGCAGACCCGGCCGACCAGGTAGTACCAGGCGCCGGCCAGCGGGTGGCCGGGGCTGTTGATCCACATCTCGTTGTCGTCGAAGCGCCAGGCCTCGAGCGTGAGGAACTTGGGGCGCAGCGTGGCGAATTCCAGCTCGTAGTCGTAGTCGGCCGTGTTTCTTTCGTCGCCCAGGTACACGGCGCTGCCGGCGAGGAAGCCGAGCGCCAGGAGGCGGCAGGCTCTTCCGTGGCGCGGTCCTGCCGGGCTGCCGGCAATTCCCGGGGAGGAGGCGCGTTCATCCTCGGCGTCCGTCGCGGCGGGCGCGTTTACGGATGCCGGGACGGGGCGTGGCGTCTCGCCGTCGGCGGCCGGAGCCGGCCGCGGCGGGGCAGCCAGAAGGGCGCAGCACAAGCCGGCGGCAAGCCGACGGGGGCGCAAAGCGGGAATCACGGCCAATCGACTCCTCCGTTCTCAACCCGGACCGGCGGCGCTTTGCGCCGGGTTCGACGGGGAAGAGGAATGCCCGAACCGTGCGCCGAAGGCAAGCGCGTATTCCCGCGGCGGGCCTGAATTTGCTATCGCGGGCCTGAATTTGCTTGGCCGGCCCGTTTGGCGGCTGCTATGATCTGCAATCAGTGATGGGCTACCGACGCTTCTGTTTCTGCATGTTCTGCACGGCGGCGCTGGCGCTTCCGGTACGCGTTGCGCGGGCCGACAAGCTGGTCATTACCATCCGCGGCTTCAACCCCGCTCCCTTCGCCCAGCCCGTCGAGATCAAGGCCGAGCTGCCGGCGCGCGTGACGACCAACGATGTGATCAGCGCCGGCGGGCTGGACGTCGAATACGACGTGAAGAAAGACATCTACTACGTCCGCAAGGAGATGGAATTCGGGCCGAAGGAGATCCGCCCGTTCAAGGTTGAGATCAGGGACATCTGGGCTATACCGGAGGAGGACCTGGCGCGGCTGGGCGCGCACACGGACGCGCTGGCGGACAAGCTCAAGGGCAGCGACTATGCCGAGCAGGCCGGGCGCCTCGCCGAAGGCTTGCGCGGCGAGCTGCAATCGATCCTGGCGCGGCAGCAGGCGGCTTCCCTGGCGGCGGGCACGCCGCCCATCCAGCACATCGGCGTGCACGAGACCAACGTGCGCGCGCTCGGCGGGATCAAGCGCGACATCGCGCGCCTCGAGAACATGGTGATGGCCACGGGGCAGGACCCGGGCGAGCTGGTGGGGCCGGGCGAGGACGAGCCCGCGCCGGCGCGCGACCTGCCGCTTGCCGCGTCGCAGTACAAGACCGCGGTGATCACCGTTACGGTGCAGAACACGTCGCCGACGTCCGCGCGCCGCGTGACGGTCAACCGCGAGCTGCCCGCGGAGATACTGGCGACCGACGTGCTGGACGCGGGGGGCTTGGAGGTCGGCACGGACGCGGCTTCGGGGGCGACCTACGTGCGCAAGGAGAACGTGGAGATCCCACCGGGCAAGACCGTCGAGTTCAACGTCAAGGTGCGCGACAAGTGGAACGTCAACGGCCCGCGCATCGTCGCGCTGCGGGCCGAAGCCGAGGAGCTGCGGCAGGCCATCGCGGCGGAAGGCAAGTTCGGCAGCGTGGAGCAGGTGCTCGGCTCCCTTCTGGACGAC
>VGWJ01000110.1 GCA_016873635.1 Lentisphaerota bacterium | reverse complement strand
CCGCAGTACGCCGGCGACCGTACCAGCGACAGACGCAGTTCGCCGTCCTTGCAGTCCGACCCGTAGAGCCCGTCGTTGGCCACGCTCAGCGCGAGGCGGCGCTCGTCATCCACGACCATCAACCACTGCTGGGACACAAGTTCGTCGCCGGTCACCGGCAGGCTCTCGATGCCGCAGGCAACCTGGCCCAGACACCGGCTGCCCGAAAGACGCGTGGGCACGCTCCACTTCAGCATGCGGTTCTTCTCGTTCCAGAAGACGCGCACCTGGATCTCCAGTTCCGTCCCGTGCCTGGGGAGCTTGTACGTCTGCACCGCAAACGAGTTCCTGAACCCGAAGACGGCTTCAATCACCAGGCGCACCGGTCCGTCCTCGATCACCCGGACGGACTCGATCACATTTTCCGGCCGCAGTCCGGAGAACCGGCTTCCTTCCGCGGGCGAAAGCAGAGAGAACTGACCGTCCTCTTCACGGTACTGCCTGACCAGCATGCCCCAGGGATCTTCGTTGTCCTTCATGACCAGCAGGCGGAACGCGCCGGGCTGCAGATAGTCCACGCCGCCCACGGCATACCGCGTCAGCCATCCGGTCGCCGCGTCAATCTCGACCCGCATCTCGCCGTTGTCGAAACGGATCTTGCCGTCCACCGTCTGCTGCCGCGGTTTGGGCCGGGCCGGAGCCACTTCCAGCCGGCAATCGAACCGGTTCATGCTCGCCGGCGCGAGTTCCGCCGCGAACGCGATGCGCTTGCGGAAGTCCGCGTTGAGATTGCTGTTCTCCTTCTCGATCTGCGACGGAAGTTCCCGGCCATTCTGGAACGCCTTGGCCAGCGTGAATTGCTCCTTGAAATTGAAGTCCGCCAACCCGAACTCGCATTCCCAGACGCCGGTGACCGGCCAGGGATGCGGGTTGTAGATCAGGATCGGGATCTCGCCGTCGGCGGCGGGCGACTGCCCGGCCGCCAGCGCGAAGAAGGCGCGCGCCTTCTGGCGCGAGAGGATTTCGAGGCCATGATCGAGCAGGCGGAGCGCGGCATCCTCCACGTTCTGCACGGAACTGCCGGGCAGAATGTCGTGGAACTGGGCCGTGGCCAGGTCCTGCATCGCCGCGCGGAGATCGTCGCCGGGGTAGCGCAGCCGGCCCTGCATGGCGGCGGTGGCCAGCATCTTCTCCGTGGCGTACAGCTCGTTCTCGAGCAGGCGGTGCTTCTGCTTGATCCGCACCTGGGAAGTGTAGCAACCGATCATGGCGGGGTTGAGGTCACGCTCCACTCGCGGCAACGACATCCCCGAGGCGCGCAGGGCCTCGAAGAACGCCTCGGGCGTCGAGTGCTTGATCTCGCAGTCGGTGGTGGCGGCGATGTACGCGTCCAGGTCCTCGACATCCTTGCGGGACGGCCCGCCGCCATGGTTGCCGACGCCCCACAGGCGCATGGTCACCGGCCGCCCGCGCCGGAACTGTTCCTTGACCTCCCGCACCTTCTCGGCGGCCTGACCCAGCGGGGTGCTGTACCAGCACTCGTCCCGCTTGACGATGATCTCCGACCCGTCGTAGCCGACCCAGATGAACTCGGGCGGCGGTTGCGGGTTGTCGCCCAGGCGCAGGGCGATATAGCTGTCGTATCCGCCCTTGCGGAGAATCTGGACCAGTCCGCGGGTATGGCCGAACGAATCGAAGTTGATCGCCGTATGCGGTTCCACCCCGAACTTTTCCAGAAACCAGCGTTTGCCGATCAGCATCTGGCGCACGAGCGATTCGCCGCACGGCATGTTGCAGTCGGGCTGGAGATACCACCCGCCCATGATATGCCAGCGCCCGGCCTTGACCAGCCGGCGGATGCGTCGGAAGAGTTCCGGCTCGAACAGCTCGACCCACTGATAGAGGATGACTTCGTTGTGGCAGAAGATGAACGAGTCGGAAAGATCGCAGCAGTCCGCCGCCGTGCGGAAAGTGGAGACCGCGGCCGCGGCGCCCTCCTCCCACTCCCATTGCCAGTAGGGATCAAGGTGCGCGTTGCAGATCAGATGAAGATGGGGCTTGTCAGACTTCGTTCCCCTTTTCATTTGCCCATCCTATCCTTCAGCGCCAGACTGCGTTTGCATCGTCTTGTGCGCTCGTAGACATCTGTTCGTTCCACGACCGTTACGTTTTACGGAATTGTTGCCAATTCCGCTCCATGGCGTGCTTTTCCCGCCTCGGAGCGGAATTCGTCAGAATGCCGTCTTCCATCCGGAGCAGGCCATACAGCAGCGTTTCCAGGCAGCGGTGATCGCCGTGGTCCGGCGCGATGGCGTAGTGGTGATGCACGCAGCGGGCGGCGAACTCCCGCGTGCTGTTCAGGCGGATGAACCACCGGCCCCGGTACCAGCCGTACTGGTCGCCAAGCCCATGGCCGTCGGCTTCGCCGTACTCCACGTGCATATCACGCGCCTGTTCGCCCAGGTGCCCCAGCACCACGGGGCCGAGCTTCGGCGTGGCGGAGATCATGGCCTGTTCGGGCCAGGAGGGCGCCGTCTTCCGGATCTTGTACCGCGACTCGACCATCATCTCCGGCGGCAATACGCCCGAGGCGCTGAAATGGGCGGCGGTGATCCGGTTGTCCTCGAAGCATTGGCGGCAATCGGCCAGTTCCATTTCGGCGGTGTAGTCCTTGTAGCTCGCGAGCGCGCTGAACCGGTCGCGGTACGCAAAGTAGATGTTGCTCATGGTCGGCCGTGTGCCCAGCCCGGCCTGAAGGAGCAGTTCCGTAGCCAGGGCTTCGGCGTCACCCTCTTCGCACACCAGGTAGCCCTCGAACGCCAGCGGCCCATAGGAGAGATTGGGCATCGTCACCGGCTTCGGAATCGTCAGGAACGCGCCGATGTCCTGCGGGGTAATCCCCACCGCGCCGGTCTCGGCCAGCATCTCCTTCTCCGCCAGGTAGAGCCTGGCCGCGTCCCTCAGATAGGCCGTATCCGCCTCGCCGGGTCCCTCGAATACCTCGGCATACCACCGGGCCAGTTCCGCGTCGGCGGCGCGGTCGTCGTACCGGCCTGCCCGCTCCTTCAGCTCGTCCGTGTCGCGCACCACGATTTCGATACCGAACCGTTCCCGGCAGGCGCGGTCAAAGGCCTGCAGTTGCGCTAGGCGGACCCCGGTTCCGCGCGGTTCGACGGCCAGCAGTTTCATGCCGCGCAGGGCGCTGCGGCGGCGCACGGCCTGGACGGACGCCTCGGTGTCCTCCGGCAGCCAGGCCGGCAGCGCCGTTCCGCCAAGGGCGCGCAATTCGCGGTAGAACCCGGCGTGGTACGGGTGATACCCCCGGTACGGCTCCAGGCAGAGCGCCGGCACTCCGGCGGCGGCCACCTTCGGCGGAAGGGACGAGAACCCGCACACCTGCGTAACGAACACCATATCGTATCCGCCGCCCGACAGTTGGCCGGGCAACACCGCTTCCAGCGTGTCGCCGGGTTTGAGAAATGTCCGGCACGCGGCCAGGTTCGCGTCGCCCGGCTTGTCCGACCAACTCGAGATCGCCGCCGCCCGGATGGGAACATCAAACTGCGGCCCGCGAGCCGTTTTCTGAGTCGAATTCATGTCTCCTCCTTTTGCTCCAGTCCCGGGCTGCAGCCTTCCGTGTACGATCCATCCGTCGCATGCGGACCGGGCCGCACCTGCTCCTCGTCCTTGCCGCTCCTGCCGAACAGCGCCTCCTTCAGATACAGCCCGTCGGTCGGATGGCGGAGGCCGAGGTTGACGGCAAATGCTTCGGGAAGCAACACGTGCGAAAGAACGCTGCGCGTGTTCCAGGTGTTCCAGCCGCGCGCAAGAAGCGACTTGAGTTCTTCGTACTGCGTGCGCATGCCGGCCACCGACGCATCCCCTCCCGTCATCGCGCCGGAATCTCGACAATCGAAACCGATTGCCGCGGGAAGATGACCCGCGCCTTGCCGCCGGCGACCTCCACCGGCCGGCTGCGTTCGGTCATCCAGCCCCTCCGGGAGGCCACCTCGTCCGCCGGTGTCCCTTCGAGCAGGTGCTGAACGGCCTTGCCATCCGGCGGCGCCAGGGCGGCGAGATCCAGTTCCGCTTCAAGGTCGGCGTCAAACGCGCGGTTGACGGCATGCACGAAGACGGCCTGGTCGCTGCGCGTGGCCACCACGTCGAGCAGCATCACGCGGGGTCGGGGCTTCGGCCAGTTGACGCTGTAGGGTTGTGCCACCGCGGGCACGTTCGTGGTCTGAACGGCCAGCAAGAGATCGCCGTGGTGGTGGTTGTAGAAGGTCGTCGCCGCACCCTGGGCGTTGTAGTGCGCGGGCATCTTGCCGGTCGGATCCACGCGAACGGCGGCAATCCCCCAGCTATGCCCGACGAGCATTGACTGGTTCGCGATGTGAATGACGTCCGCCTGGCGCATCAAGCCGTTCAGGAACCCCGCGCACCCGATCGCAGCCGCATGCCGCCACTCCGGAAATACACCCGTATCGGCGCCCCTGCGCCCCCATCCGTTCCAGTTCCACTCCGTCGAGACGATTTCGTAGCCGTACGTCTTCAACCCGCTGCCGAACCCCCGGCAGTTCCCCGCGTCATCGAAAAAGCCCGGCATTGTGGCCCAGGCCAGCCACCAGTCGGACGGCTTCAGCGATTCAGGCGGCACGGGTGTCCCATCCCGCTTCGCCTCCATGGCGTTGCCAAACGGCGAGTAGAAGTGATGTGTGAGATAACGGATACGCTTCTTGAGTCCCGGATCAGCATACAGTTGATCTTCCATGGGAAAGCCGACCTGGGCATCCGCGATAAACTCGATGGCCGGGTCCACCGCGCGCATGGCATCCGTGTACGCGATCAGGCACTCCCGGAACCATGGCAGCAAGACGTCCGTCTTGTCCGAGCCGAGCGCCTTCTTCACCTCCTGGGGGAACCTGCCGCACCACCACTCGTTTCCGATCTGGAAGATCTTCACGCGATAGGGCAGGGGGTGCCCGTTCTTCGCGCGCAAGGCAGGCCAGTCGGGCATGCCGTCCGGGAGCTTCGCCCCCACCGTCGCGTTGGCGTAGGCCACGAGCCCGGCCGCATGCCGCGCCGCCTCGGCCAGCGGCTTCTTCTTCGCCAGTCCGTCCAGGAAGTTAACCACCAGGATGGATTCCCACTTCATCTCCGCGGCCAGGCGCAGGTATTCGTCGTAGCCGAAACGGTTCGTGACCTTGTGCCCCTGGTGCCCCGTGGTCACCGGCCGTTCCGGCGCGCGGCCGGGCACGTCGGACACCATGTCGGTCCAGTCGATGTAGTCAACGTCCGTCCCGCCCGGAAAACGCACGATCGGGATCCGCATGGCGCGCAGCATTTCCACGACCTCCGCCGACATGACGCCGTTCGTGTCCGTGGCGATCTCCGGCCCGGTCTCGCCCCAGCTCGGGCGCTCGAGAAACTGGCCGAACAGCCGCGAGTCAACCTTGTGCAGTTCTTTCGCTTCCACGCGAATGCGGATGGGCTGGTCGGATT
>VGWJ01000109.1 GCA_016873635.1 Lentisphaerota bacterium | reverse complement strand
TCTGCGCGGATTCGCGGGAAAGATCACCGGCAGATCCTTCTGGATCGCGTCCAGGGCTTCGACGATTCCCGCCAGCGACACGGCGCTGTCCACGTTGGACGGCCGGTGCAGGGTCAGGACCGCGTACTCCCGCGCGGACAGTTTCAACCGGTCCAGAATGCCGGAGGCTTCGGCCCGCCGCCGGTGCGCGAGCAGCGTATCGATCATCACGTTGCCGACCAGGAAGATCTTCTCGGCGGCAATGCCTTCCCGCCGCAGGTTGTCCACGCCGCTCTGCTCCGAACAGAAGAGAAGGTCGCTGATCGCATCCGTCAGCACGCGGTTGATCTCCTCGGGCATGCGGCGGTCGAAACTGCGCAGCCCTGCCTCGACGTGAATCAGCCGGACGCCCATCTTGACGGCGACCAGCCCGCAGGCGATGGTGCTGTTCACGTCGCCCACCACCAGCACGGCGTCGGGCCTCTCCCGCTCCAGCACCGGTTCGAACCGGGTCATGATCTCGGCCGTTTGTCGGGCGTGCGATCCGCTGCCCACCTCGAGGTTGACGTCCGGCGGCGCGATATTGAGCTCGTCGAAGAAGATCTGCGACATGCTCTCGTCGTAGTGCTGTCCGGTGTGCACGAGGCGGCATTCCAGTTCCGGGTGCTTCCGGAATTCCGCCATCAGCGGCGCAATCTTCATGAAATTGGGCCGCGCCCCAGCCACGAGTATGATCTTCATCTGCGCTGTTCCTCTTGCGGGCAGAGTAGGCTGACCGCGGCTTGCGCGCAAACAGTATCCGCGCCGGCAGTATCCGCGTCGGCGCCCCGCCGTTACAGAGTGGAGCGCGAGGTCGCGGGCCACCTTGCGTCACCCCATGTGCTGACGGTTTACGGAGCATCCGCGGGGAGGCGTCAGTTGGGCGGACCGTCCCGGTCCGACACGGCGCGGCGGGACGCCGCGCCCCAGTGACCTTGCATGACTGACCCAGTACAATCCGCGCTTGCGCGGGGCTGCGGGTCGGCCTAACCTGCGGGCATGATGAACGGCGTCATCGTGAGCAAGCTGCAATCCCTGGAGGAGACATTGGGCGAATTGCGTTCGCTCGGAGAAATCACAACCGAACAACTCACGCGCGAATGGAGAACCCGCCGCGCGGTTGAACGCGACCTGCAAGTCTTGGTCGAAGTCGTGATTGACGTCTGCCAGCGAATCCTTGCCCTTTTGAATCAGACGCCCGCGGCGACCAGCGCCGATGCAGTGAACCGCTGCATCGAAGCCGGCATACTCAGCGAGAGCGAGAGCTACCGCAAGATGGTGCAGTTCCGCAACTTCGTCGTGCACCGCTACGAGCGGATTGACGTCGGGATCCTCGTTGACATCGTGAACAACCGACTGGCCGATTTCGAAAGGTTCCGCGACGAGGTGTTGAGCTATGCGCGTAGCGCGGATTGACGGCGCCGCGGTTGGCCGGGCCTTCGCCGGCGCCGATGTCCTGGGCGTGTGGGTCTTCGGATCCGCCTCGCAGGGCGAAATCCGCGCCGGGGCCGATTTCGACATCGGGGTCCTGTTCGGTCGCCGTCCGAAGTTGGACGAACTGGCGGAAATCCGTGCGCGGCTGCAGGAGGCGCTCGCCTTCGAAGAGATCGACTTGACGGTTCTCGACGTGGCTTCGCCCATCCTGCGGTTCGAGGCCATGCGCGGCAGGCGCGTCCTGTGTGCCGACAAGGCGCGATGCGCTGAGTTCGCCTCGCTCACGGCCAGAGAATACGAAGACGAAATGGCCTTGAGCCAGCGCTGGCTGCACGCCGCGGTTGGATTCGGATCGGCCACAAAAGGCACAAGAAGCACATAAGGGATCGAGATCTGAAGGGGAGCGGCCGGATGTCTGCGACAGGATCGGAGAGGCGGTGTGGCCTGACGCGTCTTGTGAGTTGTGTGCCTTTTCGTGGCTTTGCAGTGTCGGATGCGGCGCGGAAGGATTGTGTCCGGTCACGGCTGCCGTCGAATGCGTCGGATTGAGGTCAGCGCCGCCTCATAACGCGGCAGCACGGTCTCCCAGGCATACTTTCGCACGGCGTCCCGCCCCGCCGCCGCGAGCCGGCGGCGCGCGGCTTCGTCATTCCACAGCCTCCTGATCGCCGCGGCCAATGCCGACGCTTCGCCCGGCGGCACGATCAGGCCCGCGCGTCCGTCCTCGAGCAGGTCGCGCACGCCCGCCACGTCCGAGGCGATGACCGGCACGCCGGCGGACATGGCTTCCATCAACACGTTTGGAAGACCCTCGCCCGCCACCGCCGGCAGGACCAGGATCCGTCCTTCGGCGCATATCAGCGCCCGCGCCTCATCCGGCGATACCGCGCCGCGGAATTCCACGTTCATACCCTGGGCGGACCGGCGCAGGCTTTCGCGTTCCGGGCCGTCGCCCACGATCAGCAGCGGCATGTCCGGGCATTGCCGCAACGCTTCCAGAAGCACGCCCACGCCCTTGCGTTTGAGCAGATTGCCGACGAAGACCAGCCGCCGCCCCTCAGACCCGGAGGGCTCGGGCCCGCTCTCGATGCCGTTGGGAATCACTTCCAGCGTCACGAAAGGAAAACTCTCGTGCACCTCGCGGGCAATCCGCTGCGCCTGAACGATCACACGATTGCCCGCCCGGAACACGGCCCGCAGTAGCACGCGGCCCCAGGCGTGCGGCAGCAGGAAATACCAGTCGCCCCCGCGGATGGAGACGCAGAAGGGGATGCCGGACAGCGCCTTCGCGAGCATTCCGACAACACCGCCCGGATGCGTGGTGAAGCACAGCAGCGTGTCCGGCCGGGGCCGCTGCCGGCAGACCGCGGCGACGGAAAACACGATGTGCGAAAGCATGCGCAGGCCCGGAACCGGGACGACGCGGGTGCGCGCCACCGTCACGCCGTCAACCGTCTCCCGCGCCGGCCGCGCGCCGAGGCGCCGGGCGAACAGGGTTACGGCGTGGCGCGCGGCCAGCCGTTTGGCCAGCTCCCATGCCTGGATCTGGGCGCCGCCGATCCGTGCGTCTGGGGTGTAGCTTACAACGATGCCAATGTGCATGCGCCTGCCCTCAAGGTGGCCCGCGCCCGGCTTGTCGCGCCGGAACTTCCGGTCGTGGTCTGAAAGTCGCTGGCCATCCGTCCACCGCGTGGCTGACCGTTACTTCCTCGCGCCGGGAACGCTTGAATCCCGGACTCTGCCGCGTATACTGGCACATCAACCCGCGGCATCAAGCGCGGAGTGAGGTCCAGTAACTCAGTTGTGTGATGGACAGGTGGCCCGCGACCTTCGGGCGCGGGCGGAAGGTCGCGGGCCACCCGTCTGCGCACGGGACGCGGCATCGTCAATGACCGGAGCACGTGACGGATGAAGAAACTGCTTCCGCTTCTTCTGCTCTACCTCGCCATAATTGCCGTGTTCTGGCGATCGGAGCTGGTTGACGACGAAGACCGTTACGTGGGCTACGCGAAGAACCTGGTTGAGGGACACTACGTCAAGCCGCGGGTCAAGTTATGGAACGGTCCCGGCTATCCGCTTGTGCTGGCGCCGTTCGTGGCAACGGGCATTCCGGTGCGTTGTGCCGTACTGTTCAACGCCGCGTTTCTGTTCGGCGCCGTGGTCCTGATGCGGGCGGCGGCGAAGCGCTACATGTCGGACCGCGGTGCGCTGGCGCTGGCCTATGCGGCGGGGCTCTACGCGCCGTTCTTCCCGGAAATGACGTCTCTGTTGACGGAACCGCTGTCCGTTCTGCTGGTCAGCGGGTTCTGCTACTGTGCCGGACGAGCGTTGCGCGGGGAGGGCGCCGCGCCGCGTCGCGGCTCAATTCTGTTTGCCGCGGCGGCGGGCGCATGCCTGGGCTACCTGGCTCTCACCAAAGTCCTCTACGGCTACGTAATCCTGGCGGGACTGGCGCTGGCCGCGCCCCTGGCGGCGCGGCTGCGGACCGCTCGCCGTGTCACGGCCATGTGCCTCGTGGGCCTCGCTCTCTGCGCGCCCTACCTGGCCTATACGCAGGCCGTCACGGGCCGGTTCTTCTACTGGGGCAATTCCGGCGGACTGTCGCTGTACTGGATGTCAACGCCGCACGCCACGCAGTACGGAGACTGGAATTCGCCGGATGAAGTTCGGGACGACCCCCAGTTCGTACAGCACCGGGATCTGTTCGCGCGGCTGGAGCGGATGGACTATGTGCATCGCGACGACGCGCTGCGCCGCCGGGCGGTCGCCAACATGGCGGCGCATCCCGGCAAGGCGGCCTTCAACTGGGCCATGAACATGTCGCGCCTGTGGTTCTGTTATCCGAACACCAATAAGCTGCAGCGGCCGCACACGCTGGGCTACATGCTGTTCAACTCGGCCCTGCTGGCGGCCCTGGCGTTGTGCGTCTGGCCGTTGTGGCGCAATCGGCGGCGTCTTCCCCGGGAGATCTGGTTCCTGCTGGCGTTCGCGGGGATCTCCCTGAGCGGATCGTCGCTGCTCAGCGCCGTGCCGCGCATGCTCAACCCGATCGTGCCGGTGTTCTTCATCGTCATCGGGTACACGTTCGGCCAACTGCTCGAGGTGCGAGTGCGGACGGTGCAGGGATTGGAATGATGGACTGTTGGGGAAGAACATGTCATCGTCTCGTTCCATTTCCGGCGCTCCAGTACTCCGGCAAGTACGATACGGCAGGTCCTCCGCAAACGGCCATGTCCCATCCGCGGTTTCCGGATTGGGCATGCGTATCCAGCGGTATTCCTTGCCGCCCGGCACGGAAACGGTCACGGGCGCGGCGTCGTCGACCGTGACGCGGAGCGATGACGGTGCCGTAGGACCCCTGAAAGCGGGCTTCCCCGCATTCCGGCCTCTCCTCGCGGGGAAGAGGCGGGCCCCGCCATCAGGGCGGGGCCTGGCGAGGGGGCTCTCTTCAGGCGCGGCGTTCGCCCCCAGTGCGAACAGCCGCAGCTCACGCGCGCCGGTCTGTGGAACGTCGATCGCGCGCCGGACGTGGACAGCGCCGCAGCCTTATGTGCTATGAAAGAGATCCGCATTTCAGTATGGTATCGCAAGCATAGCGGCTTCCCCTGTAACGTGGGCATGGGTAAGCCGCAATGAGTATCCCTTGAACATGCGTTTCTCTCTCAAATCCTTCACCGGGCGATCCGGCTTTGCGCTGAGCCGCGCCGCGCGCGCCGCTGTCCTCGCGCTGCTTTTCGCGGCCCTTCTGGCGGCCGCCTTCAATGCGTGCGGCTACACGACCCGCAGCGACTCGGCCATGTATTTCGGACAGATGCTGAAGCTCAAGGCCGACTACTTCCAGCGGAACCTGGCGGCCCTGCGCTACGACGGTCCGCCGGCGGACGCGCCGCGGCACGTGACGCTCGGCACCGAGGGCGGCTACGCCTTTCTGCTCCGCGCCGCTGAAGCCGCGCTGGGGCTGCGCGCGATGTATCACGTCAACAGCGTGCTGATGCCCCTGATGATCGCGGCGCTGGCGTGGTGCGCCCATATCGTGGCCGGCGGGGGTGTGCGCGGGCGTCTGGCCGCGGTGCTGCTGGTGTGCCTGCTGTCCACGCCCTACGTGTCCCGCCGCGAGGCCCTGTTCCTGGCGGATCTCCTGCGCGATCCACCCTCGCACCTGCTGGGCTTTCTGAGCCTGGGCGCGGTCCTGCTGCTGCCCGGCGCCGGACGCCGCGCCGGACCGCTGGCCGCCGGCATGGGCTTTGCCATCGGGCTTTCCGCCTGGTTCCGGCTGACGGGACTCATGTTCGCGCTGCCGATCGGACTGTA
>VGWJ01000108.1 GCA_016873635.1 Lentisphaerota bacterium | reverse complement strand
TCAACTCGCGCCATTTCGCCGACGGGATTCGTCGCGGTTTGTGCCCGGAAACATCGATGATCTGCACGGTTTGGCCTGCGGCCTTGGCCGCTTCGGCGGCCTGCTTGCCCCGCTGGCCGCGCATCTTATTACTGTACCAGCCGTAATAGCGGACAAGCTGGAAATTCTTGTCCGGGATGTGCTGGGTGATGGCGGCTATGAAGTCGCACGGGGGCAGTGGCAGGCTGGAGACCGTAGGCTGCAGGCTGGAGGAAGATCAGGACTTGCGAAGGGCACGAAGCAGACCGTTGAGGACTTTGGCGGTCTCTGTGGCCAGTGCCTGCAATTGTCCGAGGTTGGTTGCATCAAGATAACCCAGCCGATGTGAAAGGCCTATCTGGTACTCGACCTCACGTGCGGAACCGTATGCGATGTCCAGGAAGTGCAAATACTCCGCCTCCGAGTGGCGGGCACAGCCTTCAACAATGTTCGATGGGATGGACACTACCGCACGCCGCAACTGAGATGTTAGACCAAAGATTTCCTCGCGCGGGAACAACTGTGTAGCCTTGTAAACGGCAATAGCCAGTTCATCCGCAAGTTCAAACGCCCTGAGTTTTGTGTGATTTCTCATGCCGGAAGCCTACAGTCTGCAGTCTACGGACTCCAGTCTGCTATAGTTGGAGAAAAATGAAGGCAGGATCGAGGCCCCAATACTACCGCATTCGGCGCATGGTTCAGATGGTGCGAGAGGGGTCTGGCGGCGGCAAACCGCCCAACTGCACGGACTTCACGGCCGAGTTCGGCGTCTCACGTCGCACAGTTGCCCGCGACCTGGACTTCCTGCGTGACGAGGAGCGCGCGCCACTGGAATATGACGAGGCCCGGCACGGGTTTCGACTCACCGACGAGACCTACTCCTTGCCACCCGTGTCGATCACGCGCCGGGAGGCGTTCAGTTTCGGTCTCGCCCGCAAGCTGCTGGCCCATTACGAGGGCTGTTCAACATCATCCCAACCAAAACCCACAGCCCGGCACGTACGAATGCCTTTCGCATATCCAGCTCTCCTTCTTGTCATCTTGCCCTATCCGGTGGGTTTCACGTCACCGCATTACATTCTAGGCAACATACTGGAAACAAAGCGAGTTACCTTGTTTGTGGGTGCCCGGTCGCTGTCGCGCTCGCGGTCGCGCTGATAGAGAGGATAACCCCGGGAGGACGAGCGCGGGGCGATGTCCACGAGCGTGTTACCCTTGAACGTGCAGGTGTACGTTTCATGCCCACTCCCCGCATTCATCGATTCAAACCAACCCTGACCGCCTCCCCCAGCGTCCTTTTCGGTCCAGGTGATCGTGTACTGCAGCGAAGGCAAGGGGCCGTTCCGGGCCGTGGTGGATGACCTCTATGTCGGTGCGCCAGCGGACGCCGCGCGGACCACGGTCGAGGCCAGACCCGACAGCGGCAGTTATCCGGCGCCGCTGAAGGTGGAACTGCGGGGTGATCCCAAGAGCACTCGGATCCGCTACACGCTCGATGGGGCCTCGCCCTCGGAGACCTCACCGGTCTACGAAAAGCCCATCCTGTTCGACAAAGCCGGTGCTTATGAGGTACGGTTCCAGGCTGTGGACGCAGGCGGCAAGGCACTGACGCCGGTGACCAGCCGGCTGTATGATGTGAGATGAGCGGACGGTGAAGAGAGAGTATTCAGTCCAGTCGCTGGAGGGCGCGAATCCCTTCGCGCCGGGGCGGCAAAGGATTGCCGCCCTCCAGGCGGAACGTCGGAGGCTGAGACGCTGGCGTCACAGACGATCCGCACACTGGATGCTGACAAACAGGGGAGCCACATGAAACGAACAGCAGCAGCAATTGGAATCGTGGCGATCGGTTGCGCCGGTGCGGTGGCGCAGAACGCGGCGCCGGCGGGGCAGGCGGACACTCCGGACGCGAAGGGGAAGTACCATTTCGACGGGAAGATCTCGCGCGAGGTCCTGGAGAACTACCTGGCCCGCAACCTGAACATGCTGGCCCTGTCGGACAGCGACTGGCTCGACGAGGACACCCGGATGATCCTGAACGTCGGCGCCAAGTTCGTCGGCCGCGCGGCCATCACCTGGTGGGCCGGCGACGTCCGGATAGACATCGAGGCGCACTACCGCAAGGCGGGCGAGGCGGCCCGGCGCTTGCACGCGAAGGATCCGGAAATCATGCTCGAGGCCGGGGTCATGGAGACCGTTTGTCCCGGCATCGACGCAATTCCGATTCCGGCGTGGGTCTTCGAGGAATTCGGGCTCAAGCCGGAAACGCGCAATTTCGATCATCGCCAGATGGCCGGCCGTGGCGGCCACGGCCACGGGTGCATCTCGCCGGACATCGGTAAGCAGGAATTCCGGATGTGGGTCTACTACTGCTCCCGCCGCTACATCGATCTGGGCTACGAGGTCATCCACGTCGGCATGATCGGGCTCATGGGTAACGACCCCGGCCTCGTCAACTGGTTCGACGTCCTGGGCCGCCTGCGGCGCTACGCCAACCAGAACGCGCGCCGGCATCTGGTCCTGTTCAACTCGCAGCACACGCCGGGTTTCGTCGCGAACGGCAAGCTGCTGCTGGACATGCACCAGATGCAACTGCGGCCGGTTGACGTGGTGGAGTCGCCCCAGAAATGCGTGCTCCAGATGGGCTACGGCGACACGATCTTCGGACGGAGCGCCGGGGGCATCACGCCCAGCGGCTGGAATTGCGACCACTTGCCGTACTACATCCAGTTCGACAACGGCTATGCCACGGGAAAGGAAGGTCAACACATCGGCTTCCCCTACGCGTGGGGCTACATCGAAATCGACTGGTTCGCGCACCAGAGCGAGGCGTACCGCAACGAGTGGCTGCGTTACGCCTGGGACTGGCTGCGCAAGAACGATACGAACGGCTGGCTGCAGATGCCGGGGCGGATCATCTTGAGCGTGCCGCTGAAAGACGCGAAGGGCGGGAAGCTGCACTGGTACACGGCGAATACTTGCAGCGCCGCAGCACCCGACGGCTTCAACCAGGAGGAGACGATCAAGGCGATCTGGAGCGGGACTCCCGCATCCACAGCCGGGCATTGAGCGCTGCGGAGATCGAGGTTCCGGCAGGAGCAAAGACGTCGAAATGACCGCGCAAGGAATGGGACTGAGGATGCGCCGCGTGAGCTGTTGGACGGCGATCACGGTGCTGGCTGGAGCGGCATTCACGGCGGTCCACGTGGCATGTGCGGCGGAGCCGCCGGGCGCCAAACTTCCCGGCCCGGCGACGGGCGCACCGGCCATCGAACCCGATTCCGAAAGCGGGTTGCGTCTCCAGATGGACAAGACCGGACGAGCCACGGCGTTCGTCTGCGGCGCCGAGACGATCCGCGCGGCAACTGACGTCAGGATAGCCTCGCCGGGATGGAAGCACATGCCGGGCCTCGCCGAACTGAAGGATCTCGCCGTCACCGACATTCCCGGCGGCCGGCGGTGGTCCGGCACTCTGGAAATCGAAACCGGCAAAGCCTGCCGCGTCGAGCAGGAGGTCGAGCGGGCCGGGCAGGAATGGCGTGTCCGCATCGCCGTGAGCGCCGACGAGACCATCGCCATCGAGGGCGCGTTCTTCTGGCTCGACTTGCCGGTGGCGGTCTATGCGGGAGGGTACTGCGACCTCGGGCGGAAGGCCTCTGCCGAATTCCCCATGGCCTTCTCGGAGGCCGGCATGCGCTTTCTGGGGGGAAGCGCCAATCGTGTGACCTTCTCCGGACCCGAGGCGGACAAGGGGTTTGCCCTGGATTTCGACCGGGATGTGCTGGTGCGCGTTCAGGATGCGCGCGGCTGGAAGTCCGACGTGTACAACGTCTTCGCCGAGGTGGTCGGGGGGGCACTGCCCAAGGGCAAGACCGCCCGGCTTGCCGTCACCATCAGGCGTTTCCGGCCCGAGTTTGAGCCGGTGAACCTGACGGTCACGCCCGCACGAGTACTCGGGCAGATGGACGGCTTTGGAGGGAACTACTGTTTCGAGATCGAATCCCCGGTCAGCCAGTACACCCTTAAGAACCTGAACGTGGCGTGGGCTCGTACGGAGATGACCCCGGCGGAATGGGAGCCCCGCAACGATAACGACGATCCCGGCAAGACGGACTGGGAGTTCTTGAAGGCCCAGGACAAGGAAGGCACAAACCTGCGGCGCGAGTTTCTGCTGGCGCAACAGATTCAAAGGAAGGGCGTTCCCTATTCCATCACCATCTGGCGCCTGCCGGAATGGTGCTACGCCGAGCCGGCTCAGGGCTTCCGAATGACCGGTGGCGCCATCAAACAGGGCGTCTGGCCGGAAATACTCGAGTGCATCGGGTCTTACCTGGTTTACGCAAAGAAGACCTATGGCGTGGAGCCGGACTTCTTTTCCTTCAACGAACCGAACGGCGCCTGCTACGTGAAGTTCACCCCGGAAGAACACCGGGATGCTATCCGGCGTATCGGCGTTCATTTCAAGGAGCTTGGACTGAAGACCCGTATGCTGCTGGGCGACGTGTCGTATCCCGGTGCGTATGATTTCATTCTGCCGGCGGCCGGTGATACCGAGACCATGCGGTACGTGGGCGCGCTCTCCTTTCACAGTTGGAACGGCGCCGATCCTGCCGTCTACGAGAAGTGGGCAAGCACCGCCACGCGTCTTGGAATACCGCTGCTGGTCGGGGAGCTGGGTGTGGATCCGTCGGCATGGGAGGGCCGGAAGTACCGGAGTTTCGAGTACGGCCTGCGCGAGGTGCGGATGTACCAGGAACTCATCCGCTACGCGCGGCCCCGGGGGACCATGCAGTGGGAGTTCACGGCAGACTACGGAATCGCGGATGAGGTGAAGGATCCCGCGACCGGCGCCACGAACGTCGTTCCCCACGCCCGCTTCTGGTTCGTGAAGCACTTCTGCAACCTGACCCCGCGCAACGCCGACGTCCTCGAGACCGCGTCGGATCTTGTCGATGTGCGCATCACGGCGTTTCGCGGCCGCGGCGCGGCGGAACGCGAATACGCCCTGCACATCGCCAATCTGTCCGCACCCCGGACGGCCGTGGTCACGGGGCTCCCGGCGGGCGCGGGGAAACTGCGCGCCGTGCGCACCAGTCAGACGGAGTCCTTCCGCGAGTTGCCGCCCGTCGAGGTCGAGGCGGGCGGCAGCATCAGGGTGACGCTGCCGGCGCGGTCGCTGCTCACGCTGACGACGCTGCGGGAGACGCGATGAGCGGCGCCAGGAACCGACAGACCGTGAATGGAGTCAAGACGATGCATGGGCGTTCGCCAGTCAAACGGCGTACCCGTCTATGCTCCCTGGCGCTCTTGCTCGCACTGGCCGCTGGTGTAGGCGCCGACGAGATCGTCGAGAACGCGGCCCAGACAGGAGCCAAGACTACCCTCAAGTACGCGCTATGGGGCGGGGCCAACGAAGTCGCGTATTCCCGGAAGATCTGCGAGGCCTTTGTCAGGAAGCACCCGGAGATCCGCCTGGAGGTCTCGGTCTATCCCTGGGGCCAGTACTGGGCCAAACTGCAGACCCAGGCGGCCTCCGGCCTGGCGCCGGACGTGATCTCGCTCTACTCCGGCAACGCGGCCCTCTGGATCGCTCGCGGCGCGCTGCTGCCGCTCGACGCGTTCGTGAAACAAACGGGCCTGAACCTGGACGACTACCACCGCTCGGCGATCGACATCTGCTCCTGGGACGGCAAGCTCTACTGCATGCCGTTGGAAATCCCGGCGCGCACGCTCGTGTTCTCGAAGTGATAAGAAATCGCTTTTCGGGCGGCGCGGGCACCTGCCCGCTGAGACCGGGCTGAAGGAGCGCTTTCATGGGGGAAACGGTAGCCGGAACGGGGTGACGGCGTCAAGATGTAGGTTGTCGTGGTCTCCAGGCGTCCCGGGTTGCCGCGGATCGCCCGATGGACGCGGAAAGCCGGTTGGATGGACAGGCGTA
>VGWJ01000107.1 GCA_016873635.1 Lentisphaerota bacterium | reverse complement strand
AGGCGCGACAAGACGCGCCGGGAAGCGCGTCAGCGGCGGCAGATCTCGCCTCTGCGTCCCATTCACGGCGCCATGATGCCATATTGCGTGGGGAGGGGTCAAGACACGAATTGCGCAACACGAAACCGTCCGCCAGCCGCGATCCGTCATCCCGTGTCTCATCGTACGCCTCGCTGGCCCCGAGATGGTCGGGACGGAGCCCGCCTTCGCTGGGAAGCTTCGGCGGGGCAAGCCCGACCCTCCAGAATCATCGAAAAACGGCATGATTGAGAACCTGGAGGGACGGCCTCCGTGCCGTCCGACGCTCTTTTTCACAGCTTCTGACGCCTTCGTTCCGGGCCTGCTCATCGCTGTCGTCCTGTTCCGCGCCGGCGTTCCCGCCGGTCTTCGCGCCCTGCTCGGATCGGGCGCTATCCCAGCTTCATGTGCGTAATTTTCCCGCCGGGCGGCGGGAGGGGTCAAGCTTTTTCATCTAGGGCTTTGCCCTATCTTTTGGCCACATTTTTGTTGACACTTTGTCGATGCAAGACCGGGGGCATTTGCCGCTCCTGGCGATCTCCCGGGGTCGCGGGGGCAATGACGAAGCTCGAAATACCCAAGCCCGAAAGAAGCCCGAATGTCGAAATCCGAACGAACGCCGTCCGCATCGGATCGGTCCGCGATCTTTTCGCAACTTTTCGGTGCCTGGCGACGGCGGGAACGGTCAGAAACCGATCGACGATTACGGGCGACGATTACGGATAACGAAGGGAATTCCGGATTCGTGTTACGCTATCTGGCGTGAACTCCGCGACGGCCCTGGAAGTCCAGATTGCGCGGTATCGGAACATGTCCGGAGCGCAGCGTCTGGCGATCGCTCTCGAACTGCACGAGATGGCATGCGACATCGCCCGGGCCGGCATTCGACGGCAGCATCCCGAAGCCAGCCATCCGCACCTTGTCGGCCATCGCGTGCGTGGAGGTCAGTCGTACGATCTTTCGCCGCCGCGTTCGATCCAGCGCAGGGAGTAGCGCATGAGTTCGCCCGACGATTTCAGCCCCAGTTTGGCCCGGAGGTTCTGCCGATGCGCTTCGACGGTCTTGACGCTGAGGTGGAGCCGGTCGGCGATCTGCGCGCGGGAGAACCCGCGCCCGAGCAGTTCGAGCAGTTCGAGCTCGCGATCGGTCAGCGCTTCGATGCCCCGGCGCTTTTGCCTGGCCGCGGCGGGTTCGGGACCGGCCGGCGGCAGGCCCGAGATGCCCTGGCTTGTGAACGTTCCGCCGGACCGGACCGTCCGGATGGCGTCCAGGATCACGCGCGACACTTCCTGCTTGGTCACGTATCCGCTCGCCCCCGCCTTGAACGCCCGTTCGACGTAGGTCGCGTCGTCATGCATGGACAGGATCAGCACCTTGACGCGAGGGTACCTGGCGAGAATGGTCTTGGTCAGCTCGATGCCGTTGGTCGAACCGTGCAGAAAAATATCGATCACCGCCACGTCGGGCGGGTCCGCTTCGATCCGTCGCAAAGCGGCGGCGGCGTCTTCCGCCTGCCCGCACAGGACCAGGTCGCGCTCGGACTGTATGAGGCGCGAGAGACCGTCCCGCAGGAGCGGATGGTCGTCCACGATGAGGATGCGGCATTGCGGTTCCGCCGCGGTTCCCTGGTCCGCGGATGGGGCGGGCGTTTTCATCGGCTCGTTCCTCTTTCGCGCGGCCGTCCGGCAAACCTGACCGCGCGTTTCCCTGTGTATTGGCCGTCTCTCAATTGTCTCGACACGCACACGGAGCGGAACCGCTTGCGGTTCCGGCCGGAACGGCAAAGCCGTTCCGCTCCGCGAGAGAGCGTGTCGCGACAATAAGGAGCATCCCGTAATCGTCCACCAATCATTTTTTCCCTATTTCACAAAAACTCTTCACACTACCCTCGCCGGCGCCCGCGCGGCCCCCGGCCTCACGCCCCGGCTTCGGGCGGCCCGTCCGGCGGGCCGGCGGGCCGGTTGGCAAACGTGCAGTATATCGCGGTTCCCGTCGGCGTGGCGGGCTCGATGCGCAGCGCGCCGCCGCACATCTCCGCGCGGTAGCGCATGATCCGCAATCCCATCCCGCCTTCCGGCCGCTGTCCGGCCATGCCCCTGCCGTTGTCCCGGACGGTCAGCGTCCCCTCTTCGTCGCCGACGGACAGCCGCATGGCGACGCGCGTGGCGCCGCCGTGCCTGGCCGCGTTGGCGATCGCTTCCTGGGCGACGCGGTACAGGTTCGTCGCCACGTCGTTGCTGTAGACCAGCGCGCGCCCGTCGGCCTCGAAAGAGCACTCGATGCGGAGCAGCAGCGACGATTCCCGCGCCAGGCGGCGGAGGGCGTGGGCGAGGCCCTCTTCGGCGATATCCACCGGCATCAGGCCGCGCACGATGGTTTTGGCGTGCGCGACGGCGTCCTCGATCAGCGTCGCGATCCTGGACGCATCCCCCGACTCGGGAGATCCGGACGTCGCCAGGCGCCGGGACATGACTTCGGCCAGGCACGCGATGCCGGCCAGCTCCTGTCCCAGCGAGTCGTGAAGATCGCGGCCGATGCGCTTGCGCTCCTCGCCGCCGATCTCCAGCACTTCGCGTTCGGCCTGGCGGCGCTCGCCGATTTCGCGTTTCAGGCTGCGGTTCGCTTCCGCCAGCTCGCGCGTCCGTTCCGCGACGCGTTTCTCCAGTTCGCCGTGCGCGCGGGCGAGCGCCTCCTCGGCCCGTTTCCGCTCGGTCAGCTCGCGCCGCAGATCCGCCGTGGCCCGCCGGACCTGGCGCCGGAGCGTCATGTTCCACATCAGGATCGCGGCGATGACCGCCAGGGCCGCCGCCAGTCCCCCCGCCACCCAGGTCCAGAAGACGCGGCTGAGATAGAAGGGAACGGCGCCCAACCGCAGCCACTTGTCGTAGATGCGGCGTTTTTCCCGCTCCGTGATGCGTTCCAGGCCCTTGTCCAATATGCGCCGGAGCGCCGGTTCGTCGCCCCGGCACGCCATGCTGAACTCGTAGGTCGGGCCCAGCCGCCCCGCGATGCGGAGATTTGCCAGGCCCTGCTCCTCGATATGCCGCGACGCCGTCTCGAGGTCCATGACCACCACGTCGAGCTGCCCCAGCGACAGGTCCAGCAGCGCGTCCAGGTCGCTCTTCGTCGGGGTGACGGTCAGCTCCGGGTACGTGTCCGCCACGAAATCGCCCACGGCGTATTTCCGGCCCACGGCCAGGCGCAGGCGCTCCAGTTCTCCGACCTTGAGCGATTCCCTGTGCGCGGCGTTCACCAGGAGGACGACCGGCACGTTCAGGTACGGGCGGGTGAACAGCCAGTCCGCCTCGAGGGCCGGCGCGGGGCGGACGGCCTGCAGAATATCGACGCGTTTCTCCGACAGGGCGCGGTCGAACTCCTCCTTGGTCGGCGCGATGTACGTGCTGAAACGCGTTCCGAGCTTCTCTTGCAGCAGGCCGACGAAATCCGTCTCCATGCCGGCGTGGGCGACGGGCCCGTCGGCGGCGCCGTGCCAGCGCGGGTCGGGCGCGATAACCAGTCGCCCTTCTCGCGCGTCGAGCCACGCGCGCTCGTCCGGCGCCAGGATGTCGCCCGTTCCGCGGCCGGCGTCCGGCCGCCCGCAGCCCGTCAATGCCAGGAGCCCCAGGAGGGCGCCGAAAAGGCGTCGGGGCCGTCCCCGCCGCCTCGCGGGGCGAAGCGGGAACGCGCGATCGCGGCTGCGGCTGGCGGCGCGGGGTCCCATGGCGTAGATCCGGGTTCCGTGCGAGAAAGCTTTCTGGTGAGCGGGTTTCAGGTGTCAGGTGTCAGGTTTCAGGTTCCAGGTGTCAGGTGTCAGGTTTCGGGTTTCAGAAACAACGTGTCTCGGCAGCGCCGGCCGGCAACGTTCCGCGGCCGAGAAAGAGTTGCCCCGCCGGCGCGTCCGACGTGAAACAGCGTAGGCAAAGACGGGGCGGTTCGCAATCCGATTCCGAAGGGGTCGCGGAAGAAATGACGAATGACGAAATACCCAAGCCCGAAAGAAGTCCGAATGTCGAAATCTGAAAAGAGCAGGTCGGCCGCGCGCCGGCGCGACCGAACTGCTCTTTCCGGGTTCATCCGTTCCGCCGGCAGCCGATCGTGACGGCGCCGGGCCGCAGGCCCTTCGCCGCGGCCCGCAGGCGGAGCGGGCCGGGTTTCTTTCCGGCTTGAACAATGATCTGCGCAAGGCCGTTGAATACGCTGCGCTTCCAGGGCTGTTCGCCGGGCGCGGGGAGGAACTTGTCCGGCTCGTGGCAGGAGGGGTCGCCGTTGCCCACGCCGATGATCCTGCCGGGGCCGGTGAGCTCCAAGCTCACCTCGTTGCCGGCCGTGGGCACGACCAGCCCGTTGTCGTCCAGCACCGCCACCGTAACGACCGACACGTCCCTGCCGTCCGCGGCAATGACCGCCCGATCGGGCGTGAGCCGAACGGCGGCCGGCGCGCCGGTGGTTGCCACGCGCTTCTCCGCAATGAGCTTGCGTCGCTTGTACCCTTTCGCCAGCAGGGCGCCGGGCGCATAGGGCGCCTTCCAGGAAAGACAGCCGAACCGCTCCATGGCTTTGCGGCCCAGGCTCCGGCCGTTGACGAAGAGCTCGACCTCGTCGCAGTTGCTGTAGCACCAGACGTCGAGTTCCTGTCCCTCGCGCCCCGGCCAGTTCCAGTGCGGCAGGAGATGGAGAACGGTTTGGGACGTCCACCACGACTGGAAGTAGTAGAAGCTGTCCTTGGCGAACCCGCAGTTGTCCAGGATGCCGAAATTCGAAACGACGCACGGCCACTTGTCGTGCGGCGCCGGTTCGCCCCGGTAGTCGAAGCCCGTCCAGGCAAAGGCGCCGGCCAGGAAGGGCCGGTTCTCGAAGAAGGGAACCCACACCCGCGACGGCTTGCCCCATTGCGCGGGGAACTCCAGGTCGTAGGCCGTCACGTACCCCTTGGCGGCATCCTTCTCGTAGATGCCGCGCGTGGTCAGGACGCTGCCCTCCTCCGTGCCGCAGATGGGCTCATCGGGGTGCTCGGCGTGGAGCTGATCCATGTCGCCGAGATGGATGTAGTTGACGCCCAGCACGTCCACGACGCCGAAGTAGCCTTTGCCGCCCCAGGCGGCGGCCGTGACCGGCCGGGTGGGATCGAGGCGCCTGACCAGCCGCGCCATGGGCGCGGCCACGCGATTGCCCAGTTCCGTCCACTGGATCGGCTCCTCGTTGAGGATGGACCAGAGGATGACGCTGGGGTGGTTGCGGTCGCGGCGGACCAGCCGTTCGAGCTGGCCCAGGATTTCGCGGCTGACGCCGGCCATGCGGTGTTCGTCCATGACCAGCATCCCCAGCCGGTCGCAGGCGTCCAGGAGTTCGGGGGTCGGCGGATTGTGCGACGTGCGGATGGCGTTGCACCCCATCGCCTTGAGCCGCTCCACCCGGTAGGCCTGGAGGCGGTCCGGCAGGGCCACCCCCACCCCGGCGTGGTCCTGGTGGTTGCACGTGCCGCGGATCTTCACCGGCCTGTTGTTGAGGAAAAACCCCTTGTCCGGGTCGAAGCGGATGGAGCGGATGCCGAACGGCGTATCGAGGCGGTCCACTTCGCGACCGTCCTGCCGGACGGTTGTCCGCCAGGTGTAGAGATTGGGCGTTTCCAGCGACCAGAGCGCGGGGTTCCGGAGCGACGTCTTCAGCGTGGCGTCCCGTCGGCCCCAGGCAGGAAGCTCCACCTCGCCGGCCTCGCAGGTCCGGACCACGTTGCCCCGCGCATCCAGCACCTCGCCGCGAACCGTGACGGCGGCCGCGTCATCGCTCTCGTTGGCCAGCGCGATGTCCGCGCGGAGGGCGGCGCGGCCGCGGCCGGGCTTCGCCCGCACGAAGGCGCCCCGGTGCGCCACGTGCACGGGCGCGGTCTTGACCAGCCACACGTGGCGGTAGATGCCGGCGCCCTCATACCACCAGCCCTCGAAATGCGAAGCGTCAACGCGCACGACCAGCACATTCTTCGCGCCGAAAAAGGTGAACTCCGTGCAGTCGTACTGG
>VGWJ01000106.1 GCA_016873635.1 Lentisphaerota bacterium | reverse complement strand
TCTGCCCTTGGCCGATCCTGGCCAGCGGAGCGCTCCTGGGCAACGTGATCTCCTCTGCCGTCTCGAGTTGCTGCATCTGCGAGATCCGCGAACTGACGGATAGCAGACTGATGTCATGATACACCAACTCAAGAACCGGAACTTCTACATCGTGATGGCCGTGGACTGGGTCATATTCACGGTGTCCCTGACTTTGGCCTATATGGCGCGTTTGGGGTTTGCCATCCCACCGGAGTATCGGGACAGCATGTTGGCTGTCCTGCCGTGGGTACTCGCTGTCAAGACGGTCGTCTTTTTCGTGATGGGCGCCTACCGGGGCATGTGGCGGTATACCAGCATCCACGACGCCATCGGAATCTGCAAGGCCGGCCTGCTGAGCAGCCTCATCATCATCGCGGGCCTTACCTACGTCAACCGCTTCAAGGGCTATCCGCGGTCTGTCTTCGTCACCGACTTCGTTTTCGCCAGTTTCCTGGCCTGCGGACTGCGCGGCGCGATCCGGGTGGCCGCCAGGCGACGCGGGATTGGGTCCGGCGCGGCAGAGCATGAGCCCACGCATCGCACGCGGCTTCTGATCGTTGGGGCCGGCGACGCGGCCGAGAAGATCATCCGCGAGATCCAGGACAACCGGGCGTTGCCGTACGCCGCCGTATGTTGCCTGGACGACAGCCCGGGCAAGTTCGGCCGTTCGCTCCTGGGCGTGCCTGTTCGCGGCCCGATCGAGAAGCTCCCGCTGCACATGGAACAATACCGGGCCGACGAGATCCTGATCGCCATACCTTCGGCCCCCGGCGAGACAATGCGGCGCATCGTCGCGCTCTGCGAACAGACGGGCGCGCGCTTCCGCACGCTTCCGCCGCTGGCGGGCCTGCTCGACGGCCGCGTGAGCGTGAGCGACCTGCGCCGAGTGCACTTCGAGGATCTGCTGGGCCGCCCGCCGGTCCATCTGCGCGCGGATACGATCGGCCACTACCTGGCCGGGCGGACCGTCTGCGTCACCGGCGCCGGCGGATCGATCGGCTCGGAACTCTGCCGGCAGGTCGCGCGTTTCCGGCCGGCCGCGATGCTGCTGACCGACAGCAGCGAGTTCAACCTGTACAGGATCGAAACGGAGATGGCCAACTTGCAGGACGGCCCAGGCCTGGTCTCGGCTCTCGCCCGCGTGCAGGATCGCGCGCTGATGGCGAAGTTCTTCGGCAAGCACCGTCCGCACGTGGTCTTCCACGCGGCCGCCTGCAAGCACGTGCCGATGGTCGAGTTGAACCCGTGGGAGGGCGTGCGCAACAACGTGCTTGGCAGCCAGGTAGTCATGGACCTGGCGGAGCAATACGGGGCGGACCGGTTCGTGCTCGTGTCGAGCGACAAGGCCGTCTGCCCCACCAACGTGATGGGCGCAACCAAGCGGGCCGCCGAGATACTGCTCCAGTCGCGTCCCCCATCCTCGACGCGCTTCATGGCCGTGCGTTTCGGCAACGTCGTTGGCTCCTCAGGATCGGTCACCCCGCTGTTCGAGAGCCAGATTCGCGCCGGCGGCCCGGTCACGGTCACCCATCCGGAAATAACCCGATATTTCATGACGATCCCCGAAGCATGCCAGCTTATCCTGCAAGCCGGCGCGCTGGGCGAGGGCGGCGAGATATTCATTCTCGAAATGGGCACGCCGGTCAAGATCGACAGCATGGCCCGCGACATGATCCGACTCTCGGGCAAGGAACCGGACCGGGATATCCGCATCGTCTACACCGGCCTGCGGCCGGGTGAAAAGCTGCACGAAGAGCTGATCACTCACGCCGAAAGAATCGTGCCCACCACGTACGAGAAGATCATGGTGCTCAAGCGCGGCATGCAATCCGCGGATCCACAGCCCGAAATCGCCGCGCTTCTGGACGCGGCCGAGAATCATGCCTCGCTGCGCATCAAAGCCGCTCTAAAGCGCATGATCCCCGAATACATTCCCTCCGACGTCGATGCGGTGGTTTGACGCCGCTGCCGGACCGAAGCGCTATGCACCCGTTCAACGATTTGCGCTGATTGCCGGGCGTTCGACCGCTCCCTCTGAGGTCAGTGGCGCATGCGGCGAGTCGGCGGCCCGCGAGATCTCCCGCGCAGTCACGGCGGGACGAGCCGAGCGCGGGCAGAGAAGGGCCATGAGCACGGGCCGCCGTTTCCCCCGCCCGGAAGACCGCAAGCCTCCCGTCCACCGCGTGAACGACGCGCCAACGCGGCGCCAAGAATGTAGGGAACCTCTAGTCGGGGGTATCAGAGGGGCGGTCAAGCAGAAAGTGGCGCGGATTGCGGATTTTCTTGACCACGGACTACACAGAATACACGGATTGAGAGGCGGCAGGTTGAGTAGGTCTGGGTCCTGCTTGTAGCCAGTAAGGCGATGGTGTTATAGTCTGCTGTCCTGCAAGGCGATGCGGAGGCGGCGGATGGTCACGCAGCGGCCGTTTGAGGAACTGAACCTGTGGCAGCGGATTTTCGCGGAGCACTGGAAGAAGAGATTTGCGGCGGATTACGAACAGAAGCACGGGGAGGGGGTGCCGGAGAACTGGCAGGAGAACGTGGACAAGATGCTCGCCTGCGGCGATATCCGGGAAGGCTACTACGAGTACTTCTGCCAGGAGTGCGGCACGAGCACGAAGGTCGGGTTCACCTGCAAATGCAAGCTGTGCCTTCGGTGCTTCAAGACCGCGGTGGACGGATGGCTGAACCAAGCCAGGAAGGTGCTCTTTGAAGGGGTGGTGCATCGGCAGGTGGTGCTGACGGTGCCGAAGCGGATTCGGCCGTTGATCCTGGCCGAGGCGGAGTTTCTGAAGGTTTTCATGGACGCCGGGGCCACGGCGGTCAAGGAGCTGATCGAGCAGTGGCGCAAGAAGCGAAAGATCCGGGTCGGGATCATGGCGGTGCTGCAACTGCACGGGCAGGCCGGCAACCGCAATCCGCATCTGCATTTCGTGGTCAGCGAAGGGGGCGTGGACAAGGACGGGAAGTGGCGGGAGGTGAACTTCTTCGACACGAAGAAGCTGCGCAGGAAGTGGCAGTATCACCTGATCACGGCGCTGAAGAAAGCGGTGCGGGGCACGGCGTATGAAGCCGAGATGGTACGACAGGCTCGGCGCGATGTTCCGGCAGTACCCGACGGGGTTTGACTGCGACTGCATGCCGGAGGAGGGGCCGGTGGAGCGGCTTGTAGTCTATTTGCTCAAGTACGTCAGCAGCCCGCCCATTTCGATCCGGCGGATCGAGGGCTACGACGGTCGGAACGTGACGTATCGCTACGACGATCACCGCCAAGGCGAGGTGCATGAGACCATCCCGGCGATCGAGTTCATCGGACGAATGATTCAGCACCTGCCGCCGAAGGGGTTTCGGATGGTCCGGTATTACGGCATCTACGCCCGGCCGGTGCGGGAGAAGATTCATGCGCTGGTGGCCGATGCGCTGAAGGCATTGGTGCGGCGGGCGCAACGGGTGGCCGAGTACTTCGCGCGCAGGCGAGGAACAAGCCCCGCGGAGTGCCGCAGGAAGCTGGATGAGCGGTTCGGCAAGGGCGAAGTGCGCTGCCCGAACTGCGGGTCGCCCCAGATGCTGCTGATACGGATATGGAGCAAAGAAGCGGGTCTGGTGTACGAGTTGGCGCGCGACGGGCTTCGGGGTGCTCCCGTGGTTGCGCCAAGGCATACGGAAACGGCTTTGCCCATGGCACGGGAACAGTTGGCTTTCGCGTTTTGAGAGGGGGAGGGAGGACCACGGACTACACGGAATACACGGAATGAAGCATGAGCAATTGAGCGAGAAGATCATCGGGGCAGCCCAGGCGGTGCTCTATGAGTTGAAACCCGGGCTGGATGAGAAGCTCTATGAGAATGCGCTTGTGATTGAACTGGGCGAGCGCGGGATGCGGGTGGACCAGCAGACGCGCTATGAAGTCCGCTACAAAGGGCATCTGCTCGGAACGCTGCTCCCCGATCTGATCGTGGATTCGACGGTGATTGTAGATACGAAAGTGGTCAGCGCGTTCAACGAAACACACGTGGCGCAGATGTTGGGCTACCTGAGCATCACGGGACTGGATCTGGCCCTGTTGCTGAACTTCAAGCACGCACGGCTGGGAGTCAAGCGCGTGGTGAAATGACTCCCTCCCCCATCCGTGTATTCTGTGTAGGCCGTGGTCAAAAAATAGTCGTAATGGGTCAGTGACGGGGGCGGGGAGCGGGAGTGGCTGAAAAGAGCGCGAAGGAGATCGTGGGGGAACCGCCGTGGAGGGCGGTGTTTTTTTTGTTGCCATATCATGTATGTGATAGTATATACGTACCATGAAAACGACATCCTCTCAACACGGTGCGAAGGAGCGGTTCATGGCCGAGGTGCATGGTCTGTGGCCGGCGGGCAAGGGATCGCTGGCCGAGGTTCGCAAGCCGTGCATTCGGCCCGCTTGTCGGGCCTGCGCCAGCGGCCAGAAGCATCCGGCATTCATCCTCTCGATCAAGGAGGGCGGCCGGCGCCGTTGCCTGCATGTGCCGCGGGAAATGGTGCCGGTGCTCCAACAGGCCATCCGTAACGGTCGGCGTATCGAGCAGTTGCTCTCCCGCACGGCTGGCGAGTTGCTCCAACGCTATCGGCAGGCCCGCGACCGAGGAGGCTCCCGACGAAGTGGCGGGGAATAGGGTTTGCATATTGCCGCGGTTGCGTGCAGAAACAGCGGCAGATTGACGAACTGAAGGCGGAACTGGTGCGGGTCAAGAACCGGCTACGCTACCAGGAACGAACCGCCCGAGAGGGGCCGTTCGGGTTGTCGACCCCCTCGTCGAAAATCCCGATGAAAGCCAATAGCCTGCTGGAGCGGCAACAACGGCGGGGTGGCGGCAAGCCGGGACATCCCGGATATGGTCGTCAGGCGGTGCACACTGCGCAGGCCGAACCGCTTGAAATGATTCGCCTGCCCGACACCTGCCCCCACTGCGGGACGCGCCTGCAGGTCCTGGGCAGTCGACGGCGCGCCCTTATCGACTGCCATCCGGTGCGCATGATCCGGCGGCTCCTGCGTCTGCAGCGCAAACGCTGCCCGCGCTGTCACCGCACCTATCACGCCCGGCCACCTGGCGCCCTGCCCAAGAGCCTCTACGGTAACCAACTCCTGGCGCATGTGGCTGTCCAACACTATGTCAATGGCCTGACGCTGGGCCAACTGGAACGGCAAACCGGTGTCGGTTACAGCAGTTTGGTGCAGGCCATGCACGGACTGGCCCGCCGTCTGGCTGTCGTTCCACTGCGTCTGCGCCAGGAGTACCGACAGGCCACTGTGAAGCACGCCGACGAAACCGGCTGGCGCACCGATGGGCAGAATGGCTATGCGTGGCTCTTTGCCACGCCTTCTCTGAGTCTGTTCCGCATTCGCAAGACCCGTTCCGCTCAGGTCGTCCATGAGATGCTCGGCCGCAAGCGTCTGCCGGGAGTGCTGATCGTCGACCGTTACAACGGCTATAACCGTGCACCCTGTCGAATCAATTACTGCTACGTACACCTGCAACGCGACGTCAAGAAGTTGGGCGCGGAGTTCCCGGATACACCCGAGGTCCAAGCGTTCGTTGCGGCCCTGGTCCCGCTACTGGGCCAGGCGATCCACTTGCGCACGCTACGCTTGCCGCTGCCGGCCTTCCGGCAGCAAGCCCAGCGGATCAAGCGGGACATCGAGGCCGTCGTGCACGCCCACGCCTCGCACCCCGCGATACAGAACATCCAGAACCTCTTTCGGCAGAAGGCCCACCGCCTCTACGCGTGGACCCTGCACCCGTCGATCCCCGCCGACAACAACCTCGCCGAGCGTGAACTGCGCCCCCTGGTCATCGCCCGCAAGATCAGCTTTGGCTCCCAGTCCGACGCGGGCGCGCACACTCGCGAGACCCTCATGAGCGTGCTGCTTACCCTCAAGAAGCGCACCCCCGATCTGCAGCCGGCGTTCAAGGCAGCCCTCGATGCCCTGGCGGAAAACCCAAAACACGATCCCTACGCGCTCCTCTTCAGCCTCAACTCTTCCTGACCGCTCCCCGCCCCCGTCACTGACGCACTACGCCGGAGAGCAATGCGTC
>VGWJ01000105.1 GCA_016873635.1 Lentisphaerota bacterium | reverse complement strand
GCGTGCCGCCTTCGCCCGGAGGCTCCGGCGCGCCAAGCCGGCCGCGCCGCGGCGGACCGGGCTTGCCCCGCCATAGCCCGCAGGGCGACGGCGGGACGGTCCGCCCTACCTCGCCTCCCTGCATAACCGACCGGTTACCGGGATTTCAGGTTCCCCATTGACACCCCCGCGGCCGTCCTGTATGGTCCGGCGTTCAGTCAAGTAACCGGTGAAATCCGCCGCCTTGCCGCACGAGCGGCGAGGCGCATGTCAGGCAGGAAGGGAGAGTGATTTAGAACCGTGGTCCAGGTCAGAGTCAGAAGAGGCGAGACGGTCGACAGGGCGTTGAAGCGGCTTAAGAAGATCATGGACAAGGAAGGTCTGATGCGGCAGCTCCGCGCCAACCGTCATTTCGAGAAGCCCAGCGAGAAGAAGCGGCGCAAATCCGCCCGCGCCAGGGCCCGCGCCAGGGCCCAGGCCCAGACCGGCTGAGGCCGGCGGCATGGCCGCCGCCGGCAGGCCGCCAGGCGAGTCAGTCGAGGGAGATGCGATTCGGCCTTTCAACCCGCTGGAACGCTTGCCGCCACGGTTCCGGCGAAGCCCTGGTCGAAGAAATCGCCGCGCTGGGCATTGACGCGATCGAGCTCGGCTACGACCTCACCTTCGACCAGGTTCCCGGCATCCGCCGCATGGTCGCGGAAAAGGTCGTCGCCGTCGACAGCGTGCACAGCTACTGCCCGGTTCCGCTGGGCGCCCCGCGGGCGCACCCCGAGCTCTTCGCGCTGTGCGCCCTCGAAGAACGCGAGCGCGAAAGCGCCGTCGCCCACACGGGACGCGTCGCCGCCTTCGCGGCGGAAATGGGCGCGCGCTGCGTCGTGGCCCACGGCGGGCACATGCATACACGCGTCTCCACGCGCGACCTGGTCGTCCTGTGCAGGCAGGGACGACGGCAGTCGGAAGCCTACGAAAAAACGAAGCTGAAGTTGATCGTGCAGCGCGAGAAGGCCGCGCCGAAGCACCTCGCGCAGCTCCGGCGCTCGCTGGACGCGCTGCTCCCGGAATTCGAGAAGGAAGGCGTCATGCTCGCCCTGGAGAACCTGCCCGACTGGGAATCCGTTCCCGCCGAGATCGAGATGGAGCGTCTGGCGCGGGATTACGCCGCGCCAGGCTTCGGCTACTGGCACGATATCGGCCACGGTCAGGTGCGCCAGAACCTCGATCTGTCCGCGCCCCTGCACTGGCTGCGCCGTCTGCGCCCGCGCCTGGCCGGCCTGCACATCCACGATGTGCAGCCTCCCGACCGCGATCACCTCATGCCGCCGGCCGGAGCCGTTGATTTCGCCCCCTTCCGCGAAGCCGCGCAGGCGGGGGTTACCCTCGTCCTGGAGCCGCACGCCGACGCGTCCGCCGACGACATCCGGAATGCCGTGGCGTTTCTGCGGGGCCTGTGGTCCGCTCCCGGAGACCGGACGCCGTGAGGAGCCGCATCCGCAAGACCGTCATCGGCCTCGTCCGGCTCGCCATCGGACTGGGCATCGTGGCGTTCCTGCTGCGCGGCATTCACACGGGCACGGTCGCCGTGGCGTTCCGCACCGCGCCCGTCACCGTCGCGCAAGGCGCCGTCTACGCCTTCGGGCCGGCGGAGGAATTCCGCTTCGTGATTTCCGCGCCGGTCGCCGGCGGCTCCGAGGTGCGCGCGCGCGTGGCCTCCAAACCCAGGGAGCCGCTGCCCGACGCCGGCACGCTGCGACGCGTCAGCGGCGAGGGACCCGACACCCTGGACTGGGAGTCCCGCGCCCTGCGGCCCTGCGGGCTGCCCGTTCTGGGCGAATCCTTTGCCGCCGCCTGGCGGCGCTGGCCGTTGCTCGCGGCGGCCGCGCTGTGCATGTTCGCCTGCCTCATGGGCAGCGTCTGGCGCTGGATGCTGGTGCTCCGCGCGCAGGGGCTGTACCTGAAGTGGAGGCAGGCCTGGTCCATCGTCTTCGTGGGGCATTTCTTCAACTCGTTCATGTTCGGCGCCACGGGCGGCGACGTGGTGAAAGCCTACTACGCGGCGCGCGAAACCGGCCACCTCAAGACGGAAGCCGTGTCCACGGTGTTCATCGACCGCGTCGTGGGGCTGCTGGGACTCGTCGTGCTGGCCAGCGCCACGATGGTCACGCGCCTGGACTTCTTCCTGGCCGATACCCGCACGCGCTACGCGCTGGCGTTCATGGGCGTCGTTTGCGGCGGCGCCGCGGCGGGGCTGGCCTTCATTTTCGCCGCGCGGCCCCTGCTGCGCCTGCTGCCCGTGCCGCCGCGCCTTGCGGCAACGCGCCTCGGCCAGGTCTTCAAACGGGTATACCTCTCGTTCCACGTGGTGCTCACCCACCCCGCCCTGCTGGCCAAGACGGTGGCGCTGTCGATGGCGAACCACTTCCTGCTCGTCGTCATGGTCTGGTGCGTGGGCCGCGCCCTGCTGGTGGAACGTCCGTTCATCGACTTCCTGTCGCTCATGCCGACCATCAGCGCCATCGGCGCCATTCCCGTCACGCCCGGCGGACTCGGGATCCGCGAGTCGGCCACGATCGTGTTCCTCGGCGTCGTGGGCGTATCCGCGACGCAGGCCCTGCCTCTCTCCCTGCTGAGCTACGGCATCATGCTTTTCTGGAGCGTGTTCGGGGGGCTGGTGTTCCTGCTGTACACGGGCGGCAAGGGCGAGCAGATCAAGTCCGAGCTGGCCCGGGCGTCCGCCTAGCGCTGCGCCGGCCCCCGATCCGCCGCGCCAGCCGCCGCGCAAATGCGGGCAGCTCCGGGTCGCGCGCGCCCATGGAGAGAACCAGGTCGCCTTCGCGCGCCTCGCCCGCGATGCGCTCTTCGAGCTGCGCGTAGTCCCGCGCGTTGCGCGCGCGCACGCCGGCGCCGCGCAGACGCGCCACCAGCGTCGCGGCGCGCACGCCGCGGTCCGCCGTTCCGCCCGCGTCGTACACCGGCAGGATCCACAGGCGGTCCGAGGGCCGCGCCAGCTCCCGGAACGCGGCGCAAAGGTCGTCCATCATCGCGGCCAGCGGACCGTAGCCGTGCGGGCGCCAGATTGCCAGAGCGCGCGCGTAGTGCGGCGCGGTCGCGCACCACGCGGCCCGGATCTTGGCCGGGTTGTGGGCGTAGTCGTCGATCACGGTGACCCCCCGCGCCCTGCCCGCCCGCTCCAGCCGGCGGCGCACGCCGCGGAACGCCCGCAGGGCCTCCGCCGAAACGGCCGGCGCAACGCCCATGCGCTCGCAGAGCATCGCCGCCAGCAGCGCGTTCTCGGCGTTGTGGCGCCCCGGCAGGCCCAGGCTGAAATCCGCCCCTCCCCACGCGAAGCGGCTGCCGCGCGCCGAAACCTCCGGCGCGAAGCACAGCGGCAGGGCGCGCCCCCGCGCGTTGTCCACCACCGCCCCCGTGACCCGGCCGGCGAATGCCCTGAAAAGCCGGCGCGTTTCGGCAAGGCCGAAATGGTCGGGCGAGGCGTTGGTGATCACCGCGTATTGCGGACGGAAACGCAGGAGCGAGCGATCGCTTTCGTCCGCCTCGATAACCCACGGCCCCTTTCCGCCGCAGCGCGCGTTGCCCACCGCGGCCGGCCCCTCCCAGTGCGGCACGGGCGCGCCGTTCACGACCACCGGGTCCAGGCCCGCCCGCTCCAGGATCCAGCCGGTCATCGCCGTGACGGTGCTCTTGCCCGACGTGCCGGCCACGGCCACCACGCGTTTGCCTTCGGCCAGCCGCGCCAGCAGCGCGGCGCGATGAACCACGGGCACCTCCAGGCGGACCGCGGCGCGCACGTCCGCGTTCTCGGCCTCCACGGCCGTGCTGACCACCACGGCGCTCAGCCCGCGGCTCACGCCGCCGCCGTCCTGCGGCACGAGCCGCACGCCCGCCCGTTGCAGCCGGCGCAATACTTCCAGCCGCAGGCCCGCGTCATGGCTGCGGTCCGAGCCGCTCACCGCCGCGCCCTCCGCCAGCAGGACCTGCGCCAGGGCGCTCATCCCCGCGCCCCCCACCCCGGCCAGATGATATCGTTCGCCTTTCACGATCGCTCGATCATGTCCGCCGCTCACGCCAAAGTCCAGCCCGCTTCACTCCCACACCCGCACGCTCCCCTCGGTTTGGCATGCCGGCAAAATTGAAACCCTCTTGACCTTTGCGTCCGATACCCCAAACTTCCGCGCATGAGTTCGTGGTTCCTGGACACGCTGGGCAACGCGGCAATTCTGCTGTTCTGGTACCGGATCTGGACGGACGAGGACCGCACGGTCCTTTTCAACCCTTACCTCGGCCCGATCCACCGTTTTTCGCGGAAGGCGCTGGACTTTGTGCGGCCGGTGCTCTTCGGGCTGCCGGACCGCGCCGTGGCCCTCGTTGCCGCGCTGTTTCTGCTCGTGTTCCGCGGCGCGATCATGCTGGGCACCGCCGGTCCCGAGCGGAGCGGCTGGCCGCTGCGGTTCGGTTTTGAAGCCGCGGCCGTCACCGGCGGCGGGTTCCTCGCGCATCTGCTTGTCAGCGCCCTGTCCTTCGCCATGCTGCTGTTCAAGCTGTGGGGCTTCACGCTGCTTTACGCCTGGGGCCGCGGCGCGCGCGGCTACGACAATGCCGGCCAGACCATCCACCACGCGTCCCGCCCGTTCTCCCTGCTGCGTCCGGACCTCAAGCCGTTGGCCCTGCTCGCCCTCGGCGTGCTCCTGGCCTGGAGCGTCAACGTCTCCGGCGCGCCCCTTCCCGCTTCGGCCGGCGCGGCGGCGGACTGGGGCCGGGCGCCCGTTCCGGCCCTGGCGTTCCGCTTTGCGGTCTCCGCCCTCAGGGAGTGGATCGATATTCTGCCGATCATCCGCTCGCTGTTCATCCTTCTGATCATCGGCTCGTGGGTTTCCATGTTCGCCGGCGGCGGCGCCCTGATGTACGCCTGCCGCGAATGGCTGGACATGCTCCTGGGGCCCGCGCGCCGCTATCCGCTGCGCATCGGCATGCTGGACCTGACCCCGCTGCTCATGATCTTCGCGCTTCAGATCGTCCACCGGCTGCTGACGCAATTGCTGCTTCACAGCTACGAGAGACTGCTGTGAAACCTATAGAGGGCAGTTCAGCCGCTTCGCGGCCGAACTGTTCTTGGGGCGGATGATCTCACGAAAAGCGCCGATTGCGACAGACCGCGAAGGTTCGCGGCCAGATCGAACGCTTGGAGCGTACGTCCGAAGCCGTCGGTCAGATCCCGTTCAGCTTCGTCGAGAATCCCGACATTCACTGGGTCCGCTCTCTGATTCGACGCTTGGCATCATCCCAGTCGCTATTCGGCAATCGTCATCGTGTCGAGGTGCAGCGTCATCGTCATGGGATTTGCTCCTTCATAGCCAGAACAGGGTATCGCGTCCTCCGTTGCTGCGCCATCACGCATCTCGCTCTGTCCATCGCGGTAGCGCAAGCTCCATGGGCTCAATCGCCGTGCGGCGCAAGAGCTGCTTTCAGCGCCTCGTCCAGCAAGAGCATTTTCTCCCGAGGAAGCGTACTGACGAAATCGGTGAGCATGGATTTCGGAATGCTGACGAGTTCGTCGCAGTGGATGCCGCAGTCGTGCTTCATCCCCTCGTCGGGACCGATCGGCACCTGCGTTGTGAGCGCCTCGTACGCTGTGTAGACGGGGGCACAAATGACGGTTGAGAACCGTGAGTCGATCAGCACTTGTCGACTGACCACGACAAACACGCGGAACTTGCGATGATCCCGGGAGGAGGGGCGTTTGACTCGATAGAGTTCGCCACGCCTCACAGCGCCACCTGGTAGGCGAGCACATCCTCCGCCTCCGCGTTCAACTCATCGGCGTGCTGGTTGATGATCTCCAGATCACGACGCTCGGCTTCGGTCCTGGCGAGACGCGTCAAGAATGCCATGGCGGCGCGTTCGAGAAACTCCGATCGGCTCCGAAACTCCGCGTGGTGCTTATCGATCAGACCAAGTACTTCGCCCGACAGTGTGATGGAAGTCTTGACTTTCATACCGCCATGATATTACTCGTTCCGTTGACGTCAATCTCAACCTAGAAAGAGCAGTTCGGTCCCGCTGCGCGTGCCCGAACTGTTCTTGTTTTGGCTGCCGGACACCTACGCGGTGAGCAGCAGCAGCGTTTGAGACCCCTCCATAAGAGGTCAGTCGTACGATCTTGCGACGGCCGGTCGTGACCAGCCGGCCGACGGCGTGCAGCAGCAGCGGCCGCGAAGTGACCGCTGCCAAGTGCCGGTCCGGTTGCGCCAGCCGGGTGAAGATGTTCC
>VGWJ01000104.1 GCA_016873635.1 Lentisphaerota bacterium | reverse complement strand
GCCCTTTCGCTGACTTACGTTCCACGGTGTCAATGATCGGCATGGCCGCTCCGCGTAAATCAGTATTCAGTATTCAGTATTCAGTATTCAGTGTTCAGTGTTCAGTGTTCAGTGTTCAGTGTTCAGTGTTCAGACGGAAAACTGAAAACTTGTTTGAGAGTAACCTGAAATCGGTTGACGAGAGCGGCGACGAGAGCGGATTACGAGGTAGCGAGTTCCACTCGTTCACCGTTCTCGTCGCCGTTCTCGTTAACCGTTCTCTCATACCCTCGAAAAAAGCCGAGCATCGCTCGGAGGCCAAACTTGTTTGAGAGTAAAGGTTTCGGGCTTCAGGTTTCAGGAGGGATAATATGCTGACAAACAAAGAGTTGCTCCCTGAAACCCGAAACCTGACACCTGACACCATGATCTACTCTCACGTTCCGAAAGACCTGATGGCGCTCGCGACCTCACGAGGCCCCACTGAATACTGAAAACTGAACACTGAACACATCTCTTCCTCCTCACTCATCCCCCTGCGCCTGGCGGAAATCCACTTGGCGCAACAGGCGCAACTGGAGAAGCATGAAGCCGATCAGGATGCCGCCCAGGATCCAGGCATAGGCGGTGGCGATGCTGAACCGCAGATTGACATAGGCCTCCTGCCAGATGGCTAACCCCATGACCATGGTCTCCTTGCCCGGTCCGCCAAAGGTGAGCAGGAAGATGTTCCCCATGGTTTGAAAGGTGGCAATGAAAGCGCCCACGAAATTGATGAGCACCAGCGGCATGATCGTCGGTAGCGTGATGTGCCGGAACTTACGCCGCATGCCCGCGCCATCCAGGCTCGCCGCTTCGTAGAGATCTTCCGGCACACTCTTGAGCGCCGCCAGGTAGATCAGGCTGCCGATCCCCGCGCCGGCCCACACGCCCGGCAGGATGACGCAGGCCATCACCGTCCTGGGGTCGCCCAGCCAGTCCACGGGAACGAACGTCTGCCCGAACAGGCCCCAGACCCAGCCCAGGAAGCGGTTGGCCGTTCCCTGCGCCCCCCCCATGAACATCTCCTTCCACATCAGCGTCACCACCAGCGCGCTGGTCATCTGCGGCAGGAAGAAAATCGTCCGGAAGAAGACCTTCAGCCGCGGCGCTTCGGCGAGCATCACCGCCAGCACGATGGGCGTGAAGAAGGCCAGCACCAGATTCCAGAGCACAAACCGGAACGTGGTCCAGATGTAGTGGTAGAAGTTCGGGTCCAGCATGATCCCGATGAAATTCGACAACCCCACAAACGGAGACGCCCCGACGATCTTGTAGTTCTGGAACGCCATGACCATGCCACGCAGCAGGGGGTAGTAACTCCAGACCAGGATGGAAATCAGCGCGGGCGCCAGCAGCAGCCACGGCAGGAATCCCTTGTAGACGCCCGCCAGGCTGGCCTTGCGCCGCATCTGTCCCCGAACAAACACCGCCAGCAGCAGCGCAAAGGCCGCGGCTACAACGGTCACGATCGCGCGGGTCCGAGGCCGGTACCGGTCCAGTTCGCTGTCCGGACGCGCGAACATGGTGCCGCTGTTGGCCTCGCGTTCCAGCCGCCGGAGTGCGGCCGGATAGTCGAAATCCCGGCCGGCGGGACGCAGCACCAGGTCAATGACCTCGCGCTGGTAGAAGTCGCGGAACTGAACCCATTTGCCCATGAAGGGTTCCACAACTTCGAGGATCTCGCCCCGGTCAATCTGTTCCCACATGGCGACATATTCCGGCGCGGCCTCCTTGAGGTAGTCGTCAAAGCCGAGGCGCTTCAGTTCGCGCGGGTTGAGGAACCGGGCCTGGCCGGCGGCCACCTTGCGGCGGATGTTTTCGTCGTTCCCCTCCGGACTGCAGACCAGGGTCATGACCTGCCAGACCCTGTCGCGATAGGCCTTGCGCTCGGCCTCCGTGGCGCCTCCGCGCGACAGCACATCCTTGCCCATCATGAAAAAGCAGTTGGAGGCTTGAAGGACGGGTCGCTGCGTCTTCGTCATGCCGGGGAAAGGCATCATGCCCATGTCCTCGGGCTGAATGCCAAGGCCCTCGAACTCCGTCATGTCGCCGGACCAGAGCGGGAACATGCCCACGTCCCGCCCCATGCGCCGGATGGTTTCCATCATGTCGTTGTAGGGCGTGACGCCGATCGATCCCTCGATGACGGCATCCTGCGGGACGCTCAGCGTCTCGCCATCGACTTCGATCTGCCCGGCGGCGACGGCTTCGGGGGTAAGTTCCACCGGTTCCCCCGTGCGCGGATGGAGCATCCACGGCTGCCAGCGCAAGCGGTGGTAGAGCGCGATGGCGGCCGTGCATTTCTCGCCGGCCACGTTGCACCGCCACGCCGTCGGGCGCACATTCGACAGATCTTCGCCGGTCTCCGGGACGACGAAACGGGTTTCCTGCTCGTTGAACGTATGGACCTTGCCGGTCGTGGGGCTGACCCGGTCCTGCACGACAATGCTCGACTCGGTGGTGGCCACCCAGGGCGCAAAGGACCAACTTGCGCACGTCAACTGGAAGCCGTAGGTCTTGCGTTTCGGATCGTAGAGTTTGCGCGCCCAGTAGACCAACTCGTCATAGCTCCGCGGCGGCTTGGCGGGGTCGAGCCCGGCGGCGCGCAGCACGCGGTAACTGTAGAGAATGCCGACGTAGGTGCCGCCGCTCCAAGGCAGGGAGTAGGGCACCCCGTCCACGGTGATGACCTGCCGGTAGACGGGTTTGATCTTCATCCAGCCGTCCCACCTCGCCTCGTCCGCATCAATCTGGCCGTTGACGTCGGGCTTGCCGTCGGGACGAAGCTTCGGAGTGCCGTCGGCGCGTACGCCATCCTGCCCGACCCACTCGGTCAGCGGATAGGCGAGGCCCTGCTCGACCGCCTGCCGGATGTCGGTCTCGAAGATATCCGGCCCGACATTGCCCGCCATGCCCATGGCCAGGCTGGCCTGCATGCCGCCCGGCAGATCGATACCGGACCACTGCTTCAGCCGCACATGGGGATTCTCGCGCAGAAAATCACGCAGGTTCTTCGGCAAGCGCTGCTGGACGTTGTATCGGCTCGTGATGGTGATGTCCTGGGCCGGCGGAGGGGCGTCGTCACCGCCGCGGGCACCGGCGGCGAAGAGACCCAGACTCAATGCCAGACCACTCGCGAATGGGAACCACTTCATTGGCATCGTCTTTTGCTCATTCATCTCAATCGGTTGACGATTACGGGCGACGACTACGGTGGACGATAAAGAGGATTCCTCCGTAAACCGTAATCGTCGCCCGTAATCGTCAACCGATCTTCACATCCTAACCCCTAGCGCCTAACGCCTAATTGTGTTCATCGAATCCTCCTGCTGCAGACCCCATGGGGTTATCTCCCCTGCTCCACGACCGCCTTCAGCGCCTTAAGATACTTTCCATCCGGATCGCCCCGGGTCGGAGCGATATGGCCGCCTTCACCAAACTCGTTCCAGGCATAGATCAGGACGATGCGTTCTGCGGTCGTCTTCTCGGGGTGTTGATCCATCCAGACGACCGCGTCGCGCACGCTCGCGGCGAACTGCTCCGGCGAGCGGTCGGGGTGATACCAGCAGTACTTCTGTTTCGGGTCCGCCGGATTCTCCCACGGCCGACGATCCCATCCAGCGGTCACGATCGGCAAGCAGGGTTGGGTCGCACTGCCGCGCCAAGCCGCCTGGTTCGCCGCCGCCAGTTCAGCATAGCTGTGCTCCTCCAGCCCCTTCTCCCAGCCCGGAACCACGTTGTACCGTGCGTGGTGCGTATAACTCGCGTCGAGCACCTCATCACCGCACCCGGCAATGGCCAGGCCCGGCAGCCCCGCCTTGCGCGCCGATTCCTGCATGGCCGCAAAGCCGTCCCGGTCGCCGTCCTTGCTGCTGAAGATTAGAAGCAGCGGCTTGCCACCGACAGTCACGTGTTGCGGGTGCTTCAGGTACGGCAGCCAGAACTCGCCCGCCTGTTTCCAATTCGCCGCGCCCTTGATCTCGAACCCTTCGTGGTTGGCCACCAGCAGGCAGAACTTCATCCGGCGACTGTTCCGCGCCTTCAAAAACAGATCCAGGCAGCGGTGTTTGGGATCTTCCCGGATGGCCGCCTTGTTGATCGCCTGACCATTGTCATGCCAGTACCAGCAGAAGGCAAAGAAGGCGATCCCATGATCCGCGGCCAGGTCAATCTGCCGTTCCATGATCTCCAGCGAATCGGAACGCCACCCCCAGACCGGCTCGCGTTCCGGAAATTCCTCTACCATCCGCCGGGTCAGATGCATCGGTGCATTCCTGGCCCAGGGCTCATTCGGATCATCCGCCAAGCGATTGCGTCCGGCCCATCCTTCGAAATAGTAGGCGCCAACCATTGGCCGTGCCTCACAGTGCCTCGATGCCTGCTTCCTGCTCATTTCTTCCCTCCCTAATCTTCCCTCCCTAATCTTCCACCCTAATCGTTCCCCCTAATCTCCGCCAGATTAGGGCGAAAGAATAAGGCGAACGATTAGGGGTGCTATCAGCCATTCGCCATCAGCCATCCTTACTTCCCCGTCCTCACAAACCGCACAATCACGATGCCCGAGCCGCCCTTACCGCCGGTCTTTCCGTCGTCGCCGACCGCGCCGCCGCCACTGCCGGTGCCGGGTTTGCCGTCGGTCGCCGGGCCGTCCTTGCCTGAGCCGTTGCCGCCAATGCCTGAGCCGCCCGCTCCGCCGGGATTGCCCAGTACGCTCCCGCCGCCGCCGCCCCCGCCGGCATACCAGACGGCCGTCTTGCCATCCAGTATCGTTGAACTGATTCCGGGCCCGCCGGCCGGTCCCGGACCGTCGCTTGAGCCGTCCTCACCCGGTCCGCCCGCTCCGCCGCCGCCCGCGCCCCGATACGTATCGCCATTGGAGTCGCCGCCCTTGTGCCCATGCCTGAGTGTCGCGTCCAGCCGCGTGGCCACGGGAATTGGCGGCCGTGCTCTTCCACCTTTGGCGGTATTCTTGCCCGCCCCGCCGCCGCAGCCACCATCCTTTCCGTCCACTTTCCACGTGCCGCCGGCACCCCCGCCCGTGGCAGTCCACGTAATTGACGGACCGACGATTGAAGACGGCTCGCCGTTGTTCACAGCCGCCACCCCAGAGCCAACCACAACCTTGTGTTCGCCTTGCAGGGTCACCACGGCGCCGGTTATGACCCCGCCCGCGCCGCCGCCACCACTCGCTCCGCCACCGCCGCCGCCGGCCACGATCAGATATTCCGCCGGACCGCCTGACACCGTGAACGACCCGTTGTTCGTGAACGTCAGCACCGTCCAGCGTACACCCGCCGCGTCAGCGTATTCCGTTACGGTTGCCCCTGTGGCCATCACCGGCTCGCGTTTCGCAATGGTCAGCGCCAGGGCCTTCGTGTCCGAGCCCTTCGCGTTCGTCGCCGTGATCTTCACCTTCGCCTCGCCCGCCTCTTCCGGATAACCGGCCATAACGCCTGTCGCGGCGTTCAGGCTCAGCCCCTTCGGCAATCCCTCCGCCGTCACCTCTGCCGGATCGTTTGCCGCCGTGATGGTGTACGTGAAGAAGGCGGCTTGCATCGTCTTCGCCGCCAGCGCGCTGGTGATCGCCGGCTTCGTCGCGGCCTCGGGGGTCGCCGTCTTGACCACGACCCAGGCCGAACGCCCATAACCGTTGGTCACCGCCAGCCGGTACTGGTACGCCGTCCCCGCCTTCATGTGAAATCCGGCGTCCAGATATGTGAACGCATCCGCCGGCAGGGTGGCCAGCGCGGACCAGGTTTTCCCGTCCGTCGAGCGCTCCAGCACATACGCCTGCTCGTTGAACGCCACGTCGGTCCAGCCCAGCCGGACCCCCTGCGCTCCTACCGCTGTGCCGCTGAACTCGATCGGCGCCGCCGGCGCCACCGGCTCCGTGCCCGCGCCCGCCATCCACGCGGGGCCGCCGTGCTCGTACGCGCCAATGTCCGGCTTGCCAATGGCGCCGTCGGTCACGCCCGGCACCTCGACGCCGGCATCAATCGCCGGCGAACCCTTCGCTGGCATGAAGTCCAGCCCGCTCGCCGGCTTGTCCGGGTTCCCCGCAAAGCCGCCGCCCACGGTCAGGTTGTTCGTCAGGCTCGAAGCCGGTCCGGCGCCGCCGATGGTTTGATTGGCCAGATTGTTATAGATCTTGCACCCGGGAACCGGGACCGTCACCTTGATTGACTCACCTTTATCACCTCCACGGGACCAGACGGTGTTGTTGTACGCTTCGAGGTATCCGGAAGTCT
>VGWJ01000103.1 GCA_016873635.1 Lentisphaerota bacterium | reverse complement strand
CAATCGATCGCACAGTCGGAGTGAACATGAGAATGGCAGTTATGCATATCGCGACCTTCGCTTTCATCGCGAGCGTCTGTGCCGGACAGGATCCCCGGGCCGCAGAGTCCGGTAAGGTGGTCGCGCATTCCGACGGTCTGCACGGGTACATCGGCTTCGACGCCGCCCGTCCGCCGGCCCGGTCGCAGTTCAGCGCGGGCATGGGTTTCTATTCAGCGGTGTGGCCGCTGGTCGACAAGCCGATTGCGAATTTCCAGATCGGTTTGGCCAGCGCGTGGATCACTCCCAACAACTCCGACAACAAGGATCGGCCGCTTGCCCCGGAAGGCACGCTGGCTCGGACCTGGAAAGAGCGCGGGCCAACATGGGCAAGCGTGTTTCAGACCGTCGAAGGTGGCCTGGGCTACTGGGCGGGGAACCACTTCCGCTACGGCCCGCCGAAGTTCAGCATGAACGCCACGCCGCAGTGCTACGACTATGAGGTGGGTTCTCCCGGCTGGTCGTTCTTCTACGACAACGAAGCGCTGCCCGACAATCGCCTGGGCATCGCGCAACTGAGCAATCGGCTGCTGATTCCTCCCGATGCGCTGCCTTTTCAGGGCAATCCCAACGGCCAGTTCCTCGGCTACACGTATATGGCCCTGCCTTTTACTGAACCCGCGACCGGCGATCCGCCCACAGGCGATCAGGCCTGGACGTGCTTCCTGAGCGCGGCCAATTTCAAGGGGCCCATCGCCTATTACATTCCCGAGACCTGGAGCAAGATTGGCAAGATCTTCAATTATCCGTTTATCTACGGGCGCGGGTTGGATGCGCGGCCGGGCGACATGGGCGGCGGTGCGATGGAGATCAACACGGTGCCGCGTTTTGACTCGGTTGACGCCAACGGCGTCGCCTACACCAAGATTCCCCGGTTGCAGTTTCCGGTGGATCGGCAGGGACGGACGTTCTTGGTGCAGGATGTGACCTACTACTCGAAGGCGGCACTTTACGACGCCTTCAAAGCCTGGCGCGACGGCGGACAGGTGTGCAGCGGGCAATTCAATGAAAAGGGCGCGTGGAAGTCCCAACTCACAACCCACACCACAAGCTACGATCAGGCCGGCAAGAAACTGATCGGTGTGGAGCGCGTTTTCGATACCAAGGTGTTCGAAGGCAATGCTTGGGGCCTGGAATGGCACGACAGCGACATCAGCCCGCGAGGGACCTTTCCTCAGTATTACAGGCACGTGGACGATCAGCGTGTTGCCGTGGCGGCCAAGGACGTTCCGGCCGAGACGCAACTGCATGGCCAGGAATTCGGGCTGGCGCGACCGGGTGTGCCCTACACGTCGCCCACGACCGGCGCCTGGGTCAAGCCGGGCCCGAAGGCCGGGCCGTTTAAGACCAAGCTCACCGACGGTTCGGTTGTGACCTACTCGTGGTATCGTTTTGTGGATCAGCCGTCGTTTCAGCAATACGGCTGGAGCGATGAGAAGAAGGCAAAGCTCCAGGCGTGCGTGAAGAAGATCCACGCGAACTGGCCGACGGACCGCGACTACATGGCGCCACCCAGCCGTGGCGAGCTCGTGTCGCTCGATCCGGCCCTGTTCGTGATGCCGCCGCCGGGCCTGGAGACCGGCTATGTCCCCATCGTTACGCGGCAATCCAGTCAGTAGCAGCGGATGGAGCTGCTGTCTAGCCACGACCATGAGCACGACCGCCACCTTTCCTCTGCCGGTTCCTGCCCGCGGGTTCGTCAGTTCCCAGCCTGCGAGGATCTGGGAAGAAGGCCTCATCTGCGGCAACGGCACGCTTGGCGCCAATGCGCTCAGCCGGCCGCTCAACGAGCGCATCATCTTCACCCACGAGCGGCTGTTCATGCCAATGGGCGGCCCTGTGGTGCCCCCGGACCAATCAGCACATCTCGCCGAGATCCGCAGGCTTATCGACCAGGGGAACTACCGCGAGGCATGTGAACTGCAGTTCAGACTCTCGGGACAGAAGCGTTTTATGTATCCGGATTTCTTCGTCCCGGCTTTCGATCTGACAATCCATACCGAGTCGCAAGGCGAAGTGTGCGACTATGCCCGGTCGGTGGACTTCCAGACCGGTGAAGCGACCGTCCACTGGGCCGACGCCCGCGGCGCGTACGAGCGGCGGATGTTCGTATCGCGCAAGCATGGGGTGGCGGTGCTCCTGCTCACCGGCCCGCGACCGGCGTCGCTTGACTGCCGGCTGCGGCTCGAGCCGCGCGAGCCGAGCAACGAATTCAATGATGATAGCGACATCTGCATGCGTTCGGACGACATGTTCGCGGAACACTTCGGCGACATCCGGAGCGCCGCTACCGACTCATCGTTGAGTTACTCCTGCCGCCTTCTCAAAGCCTACCCGGGCAGCATACAGGCGCTGGAAGGCTGCGCACGGGTTGTGGCTGCGGGCGGGAAGACCGCGCCGCAGACCGACGGTTCGCTCGTCATCAAGGGCACCAACCGGATCTTGGTGTTCGTCGACATCCGCCTGTTAAGGGACGCGGGGAAGTCGCAAATCGAGGCTATGAGGGAATCGCTGACCGCGCTCCCCACCGATTTCGGCAATCTGCTCGAAGCCCATGCCAGCCTACACGGCGAGATGTTCAACCGCGTCCGCCTCGACATCGGCGGCGGCGCCGACCATGCGCTCGCCATCGAGGAACTACTGGCGATCTCGACCTGCGAGAGCATCAACCGTGCGCTCATCGAAAAAATGTTCGATGCCGGCCGCCACAACATCCTCTCCGCCACCGGCGAGTTGCCACCCAACCTGCAGGGCGTCTGGGGCGGCACCTACGTCCCCGCGTGGGCCAGCGACTTCACTCACAACGGTAACGTCCCCTCGGCCATCGGCAGCATGCTGATGGGCAACATGCCCGAGCTGATGCTGGCCTACACATCCTACATCGAGTCGCTGATCCCGGATCTGGAACTCAACGCCAGGCACCTGTTCGGCGCACGCGGCGTCGTGCTGCCGTCGCGAACAACCACCCATGGCTACAACAACGCCCTGAACCCCAACTTCGCCGGCGGAATGTGGGTGGCCGGCGCCGGCTGGGCAGCCCATTTCTTCTACGACTATTTTCTCTACACCGGCAACAGCGAGTTCCTCGCCGAGCATGCCCTGCCCTTCATGGAACGGGTCGCCATGTTCTTCGAAGGCTATCTCTATGAGGGGCCTGACGGGATCCTGGTGTTCTCGCCAACCCAGTCCCCGGAGAACACCCCTCGCAATACGGACTCGCAGGCGACCTTCAATGCCACCATGGACGTGGCGGTGGCAAAGGAGCTGCTGCGCAACACCATCGCCGCATCCCGCGAACTTGGCCGCAACGCCGACAAGATCCCCGTGTGGGAGAAGTTGCTCGCTAGGATGCCGGATTACATGATCGATGGCAACGGCGCCATAAAGGAGTGGCTCACGCCGAGGCTGGAAAACAACGACGCCCACCGCCATTCCTCTCATCTTTATGCACTTTTCGACGACGTGCCGGAGGAAATCTGCGCCAGCCCGCAGCTGCGCGCGGCGTTTCGCAGGAGCATCGAACACAAGCTCGATCAGCACTGGCGCAACGACCAGCGCGGGTTAATGTCTTTCGGGCTGGTGCAACTCGGGCAAGCAGCCGCCAGCCTCGGCGAGGGCGAACTCGCCTACGACTGCCTCAAGCACCTCGTGAACCGCTTCTGGCTCGGCAATCTCGCTTCGACGCACAACCACCGCTCACTGTTCAACATGGACATCAGCGGCGGCATGCCTGCGGTCATCATCAGGATGCTGGTCGCCTCCACACCTGGCCGGATCATGCTGCTTCCGGCGTTGCCGAAAGCGTGGCCTAGGGGCACTCTCGAAGGCGTCCTCTGCCGGGGTGCGATCAGAATCGACCGCCTGCGCTGGGACGGTAACCGGGTCGAGGTCAAGTTGCACTCCGACCGCCCACAGAGAATCACCCTCGTCCTGCCCGCGTCGATCGACCGGATTATCGACGCCGAAGGCCAGCCGGCCGGTGCCGCGACCGACCACCCCAACGAGCATACAATCGGCTTGCCCGCCGGCCGCGACGTTTCCCTCGAGGTCCTTCTCAGGGCGTGTAGTCCTGGGGAGTTCCGGGGACACATCACTTAATTCGCCCCTTGCGGTTTTTCTTCGGCTTCGGTCCCGGTTTCTGTCGGCCAGCAGGGCCGCATAGGCCCGGCAATCGTCATCCGAGAAGAACGTCGGCTGCCGGCGGTTGCCCCGCTGCGTCACGTGATGGGGATGCCCCGGCACCACCACTCGCGCCAATCTCGCCATGCCCGGATGCTACCCAACCTGCCGGGCAAGTCAAGCCAATTAAGTGATGTGTCCCCGGAACTTCAGTGTTATAATTCGAATTCCGTATCCTGTCCCCGGAACTCCCAGCCTGACCCTGGCGGCGTGATGTTCTCTAAAACGGCAGAAGTCGAACTAAGAAGCACGGAGTCGATCTCCCGCATGTAGTTCTCAAGGTCATTAGCATCAATCGCGGCTACCCTCCCCACAATCGCGAAGCCGGCGCTGCGGGTAGCGCCGGTCGCCAGAACGAACACCCACCAACGCTGGCCCTCCTCATTGGGGGGGCCGTAAGGCGATCTATCGTCAATCAGGTTGTGGGCATCCCGGTAGACCTTGAGCACACTCTCCCTACAATCCAGCGCGTACTGGTCGACTTCCTTGCGGATGTCCGGACCGGCACAACCAACGTACGGTTTCAGGCTTGTGGCTTCACCGGCGCCTATCACCTGAAATACTATGAAGAAATCCACTGCTCTCCGGGCCGACAATACTCTGAGTGTTGCAAGCATTGCGTCTTGCGATATCATGATAGCGGCCTCAGTGCAGACCAGAATCAGTTAGGGTTATACTTGTAGTAATCCGGAGGTGGCGGCGGTGGCGTCATCCGAGAAGAAGGCGGTGGCGTTATCCGAGGTGGAGGTGCAGGCTCAAGGGGGCCAATACCCGTGGGCCCGAAGATCTCCCTTCTGGTCCCAAACAACTGGTCCCCTTCGGGTTGAACAGTCGTATGCCAGTCTGGAGCCGAAGCGGGACGTGCCGTGGGGTTCGCGGAACGGACACCCTGTGCGGCCAACCTGATTCCCGCCGATCCAAGGAGCAGCGCCGCTTCGACGGCCGCATGGCCGTAGTTCAAGACTTTCTCGGCCAGCGTCGTGCGGCGGTACACGAGCGATTCCCCGCTGTAGTCCGGCGCCATGGCGCGCGCCGCCACCGAGTACGGGCCTGCGACCGGTATGACGCGTGTCAAGCCCTCCCGAAACTCGTCGAACGCGGCAGCCCCCCACGCCCCGGCCGCGTCGCCCGCGAACTCGTGTCTTTGGTAGTAGTCCGCCCGCTTGAGCAGACCGTCGACCGTGTCCCACGCTTGACCAACCGCCCGGAACGGCGCCCCGTAGACCGGACCCAGTATAGTCACCATACCGTCATAGTAACCGCGCAGCCACTTGGCCGCCGTGCCATACCACGGCGCCAGGCCGTCGCCGCCGCAGAGGCCCAGGGGGTCGGTCAGGGTGGCGGGGTCGGCCGAACAGTAGGCGTACAGGTTCGCCCCGTCGGCGTACCCGGCCGGGTCGCGCTGAAGCCACCGGCCCAGCGTCGGATGATACACGCGGCGGCGGACGGCGTAAAGGCCCGACTCGGCGTCGAGAATATACCCGGCGAAGAGGACCGCCGCGGCGCCCGCCGGTCGCCCCGTCCGCGCGGCGACACGCGTGCCCCAGCATCTGCAAGTCCTCGCCGGACGCGCCATGCGGGCACGCTATCCCCCCACGGCTCCCCGTCATACCAATGGCGTACCGTGTCGCCGGAACTGCCCTCGTGCTCTGTTTCTGCCTATTGGTATTGTCCAGGCGAGTGCTCCCATTCCGTCGTGGCCATTACGGCCAGACGCTCAAGGCAAACCTCATGACGACGCCCTCGCGGAGGGGTGTCGCCTGCGTACTGGGTCTCTTGTAGCACAACTCGCGCCCCATGGACCTGGATCACGGTGAAGTGGCAATGGATATAAGAGCCCTTCTCGTCATGGGCGACCTCGACCCGCTTCAACGGCAAGCGCGAGAGGTCAATCAGGATGATCCGGTCCTCGTTGGAGGCGCAAAGATCATGCACAAGCACGACTCCCGGCGCGGTGCGAACACCCCACAGATCCGCGTCGCGGTCCAAGAGCAGATCCGCGCTTGACGCCCCGTAAGTCAGCCTGCATCGTAGCAGCGGTCCATCCTTCATCCCTGAAACCGACACGCCGGATCCCAAGATGCGGCTCCCCTC
>VGWJ01000102.1 GCA_016873635.1 Lentisphaerota bacterium | reverse complement strand
ACGTAGGAGGCCTTGTCGATCTTGCCGCCCGTGACCGGGCAGGCCTCCTGCAGCGCGACGGCTGCCGCCGGCGCCTTTTCCTCAGCCTGCTTCCCGGGTTGCTCCGGATGTTCGCCGGCCGCCGCCGACCCCGCGGCCAGAATTCCCGCCACCGCCGTTGCCATGAGTCCCATCAGCGTCTGCGCCTCGTTCTTCATCCGACTTCACTCCTTTCGTTCATCCTGCCACTGCTCAAGGTTTGTGTCCGTCCGGCTCCGCATGCTGCGGCGGGGCGTCACACGACGGGCATTCACGACAGAGACACTCCGTCAGCATCCGGTCGAATCGCGCCCTCTGCTTCGCGTCCAGGACGCCGCGCGCCCGGCGGATATGATCCAGTGTGGCGCGCTCGCTCTCCTCGTAGGCGCGGCACATCTCCATGAGGGCGGCTTCCGTCCGCGCGGTGCCGTTCGTCTCCTGGCTCAGCGCCTCTCCCAAGCGTGCGCGAACCCCGCAGTGCCGCGCGCAACACTCGTCCAGTCTCGTCGCCAGGCGCGCATGCAGGGCCTTGATTTCAGCGGCCTGTGCATCGGTCAGCTTCAATTCCCTGCTCAGGAACGAGACGTCCCGCAGGCGATCGGTTCCCGGGCCGGCCGCCCGGCAGAGCGCGTGGCGGGCTATCCCGAAGGTGTCAAACGCCCTGATGTCTCCCGCCTTGATCCGGTCGACAAGGTCCCAGTCTGAGTCTTCGCTCATCCTTGACGAGGGTGAATTCTCCATGCGTCAACTTCCTCAGCGGTGGCCTGGCCGTCAAAGGTCCAGAACTCGCGTCGCTCGCCGGCCGTCCAGCATGCGGTGGCGGATGGGCCGGTGGCCTTCGGGGCGAAATGTCGCAGCAAGCGGACAAGGGAACGCTTGTCCCCGTCCCAGGACGGGCCCCGAATAACCATCAACGGGCCGCGGACGCCGACGAGTTCCAGCCGCGGCCAGTCGGGGACGATCCTCTGAAGTCTGGCGTTCTCCCCTGCGTCGCGCCCGACCACCGCTTTCAGCGCGGAACTCAACCGGAAATGCCGGCCAAACGTGGCGAGCTTGACGTCCCGCATGTCGTAGTCGGGACAGTAACGGAACAGGTCGCGCATGCGGGCGGCAATGATCGGATCGGTCAGCAGGCATCCCCCGGAAGGGCATCCGAAGGTCTCGATCCCCTCCTGGGCGGCCAACGCCAGTTGTTCGGTACGCGACCGACCATGAATGGCCAGCAATTTCGAACGATCCACCCATCCCTCTCGTTCCGGAATTGTCGGTTCCAGCCACTGGGCGCTGAGAGGCCGCAGGATCAAACCGGCCAAACCGCTTTCCCGCTCGATCCGTTCCAGCGCCGCGCGGTGCTGCGACATGGGACGCTGTCCCAGGACCTCGCCGGTCACCACGAATCGGGTGCCTTCTTCCTGCATAATCTCGGCGGCTTTCCGCAGCGAGTAGATGCGGCAATCCAGACAGGGATTGAGCTCGCGCCCATAGCCGAACTTCGGGCACTCCACGATCCTCACCTGGTCTTCCTTACACACACTCGCCAGTGTCCGTCGCCGAGGTCCGTGACCTCGCCGACATCCTGACCTTCCGTCTTGAAACTCGCCGGGACGTTGCGGATGGGTTCCCCGTCGTCCAGAATGATGACAAGCGTGTCGCCGATACTCATAGGCTCAAGCTTCAGCTTGGCCTTGACGAAGTTCATAGGGCAGGTGACGCCACGAAGGTCGAGTTCCACGGTGGCTTCCCCGCTTGCGGGAACCGACGGTGCTGCGGCCGGCGACGCAGCCAATGTCAGGCGCTCCGGAGGATGAAACTCCAGGTTGGCGTCCAAGGTCGAGTAGAGCAACTCCACACGGTCCCTCAAGCGTGCGATGATTGTTTCCTGTCCATCGAGGGCTGCCTGCCAGCCTTGCGTGTATCCGCGCGCTCGCGTCAGGAGCGCCCGGAACTCCTCCGCAACCAGGCCGGTTTCGATGAAGTGCCGCTCGAATCCCCGCAGAACCGTGTCGGGATCCCGCGCGTCCACCCCCCGCGTGATGAGCAGTGCGCGCGCCGTCGGCAGCAGGATGTCGAACGGAGCGCCGGCTTTCTTTGCCAACTCGAGATCCTGTTGGATCACCTCGAAAACGCCCGCCCCGCATTCGCCGGCGCCGCGGCCGGCCAGCGAGAAATCCTCGTCCGCGCCCAGGTCGCGATAGAAATCCGGGCGCTCCGCAAAGCCTGGAACCGCCGCGCACCGGGCGGCGATCGCCTCGAAGTGGGCGGGGCCAAGCCGGTCGAAGTACGCCAGGAACGATTCGCCGGGCGTCCGCCGCGACTGGAAGTCCGACGCCAGATCCCGCACAAAGCCCGGGAGCGCCGCGGCCGGCACCTTGCCCGCCGGCGCGCCCAACCGGGCGCCGTCAGCGCTGCAGCGCCCTCCGAGCGTGATGCCGTAGGATGGGACCAGGCGTTCGCCCGCGCGCTGGGCCGCGCCGAAGAGCCCGATCATCCCGACCGGCTGCTGCCCGCACGCGTTGGTGCAGCCGTTGATGAAGAACTCCATGTCGTCCAGCGTGTCGCGCGCAATGCCGCCGTCGGCCAGCGCCTCGGCGCACGCCCGCGCGGCGTTGCGCGAGAGACAAATGCCCAGGCGGCAGGTGGACGCTCCGGCGCACGAGACGAAGCGCTCAAGCGGCGCGGGAGAAAGGACGTCCGTCTCCAGCGCCCGCAGGCCGGCGGCCAACGACGGCAAGGCATCCTCCCGCACAAACCGGAGGAGCAGTCTCTGCGAGCGCGTCGTGCGCAGGCCCTCTTCCCGGCTGTAACGCGGCGCGAGTTCGCCGATGCGCGCAAGATCCGCGGCCGGCAGGAATCCCAGCGGCAGGTGCAGAGGGACGGCCACGTAGCCCGCCTGGCGTTGCGGAATGACGCGGATGCCCCCGCGGCCTGCCACGCGCGGCGGTCCCATGTCGACCCCGGCGTCGCGGCTGACGACCGGCAGATCCCCCCGCCATTCCGGCACGCCGTCCCGGACGGCTTCCGCCGCCCGTTCCGTGAAACGTCGGCGAAAATCTTCCGCGCCGATACGATCGAACACGAAGCGCAGGCGGGCCCGGTGCTTGTTGTTCCGGTCGCCGAGCCGGTCAAAGAGCCGGCGGACGGTCTCGGCCACGCGGATGATGTCCGTCGCGGGTGACCAATCGAGAAGCGTGTCGGCGATCCTGGACTGGGCGCCCATGCCTCCGCCGGCAAGCACCCGAAAGCCGGGTTGTCCGCCTTGCACCTCTGCGATGAAACCAAGGTCCGCAACCTGGGCTAACGCGCAATCCGCAGCACAGCCGCTGAAGGCAATCTTGTACTTGCGCGGCAGGTTGTAACTGCCCACGAGCGTGATGAGATATTCCGTGACTGCATGAGCACACGGCGTCACATCGAACCGCTCGGCCGGGCAGATGCCGGCATAGGGGCACGCCGTGACGTTTCGGACGGTATTGCCGCCGCCGCCTTTGCTCGTCAGCCCCACGGCCAGCAGCCGCCGCATGATGGGCGGTGTGTTTCCGATGGAGACATCGTGGAACTGCACGTCCTGGCGGGTCGTGATATGCAGCAGGCCGTTGCCGAACTCACGGCTGAGTGCGGCCAGCTCCCGCGCCTGCGCGGCGTTCAGAGTGCCGCCGGCCACACGGACACGGACCATGAAGGTGCCGTCCCTCCGTTGCTCATAGACGCCGCGCGGAACCCGCTTGGCCTTCAGCACCGCCGCCGGCATGTCGCCGGCCAGGAACCGGCCCACGTCCCGCTCGTATGCTTCGATGTCGGCCGCCAGGTCGGCGGGAAGTCTGTAGCCGGAATTAGCCATTGGTCATTCGTCATTGTCCAACGACGATGCTGATCTCGTCGGGGTTGCCGCCGTTGAGGACGAACCCGCGCAGGTCGGGTTTGCCGGGCTTCAGCAAAGACAGGATAAGGTAGATTACGCCCGGCGTGTAAGCCAGGCGTAGATCCTCCTCCGACATGCGGGCCGGCGAGGCCGGGTGGCTGTGCCAGATGGCCAGCATGCGGATGCCCTTCGCGCGCATGTCCTTGATGGCGGCGAACTGCTCCTCCGGCTTCATGCCGAAGTGCTCCGCCGAGGCGTCTGCGTTCGTCAGCTCGTAGAACTGCGTCACGCGTCCGTCCTTGCCGCCGCACAGCCCGCAGGCCTCCAGGGGCGCGGCTCTTCGCGCCGCCTTCAGCATCGCATGGTACACGGTTCTCTCAATCGTAAGTTTCATGGTCAGTCGGAAAGGGTGATAGGTGTCAGGTGGAAAGTGTTGGGCGTCAGCGCCACCACCTCCCACCTCCCACCTAACACCTCTCTCCCCTCGCGCACGCACACACAGCCGGCGCTTCATCGCGTAGTTCGGTAATCGTCGGCGACTCGCTGCACAGCGGGCAGTTCACGTTCCGCTTCAGCGAGATCTTGCGGAAGTTCGCCTTGAGCCCGTCATAGACCAGCAGCTTGTCGGTCAGCAATTCGCCCTTCCCGAGCAGGAACTTGAGCGCCTCGGCGGCCTGGAGTGTGCCCAACACCCCGGCGACTACGCCCAAGACCCCCGCTTGCGAACACGAGGGGACGGCGCCTGCGGGCGGCGGGGCGTTGAACACGCAGCGATAGCACGCCGTCTTTCCGGGAATAACGGTCATGAGCTGCCCGTCGAACCTCAGGATTCCGGCGTGGCAATATGGCTTGCCCGCAAAGTGGCAGGCGTCGGCAACGAGAAACTTCGACGCAAAGTTGTCCGTGCCGTCGATCACGAAATCGTAGTCGCGCAGGATCGCCGGAGCGTTGGCCGCCGCCAGGCGTTCGCGATAGGTGCGCACGGTGACGTCCGGGTTGATGGCCCGGAACTTGTCCGCGGCGGACTCGACCTTGGGCTTCCCGACGTCGGGCGTATGGTGCGCCACCTGGCGCTGCAGGTTGCTCAGGTCCACCACGTCGCGGTCCATGAGGCCGATCGTCCCGACGCCCGCCGCGGCGAGGTAGAGCCCCGCCGGGCACCCCAGGCCGCCGGCGCCGACCAGCAGGACCTTGCCGGCCAGCAGCTTCTCCTGCCCTTTGCCTCCCACCTCGGGGAGAATGATGTGCCGCGAATAACGTTCGATCTGCGATTCCGTCAGACTCATCGGGATCCCCCGCCCATGAAGTACAGGAACTCAACGCGGTCCCCCTCTTTGAGAACCTTCGTGTCGAACGTCTTACGCTCCAGGATCTCGCCGTTGAGTTCCACCGTCACCATGTCCGGCTGCGAGACGCGCCGCAGCTTCAACAGCTCCGTCACCGCGGTCCCATCCGGCGCCTCCGCCGCTTCTCCGTTGATAAACAGTCTCATTCCACATGCTCCCTTCTTCTGCTCCCGAAAGCGGACCTGCCGCTTTCATGTTTCTCCTGCTCACGACGGAACAAATCAAATCTCGTAGTCGGAAGTCTCAAGGCAGTCCCTGTCCCGCAACAGCTTCGCGACCGCCGCGTGGTCTTCCGGCGTCAGATGTCGTTTGACGGGCAGGTGCGACAACGGGTGGGGGGTCGTGCCCCATGCTATACGCGCCCAGCAGCGCTCATGGTAGTAGTAGAGAACGAAACGCAAAGCATGGAAGACAGCCGTGATGACCGTGGTCTGTTCCCAGTTGCGCGTCAGCGCATAGGAGATGCCTCCCAGCAGCACAATCCCGACAATGCGCCATGAGGCCGACTTGGCCCAACTTCTCAGACGCGTTTCCGTGTTCATCAGATGTTCCAGTCCCTCACGTGCAGCCCGCACTCCTTGTGCTCGGGCTGTTCCCACCACCAGCGCCCGGCCCTGGGGTCTTCGCCCGGCTCGATCGGCCGCGTGCAGCACTCGCAGCCGACCGAGGGATACCCCATGTCAAGCAGGCGGTTATAGGGAATCCGATGCTTCCGGAGGTAGGCGCGAACATCGTCCGAGGTCCAGTCCACAAGGGGGTTGATCTTGAGGATGCCGCCGTGCGCCGGGTCCTTCCCAACCATGGCCGTCGAGTTCCGGGTGATGTTCTCGTCCCGGCGCAGGCCGGTAATCCAGGCGTCCAGGCCGGTCAGCGCCCTGTTGAGCGGCTCGACCTTCCGGACAAGGCAGCATTCCTTGCGCTCCTCCAGGCTGTTCTTGAACGAAAAGAGCCCCTTCTCCGTCTCCAGCCTCTGCACGGCTTCGCGCCGGGGGAAGTACCATTCGATCCGGACGCCGAGTTGCCGCCGGATCTCCTCGGCGCAGATGTACGTCTCCTCCGGCAGACGGCCGGTGTCGATGGAAAAGACGCGGACGTCTTTCCGGATGGCCAGAGCCATGTGGATGAGCACCGGTTCCTGCAGGCTGGCCGCGATGGCGATGCGCGGATGAAACCTGTCCAGCGCCCAGCGCATTAGATCGCGGGCAGCCTCCACGCGATCAAGCCCCGGCTTCTCCTGATACTCCGTCATCCCGCTTCCTCCCGGCCATCTGCCGCGAACTCAGCACCCGCGCAACGCCGTATCCAAGTCCTGGATCAAGTCATCCGCATCCTCAATGCC
>VGWJ01000101.1 GCA_016873635.1 Lentisphaerota bacterium | reverse complement strand
CGCGAGCCGGGTTTCAACAGGGTGAACTCCTGGATGCCCATCGCGCTGGGCGGCGAGGCGAACCTCTACTGGCTGTGGCGCGCGCACTGGAGCGGGCAGGAGCTGATGCACGGGTCGGTGGTGTCGAGCTGCGGCCGGCCGCTGCACATGTTTGGCGAGGTGCAGGAGGTGTCGCGCGGGTTCCGCGCCGCCGCCAGGTTCCTGAACGGAACGCGTCCCTCCAATAATGGCATCGCGCTGCACTTCTCCACGAATGCCCACGAGATGTTCGGTTTCCAGCCGATGGTGAAGGATTTCAACTATCAGGGCAAATTGATGCACACGGTGTACCGTCCTCTGCTGCAGATGCAACTGAGGCCGGACGTGATCCATCCGGCGGCGGATCTCGATTCCTACCGGGTCGTCTTTTCGCCTTACCTGCCGGCGCTGGATGACGGTGGCCTGCGCGGGCGGCTGCCGGCGTGGATCAAGGCGGGCGGCACGTGGATCGCCGGGCCGCTCACCGACGTGCGCACGCTCGACGGAACCAAGTTCACGCACGCCCCGTTCGGGAGTCTGGAGGAGTGGGGTGGGGTGCGCTGCAAGTACGAGATCCCCGGCGATCCGCGCGGGTTCAAGTTCCGCTGGGCGGACGGCCGCGATGCCGCGGGCTCGATCTGGCACTACGGCTTCGAGCTGCGCGGCGCGAAGGCGCTGGCCACGTTCACGGACAATGAACTCAACGGACTGGCGGCGGTCACCCGCCGGCGTCTGGGCAAGGGGCAGGTCATCCTGCTCGGCACCATGCCATCGAACGAAGATCTGCAGCGGCTGTTGCTGGAAGTCGCCGGCGAGGCGGGTGTGAAGCCCGTGGCCGAGGCGTCGCCGAACGTGCTTGCCGTGCCGCGCGCCGGCAAGGCTGGCAAGGGGATGGTCGTTATCGAACATGAGCACAAGCCGGGAAGCCTGACGCTGCCGCGCCCCATGACCGACCTGCTCACCGGCAAACGGCACACGGGCGTGGTGGAGTTGGCGCCTTACAGCGTGATGGTGTTGAAGGGGTAGGGGGAATGGCGCTGAGATAAGACGGCTCCGCATGACGTCCTTTGTCGCGAGCTTTGTCGAACCCGCTATGCGCGAACCCCTTGCGACTCCGACAAAGCTCGCGACAAAGCTCGCGACAAAGAGGGTGAAGAGGCTTGTCTTAGCGCCATTCCGGTCTGACCACCGATGCATCGATGGCCGAATTCTGCGCCGAAGTCTATTGACCTTTCGCCCTTGTCAGTTCGCCTCGCCCTGTGCCAGCATCCGCCGCCATGAGCACATCCAACTTCTCTCCCGTCACCCGCTGGATCTGGGCGAACGATCAGGCCTGCGATGCGTGGTGGATGTTCCGCCGGTCTTTCGACCTGCCCGCCGATTGCCGTGCGCCGACGTTGCGGGTTACGGCATCGTTCAACTATCTGCTGTATGTCAACGGCACGCTGGTCACGCGCGGGCCGGCCCGTTCCTACGACTTCTGCAAAGCTTATGACACGGTGGACGCGCTTCCGTACCTGCGCTCCGGCGCGGCCAACGTCATCGCCATCCTCGCGCCGGCGGCCGGCGCGGAGTCGCCGCATACCGCGTCGCGTTCGCCAGGGGTCCTGGCCGAGTTGACCTGGCGGGATGCCGCCGGCCGCCCGTCGGGCGTGGCTACGGATCGCCAATGGAAGGTGCGGCGGCACGACGCCTTCCCGGCCGGAACGGCGGGCCGCTCCTTCAGCGAGGGGCTCCTTCTGGGGCGCGAGGAATGGTTCGACGCCCGCCACGAACTGCCGGGGTGGACGAATACGGGGTTTGACGATGTCGGCTGGGATGCGGCGACCGAACTTGGCCCGGCGGGCATGGCGCCTTGGACAACGCTGGAGCCGAGCGGCATCGGCCTGCTCTCGGATGACCCGACCCACCCCGTGGCCTTCGCCGCTATCGAACTGGCGCGGCGCCCGCGGGGGTACCGCTTCCGGCTGGGCTCGCCCCCCCGGCACCACACGGCCATCAAGGTCTATGCCACGGAGATTACCTGTGCTGCGGTGACCGCCGTCCGCCTGCACGCGGGCGATCAGGCCTTCCTGAACGGCAAGCGTGTGGAGGGCGGTGTGCTCGCGCTGCCGGTGGGTACCAGCCTGCTCGTTGTCAAACAGGTCGGCTACTTCGCCATCGAGATGGAACTGCTGCTGGAGACGGACGCCAGGCTGACCTTCTCCGCGCAGCGGATCTTGTCCGGGCCGCCGGACGCCTGGGCGCTCTACGTGTTCCCGAATGCGGCGGTCAACTACCCCTGGCACGAGACGTCGGACACCATTCCGCAACCGGAGGGTCTGGCGGACCTGCTGGCCGCCGCCAACGTCGAGCAGATTCCAGGTGCGCTGCGGACCGGCTTCGTTGCCGCGCCCGTGGAGCCGGGCAGCGTCTATCGCGAAGTCATGACGCAAGCCTTCCTCGCCGTGCGCGGCGGTCTGATTGACCCGGCCATCCAGCGGGCGCAACCGCGGCCGCCGGCTGACGACACGTTCACCTCGCCGCTGCTCCAGCCGCAGAACCTGCTGCATGCGCACGCCGATGCCGCCACGCTCGTTCCGACTCCGGGTTACGACGCGCATTTCATCGTGGATTTCAGCCGCGAGACAATCGGGTACGTGGAGCTGACCGTAGACGCGCCGGCCGGCACGGTAATCGACGCGCAGGGGTTCGAACTGATCAATTCCGGCGGCATCGCCTGGATGTGGTACAACGGCTTCCGCTACGTCTGCCGGGAAGGACTGCAGACCTTCACGGCGCATATCCGGCGCGGGTTCCGCTATCTCTCCGTCACCGTTCGCGGCTTTGACCGGCCCGTGCGCTTTTACGCCCTGCGCTGCCGGCGCGCGGTATATCCCGCGGCGGAAGTCGGCGGTTTCGAGTGCAGCGACTGGCAACTCAACCAGGCCTACCGCATGAGCCTCGACACCGCCGCCGTCTGCATGCTCGACACCTATGTGGACTGCCCCGGCCACGAGCAGGCGTTCTGGGTCGGCGACGCGCGCATCACCGCGCAGATCAATCAACTGGCCTTTGGCGGGTACGACCTCGACCAGCGCTGCATCCGCATCGTCGGCCGGTCGCTCCGGCCGGAGTGGGTGAAGGAGTACTTCCCGCGGGATTCGCGCTACACCGCCGGCCGCTACCTGCCGATCGCGGCGTTCCCGAACTATCCGGAAGGCGGCCTCCCCATGTGGGCCCTGCTCTGGGGCTTGCAGTGCTGGGATCACTGGCTGCACGGCGGCAACCTCGAAGACGCGCGGGAGAACTATGGGTATCTACGCGGAATGTTCGACCATTGCCGGCGGATGACGAACGCACGCGGCTTGCTGGACGTGCCCGGCGCGTGGAATCTCATCGAGTGGGCGGCCACGGATCTCTCGCCCTATGGAGAGGTGACCGCCAACAACGTTTTGCTCGTGGCCTGCCTGCGCGCGGCGTCCGAAATGGCGCGCGCCCTGGGGCTGCCGGACGAGGCCAAGGTCCTGGCGGCGGAAGCCGATCAGCGGTTCGCGGCGGTCAACCGCTTCTGCTGGAGCGAGGAGCGGCAGGCGTATGTGGACACGGCGCGCGACGAGTGGTCCTACCAGCAGTACCAGGCGCTTTGCCGCGAGAAGGGCTGGAACGTCCTGCCCTGGGAGCAGTACCGCGGTTGTCTGCGCGTGAGCGAGCAGACCAACACCCTGGCGGCGCTGTGCGACTGCGTGCCGGCCGCGCGACTGGCGTCGGTCCGGCAGATCATCAGGCGGGTCGAACGCGGCCATTTCGTTTCCAGTTCGCCGGCCGGTCGCAGCATGGGCCCGCCGTCGGAGCAGGAAGCCCCGGGCGGTATCGTGGCCGTCGGTTCCCCATTCTTTCTCTTCTTCACATTGGGCGCGCTCTTTCACATTGGAGACGGCCCGCTCGCGTTGGAAGTGATGCAACGTGAATGGGGCAAGATGGCCGCCATGGGATTCCGGACCTGTCCGGAGACCTTCGGCTGGCCGCGCAGCGCGGCCCATGCCTGGGGTGCGGCGCCGGCGGTCTACCTGCCCACCCGTGTTCTGGGCATTCGCCCGTTGGAACCCGGATTCCGCACGTTTCGCGTTGACCCTTGCCCCGGCGCGTTGCAGTGGGCGCGCGGATGCGTGGCAACACCCTACGGGCCGATTCACGCGAGTTGGACGCGCGATGCAAACGGCAAGCTGGCAATCGCCTGCCAGGCGCCGCCGGAATGTCGGCGAGTGGAGGGGAAGGGGAATGGCTGATTAACAATGTCGGCCGCCGTCGATTGGCGTCGATTGGCGTCGACAGGTCTCGAAAGGTTTCGAAGGGATCATGCCGATGAACCAGGCTGGCAAGACAGCAGGCACAACGCAAACCCCTGACAAAGGGGCTGTCACCGAGCCGCCGGGCGGACCCACGCATACCAATTCGCTCGGGCGGCGGCGGGATCTACCGCGAAACCGCCGGCACGGTCAGGAACTGCATCGTGTACAACAACACGGCCGCCAGTTCGACCTACAAGAACATCTCTGCATCGGCCGGTGTCGAATACACCTGCACCACCGACCCGGTTTTTTCCGGCTCGGGCAACATCAGCGGCAATCCGCTCTTCGCAAATCCCGGCGCCTCCGACTACACGCTGCGGGCGAGTTCGCCCTGCATCAACAAGGGATCGAACCAGGCCTGGATGGACGGCGCGAAGGATCTGGCGCTGGCGCTCAAGAATGGCGAACTCTGGGTGCTGTTCCGGGAGAACAGCGACGAGGATGGCAAGGCGATGATGGCCACCGCGGTACTGCCGCCCGGCGGCGCGTGCAAGGGGCCCGTGGCGGTCACCGGCTGGATCGGCCAGCGCTGCCTGGGCGCGTGGAACGTGCTGCCCGGATGAAACAGACAAGCAAGACAACAGCAACGAACCGTGTACTAACCACCGCGGCCCTGGCCGCCTTCTGGCTGGCGGGAATGACAAGCGCCTGGGCGGCGGACGCGCAGAACTGCCAAGTGCTGCGCACTTTCCGCAACGACCCTGCCGCTTCCGACGGGTTTGGCTGGACGTACCATCACGAGCCGATGATCACCTACTGGAAGGGACGGTTCTGCCTGGCCTTCAAAACCAACCCGGCGGACGAGGACATGGCTCCGGGGTGCGTCCTGCTCTCCACCTCCGACGACGAAGCGCGGACGTGGTCGAGCCCCACCGTGCTCTTCCCGGCACGCGAAGTCGCGCCCGGCGACTGGACCTTCAACGCGATGCGCCTGGGGTTTTGGATTGCACCCGCCGGCCGGCTCCACGCCATGGCGGACTATATTCCGCAGTCCGGCTACACCAGCGGCAACTATTGCGACTGGCTGGCCTATGGCGTTGCCGTGCGGGAGATACGCACGGACGGCACCTTCGGTCCGATCCATTTCGTCGTGGAGAACCCCACGCTTTACCCGCGCGAATCGCTGCCGTTCCCGTACTACACCGCCTCAACCGACGCGGTGTTCAAGGCCGACTGCGAGGCATTGCGCGCCGACAAGATCGCCACGCTCTCGTGGTGGGAGCCCATCCGGCCGGAGAATTTCGCTTTTCCCAAGAGCCTCACGGACTTCATTTTCTCGCGCACCGTTGCGCAGAACCGCGCCAAGTTCGCCAAGTGGCTCGACTCCGCGGACCCCGAAATCGTGGCCAACGCGCTGATCCGTCTCTGCGACCGTGCCGACTTCCTGACCCGTAAACAACTGGATGCCCAGGGCGAACGCTTCCTGGAGGAAGGTGGTTTCAAGGGGCGCCTCACGCGTGTGCGGTCGGCGGCCCGGGTCGAGCCGCAGGCGCCTGCCCGAAATGCGGCGAGCCGATGCGGTTGCGAAGCACCCGCAAGGGCCCGCGCGCCGGCGGCAAGTTCTGGGGCTGCCCGAACTACCCGGAATGCGACGGGTTGCTCGATGTGGACGTCGCGGAATCTCGACCGGAATCGACTCCAGTCGACTCGAGTCGATTGGCGTCGAAAGGAAACCGGTGACAACCGTGAAATCCTCCCGCGACCTCGTTCTCTCCGCTCTCGCCGGCGACAAGCCGGACCGGGTGCCGTTTATCATCTGGAACAACAAGCTGCCGACACCCGAGATCGAGCAGCGCCTGCTGGAGTTGGGCGCCTGTATCATCGTTGTGACGGGGCGGGGTGCTGTGAAAGCGTGAGAGCGTGATGGCGTGAGAGCGACGGAATGCGGAGTGACAATGGTCCTTCCGGGAATAGTGGGGGATTTTCTACTGAGATCGCGGGGATTCAAGGATGATGCAGTCGACAAAGCTCGCGACAAAGCTCGCGACAAAGAAGAAATCCGCCGACAAACCCGGAAGCGCCCATTAGATTATGGTTCGGGACCGGCCTTCGCCGAGGCGCGACGGCCCGGCGGGCAAAGTTCGGGAAGAGGGTTCGGGACAAGGTGCGGGAAAAGGGTTTGAAAAGGCGCGACGCAATGACACAGACAGACAGAATCGCAAGAACGAAACGAGTACTCACCACCGTGGCGACCGCCGCCCTCTGGCTGGCGGGGGCGGGAGGCGGCTTCGCCGCGGAACCGCCGACCGGGCCGACCTACACCAATTCGCTGGGCATGGGGTTCGTCCGGCTCAATGCGGGCGCGTTCGTCATGGGCCAAGGCACTAGCCTGAACGCCCCGGACAGCGACAAAGCGGGAGCGAACCTCACTACGAGCCTGGATTGGGACGAACAGCC
>VGWJ01000100.1 GCA_016873635.1 Lentisphaerota bacterium | reverse complement strand
GGTTATGCAGCGCCCTCCGACCTCCGCGGGCCAGTACCAGCGCACGTCCAGCACCCGCTCCAGGAAGTCCGCCACCGCCCAGGCCGCACCTTCGTTACCCCATTTCGCCCACTGGTCACTGCCCGGCGCCGCCGCCTGAGTGCTGCCCACCAAATACACGCGATTGGGAGCGGTCTTGACCGTGAAGCCCTCGGGCGGCAGTTCCGCCGCGGCGATCCCCGCCTCGCGCGTCTCTTCGCAGTCCCCGATCACGATGGCCGGCGTGCCCGCCGGCGGAGGATTCGTGACGAATTCCAGCGAAGCGCCGGTCGCAAGGCGGACGACCGTGTCCAGCTCGTCCACCAGCCGTTTCAAGGTCGAGGGCTGTTCCCCTTTCCGCTTCGGAGTCCAGTCCTTCCGGCCCGCCGGATCCGCTACATAGACCACGGCGCCGGCTTTCCCGTCGCGCACGATCTCAACCGGCTTGTGTTTCGGCGGCTTCATCCACGCCACCGGACCAAGGTCGCGCGGCTGCATCGCCTTTTTCCCCGGTTCGGTTTGAGCCGGCGCGCGGGCGTAGCCGGCGCGCGGCAGAACCGACAACAGACTGACCAGCGTCAAGATGCTCACCCGCTGCTTCATGGCACGCATGTTAGTCGAAGCGCCCCTCCTGTCAAGGACCGCGCTCCATTTACGGGGCCAATCAACCCGCCATCCGGCGCTTGCTGCAGATTACCGGCTGTACATCAGACGCGCCGGCCTGCTAATGTGCCGCGGAACCAAACGGCGCGACTGACTGGCCGCGCCATGGTGCATGGAGCAGTGTCGCAGACCCCGCGGGCAGGAAGGAGAAGAGACCGATGAAGGCGATCGCGAAGCGGACTTTGTGCGCGGTTGGAGCATTGGCGTTGGCCGCGGATCTCGGCGCCGCGGCCGGGGAGAACGCCGATCGGCCTTTTTCCGGGCCCGAGCCGGTTCGCGTGTTGAAGACGGATACGCCCGTGACGATCGACGGCGTGCTGGACGAGCCCTGCTGGCAGGGCGCGGAGGCGATCCGCGTCGAGTACGCCTACGGCAAGCAGGGCGTCAAGAGCGACGCGCTGCCGGCCGTCATCCGCTATGCGTGGGACAACGAATATCTTTACGTGGGCTACGAGACATTCGACGCGGACCTTATCGCCGCCGGCAGCGGCGAGAAACAGGGGCCGCAGCGCCGTCTCCGTGAAGGTTGCCGCATCGAAGGCTCCAATGACGTGTTCGAGGTTTTTGTGTCATTCAGCGACCCCAACTTCTTCTGGGAACTGCATCATAACGCGCTGAACAACTTCAGCGATGTCTGGGTCACCGTGGCGCCGTCAAATTCTCCCTTCGCCCGCTCCTCGATGACGTCGCTGGGGATCTACTGGGCGCACAATGAGTGCCTGAAAGAGGGCGAATCGGATCGCGCAACGCTGGAGACCGCCGTCGCGCTGAAGCCGAACAAGGACGGCAAGCCGTCGACCGTGAACGGCGGCGACGGCGTCGACACCGGTTACTTGGGCGAAATGCGGATCCCGTGGAAGTCGCTGGGCGCGCCGAACGAGTGGGTCAGGAAGCCGGACGGCATCCACGGGCGGACGATCGTTCTATTTGCCGCGGTGCAGAACCCGGACGTCGAGCCCCGCTACCATCACACTTCGCCCGGCCAGAAGATAACCGGCTTCTTCCACCAGGTGGCCGCGGGCTGGCCCACCTATCCGCTGGTGGACCCCGCAAAGGATGCGGCCGAGCAGAAGTGATCCTGGAGAGAGCAGTTCAACCGCTTCGCGGTCGAACTCGCTACAGGGTCAGTCCTTCTCCGGAATGAATCCCGGGTACACTTTGGAGGGAGGCGGAGTCCTGCTATCCCGGCCCGCGAGGCCCGGGGCCAACTGGAGCCAGTAGCGCGGCCCGCTGCCGCTGTCATCGTCGAGGAAGGCGATGTTCATCTTGAACTCCGCGTCCGGGGCCAGCCCGAGCGGGGCCAGCGGCAGGCTCATCTCGTAAGTCGTTTTACCGTCGCTTTCCACGCGCGCGACGGCGTACCGGGCGAGCTTGGGCATGCTATTGGTTGATCCTTCCGCCTGGTAGAGCACGGGGCCCTCCCGCGTCAGCGCCAGGCCCAGGTTCCAGTGAACGTTATTCGGCGTGACGATCCCCACCTGCATGACGTCGCCGCCGAAGATTTCCCCGCCGGTCTTGTCATTGAAGTGCCGGTCGTCGGTCACCGCGGCGGCCACGTAAAGCGCGTTGCTGTCGCCCTGCAGGTAGACCCTGGCGCCGAAGTCGTCGTAGCCGGTCCAATGCGCGGCGCCGTCGGGTTTGCCCTGGGCAATGCGGTCGGCGGGGGAAATGTCGTCCGGTCCGTCGAGCGACAGCGCCGCCTTGCCCCACTCGCCGTCCTGCAGCCTGCCGTCGATCTGGACGGGTTTCTCGATGCGCGCGATCGCGCGCGGCCCGTCCGCCGCCTTGGGCGCCGAATCCGAGGCCGGTCTCAGCAAAGTTACCGAGCCGTTGTTCATATTGTGATACCGGCTGTCGTTGTACATTGGAATATCGGCGCTGTCGCCATGGATGGGCGCAAACGCGAGATACCCCTTGTAGTAGCTGATCGGAGCGGTCAGCTCCCCGATACCGGGCGCTTTCTCATCCGGCTTGAACTTGCCGTCTCTCTGGACCGAGCCGGTCACCACCTGCTCCTGCGCAGGTTTGCCGTCCGCCGAATTGATCATCACCGGTTTCCCTTCGCTCATACACAGCAGCACGTTCAAATCATGCGCGGGCACGGCGGGCTGCGCCGGCACGGCCGGCACGGCGGGCACCGCCGGTTTGGCCGGGACAGCCGGCTGTTCCGGAACGGCAGGCGTGCCGGGCACGGCGGGTCTGGCAGGCACGGCTATCACCATGGGAACCGGTTCATACCGGATGAACCGCGTCTTCAGCTCCGTTTGCCAGATCTGTTTGCCGCTGCCGCGCTCCAGCGCCGTCAACCGGCCGTCAATGCAGCCGAATACGACCTTGTCGGGCAGCACGACCGGACACCGGCCGAACTCGCTGCCCAGTTCGTGCGACCACAGATCCTTGCCGTCCGAGGTTCGGACTGCCCGAGCAGTCCCTTTCTGATCGGCCAGATACACCACCCCGCCGTCCACGGCCGGGGTCGACTCCGTATTCGTCGCGACGCCGGCGCTCCAGATTTCCCGTCCGGTGGTCGCATTGACGGCGTGCAGCCGGCCCGCGGCCGAGATCGCATAAATGTTCTTGCCGTCCGACGCCACGGATCCGTGCACAGGGCCGGACAACTCCGTTTCGCCGAGGATGGCGCCGCTGGCGATGTCCAGCGTATAGAGCCTGCCGGCATCCGTCGCGGTGAACACGTCGAGCCCCGTTGCCACCGGGCTTCCCGTGAGCCGTTCGCCGAGCACGGTGGACCAGAACTCCCGGCCGGAATCCGGATCGATGCCGTAGAGTCTGCCGTCGCTTCCGGGTTTCAGCAGCGCGCCGCCGTACAGCGTCATGACCGGACCGAAGCCCATGCCGCCCGTGCGGTACGATTCCGCCGGCGAGTCGAGCGACGGGGCATCGAGCGGGTACCGCTGGTTGAACCCCGTGGCGCGCGAGAGGTACAGGTTTCTTTCGGAGATCACGACCTGCGACACGGGCGTCGCCCAGCGCGGCGGAAAACCGGGCGGAAGGTCCCTGTCCCCGCCGCCGACCGATCTCGGCACGTATTCCGCCGCCAGCGCCATGCGCCGTTTGTCCACCCGGCCGAACGCGCCCATGTACGTGTTCTGCCCCTCCGCGTCCGCCACCCCTTCCTGCTCCCCGCCGGACAGCGGCCCGTAAACTTCCACCTCCGTGAGCGTCCGCTGGCGCGGCAGCCCGTTGACCAGGACAAGCCGCACCTCGTCCGCGCGGCGCGCGGGAAACTTGACCAGCCGGAACAGGCTCCGGTTGTTGCGCACGGCGGCCACCTGCACCACCTTCTTCTGCACCATGTCCGACACGTACACGTCGAAGTTGGGCGCGGTATTCGGCTCGTCGTACGCGTTGAAGTACACCGCCACCATCGACACCCAGCGCGGATTCTTGATTCCCATCGAGACCAGCGTGTCGCCGCCCCCCAGATACGACCAATGCCACACGCTGCTGATGTCGTTGAGCCGGCCGTTCTGCAGGAAGGCATCCACCACCAGGGCATCGGCGATCTGTTCGGGACGCTGCGAGAGGATGACGTTCGGAATCTGCTCCCGCAACACGCCGAGCGGATTGTAGTTGTTCAGAAACAGCGGATTCATCAGGACGACGGGCTCGACGTCGTACAGAGGTTGATACAGCATGTGGTTGACGCTGGGGAAACGGATACGGCGCAGGGTCACATTGTCCACCAGCGCCTCCCCGCCCTGTCCCTGGAAGCCTGCGCGCAGAGCCTTCGGGCCGCCGCCGCTCTTGAGAGCGATCCGGGCGAACGTCCAGTCCTTGCCGCACTCCAGCACGCGCACCACGCTGTCCGGATGCCGGTTCTCCGCCGCCAGCCCGGCCAGCAGGCTCGCCGGTTCCTCCGGCGTCGCGCGCCGGTGGAAGAACTCCAGCACCCACGTGAAGTGGTCCCCGATCAGTCCTTCGATCGACTGCTGGACGGTCGCGCCGCCGACCTTGAGGCAGCGCTTGCTCTGGTAGCCGCCGTCGGCGTACGCGACGACGGCTTTCGCGTCGGCATTGGTGTCAACCCGCCAGCCGCCCGCGCCCTCGAAGTCGCCGTTTTCCAGCCTGCTGCGGTCGAGGGTCACCAGGTTGTCGAATTCGCCGGGCTCATCCGCGACCGGCTTGAACAGCTTCGCGGTGTAGTCCGGGAAGGACGCATCCACGTTCGGGAACTGCGTCTTCTGAAGGCTCTGGTTGCGCGGCCCCAGCGCCGTGGACCACATCAGCTTGGCGCTCAGATCGCAGCACATGACGGATCCGCGAAGCCCGCCCACCAGAAACGTCTTGGAATCGGGCGTGAACTCCAGCGAGAAACCCATCTCGGGCAGCCGGGTCTGGCCGGTGCGCTTCCCCGTCGCCACCTCATGGACAAAGGCATTCCAGTACTCATCGAGCAGGACCACGTGGACCCCGTCGGGGCTCACCCGCGCGAAAGTGGGCGTGCACGGGAACGGCCCCATCCGCGAGACTTCCCTTTCCCTGTCTTCCTCAACCCGCACCAGGCGGAAGTCCTTGCCGTCGGGAACCAATCCGCCCGCGACGCCGAGGGAAATCACGGTACCGGCCGGATCGGGCGGATCCTCACCAATCACGTTCAGGTCCCCGTCGAAATGCGTCCGGCCCGCCGTGGGCCCCGGATCACCCTTCTTCCAAGACAACGGTTGTCCGCCGCCGTGGCGTCCGGCCAGTCTTCTGACGTTCTTCGTGTCGGTCAGATCGCGCAGAACCAGCATTCCGTCTTCGAACTCCGCCACCCGCGTGCCGTCGGGGCTGCATACGAACTCGCCCAAACCCCGGTAGGTCACGTTGCCGTCCTCGTCGGTCCGGGCTTCGCCCCGCCACTCGGCCACGAGATTGCCGTTCTCGTCCAGCGCGCGCATGGTCTCCAGCGTCGGTTCGTAGTACACGACCATCCGCTTCCCGGGCGCGTAGTCATAGCGGAAGAGCTCGGTGTTCAAGGTCAGGCCGTGGCGCAGCAGGTCGGCCGTGTGGCGTTCCCGGTAGGTCGGCCCCTTGAACGACACGCCGGGATCCAGGGTAATCCGCCCCTGGGAGATCGGCTTGCCGTCCAGCCCCACCTGGTAGAGGCGGCTTCCGTAGCCGGTGAACACCACGACGCGATCCGCGTCCACGTCCAGGCGGCAGGGGCCCATCTCCGGCAGGCGCCGGGAGAACCGCAGGTTCCCGGCGGGATCCAGCGAGTACAGGTTGTCGCCATGTCCCCACGTGATGACGTAGATGTTGCCGGCGGCGTCGAACTTCATGTCGAGCACGTACTCGTTGTTGCCCATGAAGGTCACGGCCGGCGTCCCGGCCGCGGCCTCCCGCCCTTCTTTCGTCTCCGGCCGGCCGTAGGACGGCGGCTTCGGCGCCGCCTCCGCGGCGGGCGGCTTGCCGGTGATCGCCGGGTCTTCCAGGATGCGGCTGACCGCGCGCTTCACTCCCTCGCCGTCGTTCGCCACCATCAACAGCGCGTCGTGTTTCCAGTGCAGGCCGCGCGACGCCACCTGCAGCGTCGGCGGCGCCGCGAATTCCGACGCGCCCACGGGACGCTCGGTCACAAACCCTTTTTCAACCAGCATATTCAGCAAGGTCGATCCATAGGCCGCGCTCAGGATGATCAGCGGGCTGTCCACCACCGCGCGCGGCTCGATAATTCCGCCGTCCGAGCCGCCGTAGCCGCCGTGCCAGTGGTGGAATCCGTCGGCAAAGGGATCACCCGTCATGCCGGGATCGCCCGAGGCCACCCGCCACACCCGATTCTCGGGCATCAACGTGACCTTCATCCCCCTGGCGCCCAGCCCCGCGATCAGCCGGTCCACTTCGGCTTTCGACCCCGCCATGCCGCGCCCCAGCACCAGCAGGGCGTTGGTGTTCGCCTTCAGAAACCTTTCGACCTCAGAGGGATAAGGCACGTACGGGGCCGCGGGATCCTCCAGGCGAAGCGCCGGCTCCGACAGGGGAGCGGCATCGAGAATGACACTGCACGCCCTGCCGGAAATGTTCTCGGCAACCTCCAGCGTGTAAGGGCCGCCCACAGGCGCCGACAACTCCACTTCCCTGTCCGGCCCGAGCACGCGATAAATCGCATAGACCTGGCGTCCTTCACTGTCCAGCA
>VGWJ01000099.1 GCA_016873635.1 Lentisphaerota bacterium | reverse complement strand
GGCCTCGATATCACGAGCCTGCTGTCCGGAGGGAACCAACCCGTCCGCGAACTCGCGGCGATAGAGTGCCCGCATTCCAAGGCCATCCGCTGGGGCAAGTGGCGCTTCGTTCACTACCAACCCGAGACGTTTGGCGAAGATGTCGGCGAGTTGTACGATGGCGAGGCTGATCCCGAGGAAACTCGGAATCTCTACCATGTGCCGGAATACCGTGAGACGGTGGCACAGTGCCGCCGCATGCTTCTGGAATGGCTGATCCGCACCACGCGCATCCGCACCGGCTGGGGTGTGCACGGCGTGGATCACAAGAACAAGCTGTATCCGGACGCGGGTGACGGCCGTCTGCCGGCGCCGGTGCAATTTGGCTCCTGCCGCAATTACGAATAGACACCCAAGGGCCGAGCGGGAGGAGTCGAAGTCCACTGTGTCCAGCCTGCGACAGCGGCTTGTGCAGACAGCCCGGAAGTGGGAAGATAGATCCGATTGCACAGGTGCGGCCTGCCCGCGACGTTGCAGGATCGGACGGGAACATGAAATCATCTAGATCCGATCCGCGAACCAGTCTGAGCCATGATTGCTGGCGAATAGTGAGGTATGGCATGCCAATGCTGCTTGCGTCCATTTTCCCACGCTTCGCTCACGGCGCCGATAGCACGGACGTCCTCGCCCAGCGCGTCGTCGCCGACCTGGTCCAGGAGGTCACGTCGGCTACCCGCGGCCGGGCACAGGACCACTTGAAGCTCTTGCCCGCCAGCGGCGCCTGGCCGGACATCAACTATGCCCCCCAGGTCAGGAGCGGATGGTCGCCGTTGCAACACCCGAACCGCCTGCTGACGATGGCTCGGGTCTGGCGGGCCGATGGCGGCAAGGACGCCGTGCTGCTCGCGGGTATCCTGCGCGGCATGGACTACTGGCTGGCGAAAGACCCCACGAGCCCGAACTGGTGGTACAACGAGATCGGCGTGCCTAGAGACTGGGGCCGACTGATGCTGCTCACGGAAGACCGCATGTCGCCGGCGCAGAAGGAAGGCGGCCGGAAGATCATGACCCGCGCCGGCATCCGCATGACCGGCCAGAATCGCGTCTGGCTGACCATCAATACGCTGTATGGCGCGCTGCAGGCCCGCGATGCCGCGCTGGCGAAGCGCTGCTTCGACGAGATCGCGCAGACCATCGTCGTGACGACAGCCGAGGGTGTGCAGCCCGACTGGAGCTACCACCAGCATGGCCCGCAGCTCTACACGCACGGCTACGGCGCAGCGTTCGTGAGCGACAACACGCATTGGGCCGTGCTCTCGCAGGCCACGCCGTTCGCGTTCGCGCCGGAGAAGATCGCGATCATGGAGTCGCTGGTGCTCGACGGCAGCCAATGGCTCGCGCGCGGCGCGCTGGCCGGTATGGCAGGGAACGGGCGCGGCATCACGCGCGGCCCCGAAGTCCGTGCCGATTACCTGGCCGACGGCGCCCGCAACCTCCTGCGGTTGAAGACGCCCCGCGCCGCCGAATTGCAGGCTCTCCTGGCGCGCGTAACGGGCGAACCGGGCGCCGCACCGCTTGTCGGTCACCGCCATTTTTGGCGCAGCGACACGTCCGTGCAGCACCGCCCGGCGTTCTACGCCGAACTCAAGATGAGCAGCCAGCGGACGCTGGGGACGGAATCGGGCAACGGCGAAGGCCTGCGGAACCGGCACATGGGCGATGGCGTCCTGCTGGTGTACCGCGACGGCGAGCCGTACGGGCCCCTGCTGCCCGTGTGGAACTGGCGGCAGTTGCCGGGGGCAACGATTGTCCAGGAGACCGGACCACTGGCGGAAGTGCCGTGGGGCAAGGGCGCCGAAGGCACCACGACGTTCGTCGGCGGCGTCAGCGACGGTCAGGCCGGCATCGCCTGCTGCGACTTCGCCAAACATGGGCTGACGGCGCGCAAGTCCTGGTTCTTCTTCGACGACCTGATTGTCTGCCTTGGCGCCGGGATCGCCGCAACGAACGCGAACGATCCCGTCGTCACCACGCTCGACCAGCGCCCGCTCACCGGTCCCGTGCAGTGGTCCGACGGCCGGCGCCAGGTGACGCTCGCCAATGGCGAGCACGCGCTGCAAGGCGCGCGCGCAGTCGTGCAGTCCAACCTGGCGTGGCTCTTCCCCGTGGCGACCGCCATCACGGTGCGCGCGGGGCCGCAATCCGGCTCGTGGCACGACATCAACCGCGTCCACGAAAACAAGCCGGTGAGCGCGGACGTGCTGGCGATCCTGATCGAGCATGGCCGCAAACCGCTCAACGCCGGTTATGCCTACTTTGTTGCGCCCGATGTCAACGCCACTGGCGTGGACCTGGACCGGCTGGACGCGCGCATCGCCGCCAATACGGCGGCCGTACAAGCTGCGGCGTATGAGCGCGCGGAGCTGGCGGGCGCGGTGTTCTATGAGGCGGGCGAAGCCGCCTTTCCGGCCTACGTCTTGCGGGTCAACCGGCCCTGCATCGTTATGCTGCGCACCACGGGCGGCACGGTCGCCGCGTCGGTTGCCAATCCCAACAACACGGCGCTGACGGTGACGGTCGAGTGGCTGCCCAAAGACGACAAGGCGCGCCAGGCGTCTTTCAACCTGCCCGGCGGCACGCAGGCGGGAAACACGATCACGCAGGAATTGCGGTAGATGGTAATGAACCGATCGCTGACAGAAATGACGAGGGAGAAAGCAAAGACATGCACAACAGACCGAACATCCTTTTCTTTTTCACCGACGACCAGCGGTTCGACACCATCCGCGCGCTGGGGAACGTCGCCATCCACACACCGAACCTGGATGCGCTGGCCGCCTCCGGCACGGTATTCACGCACGCGCATATTCCCGGCGGCAGTTGCGGCGCGGTCTGCCTGCCCAGCCGCGCCATGCTCCATACCGGGCGCACGCTGTACCACATTCAAGGCCAAGGTGAGGAGATACCCACGACTCACGTCACGCTGGCCGAAAGTCTGCGCCAGGCCGGGTATCTCACCTTCGGCACCGGCAAGTGGCACAATGGAACCGCAGCCTATGCGCGCGGATTCGAGACCGGCGCCGAGATCTTCTTCGGCGGCATGGAGGACCACTGGATGGTTCCCCTCTGCCAATTCGATCCCACAGGCCGGTACGAGCGCTATGCCCCATGTATACGCAATCCATGGCTGACGAACAACGTGGAACAACGCCGGGGCGATCACTTTCATGCCGGTAAGCACTCCACCGATATCTTCGCCGATGCGTCCATCAGATTCATCGAGGAATGGGATGGCTCAAGGCCGTTCTTCATGTACACCTCGCTCATGGCGCCGCACGATCCGCGCAGCATGCCCAAGGAGTTCCTCAAACTGTACGATCTCGACAAAATCGATCTCCCGCCCAATTTCGTCCCGGAGCATGCCATTGATACGGGTGCATTGCGCATCCGCGACGAGGTACTCGCCGCCATCCCCCGCGTCCCGCAGGAGATCCGACGGCACATCGCCGATTACTACGCCATGATCTCCCATCTGGATGCCGCCCTGGGGCGCGTCCTCAATGCGCTGCGCATAAAGGGCGCGCTCGACAATACCATCATTGTCTTTTCCGGCGACAACGGTCTGGCCGTCGGCCAGCACGGGTTGATGGGAAAGCAGAACGTTTACGATCACAGCGTCCGGGTCCCGCTGATCTTTGCCGGACCGGGAATCCCGAAGGGGCGGCAGAGCGCCGCGCTGGTCTATCTGTTGGACATCTTCCCCACCCTTTGCGGCCTGACCGGCACCCCGGTTCCCGCTTCCGTGGAGGGCGTCAGCCTGCTCCCGTGCCTGAAGGATCCGGCAGCCGCGCTTCGGAAAGACCTCTATCTGGCCTACGACAACAGTATCCGCGGCCTGACCGACGGACGGCAGAAACTGATCGAGTACGCTTGCGGCGCGACACAGTTATTCGATCTGGTTGCCGATCCTTGGGAAATGCGAAACCTTGCGGAGCGGGAAGAGTCAAAGCCAACGGTGTCCAACCTGCGACAGCGGCTTGTGCAGATATCCCAGGAATGGGATGACAGAGCCCACCACACAGGCGCGGCCTTTTGGAAAAGACGGGCAGATCTTGGATCGGTCGCGTAAAGGCCTTGCGAGCGAGACCAAGGGAAACAATTATGAATTCACGTGAGCGATTGTTGGCGTGTGCCACAGGCAGGAAGACCGACCGGGCGCCGTTTGTGCAGCATTGGGGGCCTTGGGATGCAACAAAGACGCGATGGAAACAGGAGGGGATGAAGAACGACGATGACTGGACGACCCTGTTCGGTTTCGATCCGTATCGAACGTCGCCTGATGTTCACATGGGCATCTATCCCAAGTTCGAAGAGAAAGTCATCGAGGACGAAGGAAACACCATAATCGCGCAAGATGAAGATGGTGTCATCAAACGTGACCGGAAGGATGGGGCCAGCATGCCCGAATATCTGGCCTACCCTGTCAAGGATTGGAAGACATGGGAGGCGCACAAGAGCAGGTTTAATCCCGATACGCCCGGCAGATTTCCGTCCAACTGGGAAGCAGAGAAGAGAAAGGTCCGGGATTTTCCAGGGTTGGTGACGGTCACGCCTTTTCCGTATGGTTTTTTCGGCGGCGCGCGCACCATGATGGGCACGGAGGAATGCCTGGTCGCCTGCGCGCTGGAGCCCGAACTGATCCAGGATATTAACAAGACGCTGTTTAATCTGTGGTACAAGATGCTTGAGCAAATGCTGGGCGATATGCGGCTGGACGCCATATTCTTCTGGGAAGACATGGCCGGCAAGCAGGGGTCCCTGATTTCACCCGCCATGTTCAGGCAATTCATGACGCCGCATTACCAAAAGCTGATTGCGCTCGCTCGCGAAAATGGCGTTGAGATGTTCAGCCTCGATAGCGACGGAAACATACACGAACTGACAGGCTTGTTTCTGGAAGCGGGAATCAATGTCGTCTACCCTTATGAAATTCAGGCAGGCTGCGATGTTGCCGCCATGCTAAGGAAGTATCCTGGCCTTTGCGCGATGGGCGGCATGGACAAGCGGGCTATGGCCATGGATAAACGCGCGATGGACGCGGAAATTGAACGCGTCCGTGGCATTCTGGCGCTGGGCCGGTATATTCCGTTCCCGGACCACGCGATACCGCCCGACGTATCATGGGAGAACTACCAGTACTTCGTTTGGCGATGGAAGGAAATGGTGTGTCAGGCGTAAGGGTCCGGGATCATTCGCCGAGCGTGACGAACATCCTATACGGAAGAGGAATCATGATAAATGGCGATTTGTGGCCGGACAACAAAGGCGTTCACATCAATGCGCATGGCGGCGGCATTCTGGCGCATGGCGGGCAGTACTACTGGTTTGGCGAGGACAAGATCGCGGGTGTGGAGGGACGACTGGCCTGGCATGGGGTTCATGCGTATTCGTCCTCCGCTCTGATCCACTGGCAGGACGAAGGCATTGCCCTGGCGGTGAACGATGATCCCGCGAGCCCGATTTGCCGGGGATGCCGGATCGAGCGGCCAAAGGTCATCTTCAACAAGGCTACCGGCAGATTCGTGATGTGGTTTCACAGTACGAACGACAAACATACGCTGGCGCGCAGCGGTGTGGCCGTCGCCGAACACGTGCTGGGACCCTATCGGCTGGTGCATGCCAGGCGCCCGGACGCGGGACGTTGGCCGCTGAACGCGACCGAGGCCGACCGCGATCCGGCCACCGCCGGCGTGGCGGCGGCAGTGGGAGAGTCCGCCTTTGGAAACGGCGAGTGGGACTTCAACACGCGGCACAACATTCTCGGGCGTGATTTTGCCAACGGCCAGATGGCGCGTGACATGAACCTGTTCGTGGATGATGACGGGGCCGCGTACCACATCCATGCGTCGGAGCACAACGGGACGCTGCATATCGCCAGGCTGACGGACGATTACCTGGACCACGCCGAGTATGTGCGCGCGTTTCCGAACCGGTGGATGGAGGCCCCGGCAATGTTCAAGCGGGACGGGCGGTATTATTTGCTCATGTCCGGCTGCACCGGCTGGGCGCCGAATGCCGCGCGCGGCGCGGTGGCGGAGCATCCGTTCGGCCCGTGGCGCGAGATCGGGAATCCCTGCCGGGGCGTCAATCCGGCCAATGGTCTGGGGGCGGAGCTTACCTATGGCAGCCAAAGCACCTTTGTCCTGCGTCTGCCGGACGATCGCTATCTTGCCATGTTCGACCTCTGGCAACCAAAAGACTTCATTGATAGCCGCTATCTCTGGCTGCCGGTCGTTTTTACATCCGAGGGCTATGAGATTCATTGGACGCCGGAAGTTGTGATAGGATTACAGAGAAGAGGCTAATGAACCTGCTGTTCCTTGTTGTGCATAACACCGGAGAAGCCAGGCTATTGCCTGCTGGAAACATGCGGGCAATGAGTCTTTGCCATAGAAACTGAACAATGAAACCCAACATTCTGATCGTGATGACCGACCAGCAGCAGGGCCGTTTCGCCAAACGCGAAGGATACCCGCTCGACGTAGCGCCGTTCCAGGACGAGCTTGCCGGAGCAGGTCAGTGGTTCGACAAAGCATACACGACCGCCCCTCTCTGTCTGCCTGCCCGGGTCAGTATGTTGACCGGACGCTACTGCAGTGCACACGGCATGCGGACAAACTACGGCGGCCCCACGCCACCCCGTTTCACAAAAGATATCTTCGGCCTGCTGCGGGAAGACGGCTACGCCACCGCAATGGTCGGCAAGAACCATTCGCAACTTCAGCCTGAACACGTTGACTACTGGGCCCAATACTGCCACGAAGAGGAAAGAGTCCGCGCGGATGCCGACCATCGGACCGAACAGCAGAAAGCATTCGACAAGTGGCTCCGCGGGATTCGGCACGGAGTCACAACCGAACCTTCGCCCTACGGGCTCGAATGCCAGTTGCCGTATCGCATGGTGACACAGGCCACCAACTGGGTGCGCGGTCTCAACGATAGCCAGCCATTTCTGATGTGGCTGAGTTTTTCCGAGCCGCATAACCCCTACCAGGTTCCGGAACCCTATTTCTCAATGTATCCGCCTGACAGGATCCCGCCGCCGCGCGGG
>VGWJ01000098.1 GCA_016873635.1 Lentisphaerota bacterium | reverse complement strand
TTCCCCCTCCCACCTTCCACCTCCCACCTTCCACCTTCCACCTTCCCCGTTGCATCTCCGCACCGCCGCGTCTCACGCCTGCAACGCTGGGGGAACCGGCAGGCGCACCACCGCCATCACGCCGTCTTCGTGTCCCGGCCAGGGCGACTCGATCCGTATATCGCCGCCATGCGCTTCCGCCGCCAGCCGGCAGAAGGTCAAACCCAGTCCCGTGCCGCCGCCGTCCGCGTCCCCTGCCCCGTCCTTTCCGGAAGCAAATCCCCGGAAAAGCGTCTGGCGCCGTGCAGGGGGTATAGTCGGGCCGCGGTTCGCCACGTGGAACCTGACGCCCTCCGCCTCCGCCGAATGCCCCACGGCGATGCGCGTTCCCGCGGACGCGTGCTGCACCGCGTTCCACAGCAGGTTGGCAATCACCCGTGACAATACGTTGCGGTCCGCGAATGCCGCCGCGTCGGGTCCGGGCTCAAGATCGATCTCCGCCCCGGCCATGCGCGCGGCGGCGCGCATCTCTTCAACGCTCTCGCGCAGCAGGCCGCCGAGATTCAGCGCCTCACGATGCAAAGCCAGAGCGCCCTCCTGGATGCGCCGGATCGCCACAAGATCGTCGATCTGCGTCAGCATGCGCCGGGCGCTGGCCCGGATGGTTTCGATGAGGTCGCCGGTCCGGGACTGGGTCCTGTCCAGCGCGCCCTCGATCACGCTGAACGAGGTCAGGATGGAGGACATGCGTTTGCGCAGGTCGTGCACCAGCATGTCCGTGAACCGCTGCTTGGCCGCTTCGAGCTGTTCCAGCCGGCGCCGCTTGAGCCGTTCCTCGCTCCAGGCCATGGCGCCCATGAAAGTCGTCGCGCCCACAACGCACAGCAGCGGCGCCACCAGCGGCAGCCGCGCTCCGGACGGCGCGTTCAGAAGCACGGCCAGCAGGGCATATGCGGCGACCAGTCCCGCGCCGAGAACGGCCATGGCCAGCGGCCGGTCGATTCGCAGCACGGAAGGCGGCAGGCAAACGGCGAAAACGATCAGGATCTGGGCGCGCCGGCTCAGCGCGACGGCGGCCGGGGCGCCGCCGAACAGCAGGGCGTCGGCCACGGCCTCCCACGCGTCGAGCGCGCGGAAGTGCACGGCGTTGGCCAGGGCGATGGCCACGGCCACGCAGCAGATCAGCCGCACCCAGAAGTTGCGGTACTGTATGTCTTCGCGTTTGAGCATGGTTCGCCACGGTAAGGTTGCGGTTGCGGTCGCGCGGCTCTCTCTTCGGTTGCGGCTGGGGCTGCGCGGCTCGAATCGGCCGCGTAATTCGGTCGCGTGAACACGACGCCGGCAACGCCGCCGCAACCGCCTGACGATTCGAGCCGCGCAACCGCAACCGCAGCCCCTATGCCTCGTGTTGGCTTCCCTTTTCCTTTGAACGCCGCCTGTTTCCGCGTATCATAGCCGCCACGCCCGTGAAAGCAACCGTGCTTGTCATCGACGACGATCCCGTTGACCTGAATGCGCTGCGTCTGCTGATGGAGAGCTGGGGCATGGACGTGGCGGCGGCGCGGTCGGGCGCGGACGGACTGGCGCGCCTGGCCGAAGGCGGCGTCGACGTGGCGGTCTCCGACGTGCGCATGCCCGGCATGTCGGGCGAAGAGGTCGTCAAGGCCGCCGCTGCCGCCGCGCCGGGCGTGCCGGTGGTTCTGATCACCGGCCAGGGCGACGTGCCGTCGGCGGTGAACGCCATGAAGATGGGGGCGTTCGACTACGTGCTCAAGCCGCCGGACGCGGCCGAGTTCCGCCTTGTCGTGGAGAAGGCGGCGGAGCACGCGCGGCTGCGGCGCGAGAACGCTTTCCTGCGCGCGCAGCTCGCGGCCGGCGGCCTTTACGCGCAGCGCCTGATCGGCCGCTCGCCGAAGATGCTGGAGGTTTTCGACCTTGTCGAGCGCGTGGCCCGCACCGACAGCACGGTGCTGATCACCGGCGAGACCGGCACGGGCAAGGAGCTCGTGGCGCAGACGATTCACTACAGGAGCCGCCGCCGCGACGGTCCCCTGGTGGCCCTGAACTGCGCGGCGCTGAACCCCAACCTGATCGAGAGCGAGCTGTTCGGGCACGAGAAGGGCGCGTACACCGGCGCCGCGGCGGCCAGGCGCGGCCGGTTCGAGGACGCCGACGGCGGGACCTTGTTCCTGGACGAAATCGCGGAAACCGAGACCGCGTTCCAGGCCAAGCTGCTGCGCGTGCTGCAGGAAGGCGAACTCGAGCGCCTGGGCGGCAACCGCAAGATTCGCGTGGACGTGCGGCTGCTGGCGTCCAGCAACCGCGACCTGCAGCGCGAAGTCGCCGCGGGTCGTTTCCGGGAAGACCTTTACTACCGTCTGCGCGTGATCCCGATCCATCTGCCGCCGCTGCGCGAACGCATGGAGGACCTGGAGCTTCTGGCGGCGCACTTCGCGGCCCTGGCCAGCGCCAGGTGCGGGCTCGCGAACCGCACCGTTTCGCCGGCCGGGCTGGAGTGGCTCGGCGCGCACCCGTGGAAAGGCAATGTGCGTGAGCTTCAGAACGCGATCGAACGCGCCGTGGTGTTGTCCGACAAGGAAGAGCTCGGCCCGGACGACTTTGCGCGTTTCGAACGCGCGGCGGGCACGGAGGAAGGTGGCGGCACGCTGCCGGCTTTCCTGGACGCGCGCACGAAGGAGCACCTGGCGAGCGTGCTCGCCCGCACGGGCGGCCGCCGGCAGGAAGCCGCGTCGGCCCTGGGCATCGACCGCGCCACGCTGTACCGGATGATGAAGAAGTACGGGTTGTAGGCGGGTCCCGCCTTCGCGCGATGCGCTTCGGAGGGCAAGCCGCACGCGCCTCTGGAAAGCCTACACGATCAGCATGCAGTCGCCGTAGCTGTAGAAGCGGTAGCCTTCGGCGACGGCGGCGCGGTAGGCGCGCAGGACCGGCTCGACGCCGGCAAAAGCGCAAACCAGCATCAGCAGCGTCGACCGCGGCAGGTGGAAATTCGTCAGAAGGGCGTCGGTCGCCAGAAACCGGTAAGGCGGCCGGATGAAGAGCGCCGTGTTTCCCTCGCAAGGCGTTACTTCTCCTTCGTGCGCGGCGGCGACGGCTTCCAGCGTGCGGACGGTGGTGGTTCCAACGGCGACCACGCGTCCGCCCCGGCCTCGCGCCTCCCGCACGGCCCCGGCCGCCTCCGGGCCCACGCGGTAAAATTCCGCCTCCATGACGTGGTCGTTCGTGTCGTTTGACTTTACCGGCCGGAAAGTGCCCGGCCCGACATGGAGCGTGATTGAAGCCACATGCACGCCGCCGGAGCGGACGGCGTCAAGCATCGCCGCGCTGAGGTGCAGACCGGCCGTGGGGGCCGCCACGGCGCCGGCATGCCGGGCGTACACGGTCTGATAGCGCTCGCGGTCTTCCGCCGACGCGCCTTCGCCGCCGCGCGGGCGGCGGATATACGGCGGCAGGGGCATGGACCCGACCTCGTCCAGCACGTCAGGCAGGGGCTTCCCGGCCGGAATCTCCACGATGGCCCGTCCCGCACCCGTCTTCTCGCGCACCGTCGCCCGGATACGTCCGTTTCCAAGCGTGAGGCGCATGCCCGGCCGCGGGGCTCCGGACATGCGCAGCATGGCTTCCCACAGGCCGGGCGCGGTTTCGCGCAGCAGGAGCGCCTCGACCCGTCCGCCCGTGTCGTCGCGCCGTCCGAATACCCGCGCCGGAATCACGCGCGTATCGTTCACGATCAGCGCGTCCCCGGCCCGCAGGAACTCCGGGAGCCGCCCGGCGCGCGCGTGAGCGATCGCGCCGGTATCGCGGCGGAGAACCATCATGCGCGACATGGCCCGTTCCGGCAAAGGGTGCTGGGCGATCAGTTCGCGGGGCAGGTCGTAGTCGAAAACGGAAGTCTGCATGGGCGTTCGGCGGGGAGAATGGCGCTTGTTACCCCCTCAAAGCAAGCGGATCGTGCCGCCGCTTTTGCTTGTGCCCGCCCGCGGCCTTGGGCACACTCTGGGTTTCGCTTACGGTTCAGGTCTGCGTTCCGCATGGAGAGGTGCCGGAGTGGCCGAACGGGCCGGTCTCGAAAACCGGAGTACCTACGGGTACCGTGGGTTCGAATCCCACCCTCTCCGCCAATTTGACACCGCCGTTCAGTCTTCCGTACAGGAAGATTGTCCCGCTGGGCGGCGGTTCCGGAAACTCGTACGCGCCCATGTCCACGATCGGGACGGCCTTCATGCCGAAGACGCGGCCGGACGTCTGCCACACCCGACCGGCGCCGCAGCGGCAAGCACGGCGTGTGCGATACCGAGGGCTGGGCCGGCCGCGGCACCCCCTGCCGGCAGGGCCCCGCGGCGTTCCTGTACCTGCCGCGGTTCCCCACCGTGTGAGGCATTACGAAAAAAGGCGCCCGTCCGTGACAAAAGCATGACATGTCGTCCGTACGCTGTGTGCCGGGATTTGACGGAGGAAGGCACACGCATGAACATTCTGCTGCTGTATCCCGAGTTTCCGGACACCTTCTGGAGCTTCAAACACGCGCTGGCTTTCGTGGGCAAGAAGGCTTCGCTGCCGCCGCTCGGATTGCTCACCGTCGCATCCATGCTCCCGTCCGCGTGGCCCAAACGGCTCGTGGACCTCAACGTGCGCGGCCTGCGCGACGGCGATCTGGACTGGGCCGACTGCGTATTCATCAGCGCCATGACCGTGCAGCGCGACGCCGCATCGCGGCTGATTGCGCGGTGCAAGGCGGCCGGCAAGCGCATCGTGGCCGGCGGCCCCCTCTTCCAGAGCGAGCACGCGCAATTCCCGGACGTGGACCACTTCGTGTTGAACGAAGCGGAACTGACGCTGGCGTCCTTCCTGCGCGACCTGGCGGAGGGCCGGGCGCAACGGCTCTACACGGCCGACGGTTTCCCGAACCTGCGCAACACGCCGCGCCCGATGTGGGAGCTGCTCGATCTCAAGCGGTACGGCAACATGGGTATCCAGTTCTCGCGAGGCTGCCCGTTCAACTGCGATTTCTGCAACGTCACGGCCCTGTTCGGCCACCGCTCCCGCAGCAAGTCGTCGGAACAGATCATCGCCGAGCTGGACAGCCTCTACGATCTCGGATGGCGCGGCGACGTGTTCTTCGTGGACGACAATTTCATCGGCAAGAAGGCGTTTCTCAAGGCGGATCTGCTGCCCGCGCTGATCGAATGGCGCAGGGGCAAGAACGGGAACACGTTTTTCACCGAAGCGACGATAACCCTCGCGGACGATGAAGAGCTGATGGACATGATGTCCAAAGCGGGCTTCACCAGGGTCTTTATCGGCATCGAGACCCCGGACGAGGAATGCCTGGCCGAATGCAGCAAAGCGCAGAACAGGAACCGCGACCTGGTCGAGGACGTAAAACGCATCCAGCGCGCTGGAATCCAGGTGCAGGCCGGCTTCATCGTCGGCTTCGATCATGATGCCCCGTCCATCTTCCGGAGGCAGATCGACTTCATCCAGAAGAGCGGGATCGTGACAGCCATGGTCGGGCTGCTGCAGGCGCCTCCGGGCACGCGGCTTTTCGAGCGCATGAAGCAAGCGGGCCGTCTTCGCGGAGATTCCTCCGGCGACAACGTGGACGGCACGACCAACATAGCTCCCGCCATGGGGATCGACAGGCTGGTGAAGGGGTACAGGGGCATCCTCGAACACATCTATTCGCCGCGGCACTATTACGAACGCGTCAAGACGTTCCTGCGTGAATACAAACCGCCCAGGGTGCGGGCGCGCCTCCAGTTCTCTCACATGCGCGCGCTTGCGCACTCCTTTTACCGGCTTGGCATTGTCGGCGAGGAACGGTTCCACTACTGGAAGCTGATGCTCCAGACCCTGTTCCGGCGCCCCCGCCTTCTCCCCGAAGCCGTCGTTCTCAGCATCTACGGATATCACTTCCGCAAGGTCTGCGAGCTGCACGTTCTCGGCGACCGGTAAGGCGGCGGGGGCAGTATCCGTCTGGCGTTTCCGCCCGATACCTGTCAATGTACGTTCCAAGGGACTGACGGCAATGAAGCGCTACCACCTCAACCTGAACCTCACGGGCGTCGTCGTCCTCATCGCGGTCGGTGTTCTGCTGCCTGTCATGTTGTCGGCGGCCGTTGGGATTGTGGCGCTCGTCATCGCCCGGGACGCGGGCGGCATCGTCACGGGCGTGCTCGTGATATCGTTCACGGCCGCGGCCGCGGGAAGCGCCCTGATCACGGCCGTGCTGACGGGCAGGAAAGCCAGCCTGGCGCGGAGGCAGGCGGATTTCGTCGCCAACGTCTCGCATGAGTTCCGGACGCCGCTGAGCGCCATCAAGCTCTATGCGCAGACGCTTCAATCCGGCAGACTCGCCGGAGACGCCGAGCGGACGGCGCAATGTCTCGCCACCATTTTGCGCGAGACGGAGTGGCTGGACGTCATGGTCGACAGGGTCCTGACATGGCGGGCTTCATCAAGAGACATGCTGCCGCTGGAGCAGCTCACAAAGCCCGCCGCCCGGGCCGTCCTCGACGCGGCGGAACGCTTTCGATCCATGGTCGGGCCCGACGAAATGACGTTCTCGGCGTCGGTCGACAGCGTGCTGGACGTGCGCCACGACGCGAGCGCCCTGACGGCGGTTGTCCTCAACCTGCTCACGAACGCCTACAAGTACACCCGCGGAGACAAGCGCATCGACCTCCGCGTCCGCGATGAGGAGCGCGGCGTGGTGATTGAGGTGCAGGACAACGGCATCGGCATGACGGAAGCGGAACAGAAGCGCGTCTTTCAACCGTTCTATCGCGCCGAACGAAAGGGCTACGACGCAAGCGGCGTGGGATTGGGCCTCGCCATCGCGCGGTACATCGTGAGAAGGCATCATGGCACAATCGCCGTGCGCAGCACGGCGGGAGAGGGCTCCACTTTCACAATCCGCCTGCCCTCGGCATCGGAGGTCCGGTGAGCGCGGCTTCGTCCGACAGCGCCCGCAGGAAGAGCCTGATCCTTGTCGTGGAGGACGACAGGGCCCTGCGTGAAGGGCTGGCCATGAACCTTCGGTCGGAGGGCTACGAGATCCTGACGGCCGCGGACGGTGAAGAAGGCATGCGCATGGCTTTCGACGCCCGGCCCGATCTGA
>VGWJ01000097.1 GCA_016873635.1 Lentisphaerota bacterium | reverse complement strand
GCAAGCGCGCGGAGGCCGGATGCGCCGCGCGGCGCCATCTTCTACGTCGTCTTTGGCGTGATTTATCGGGCTGTATGGCTACGTCGCATAATATATCTTATGTCTACTCAGGTGTCCGCAAATCCACAATATGTGGCATATTCAGGCCTTCGGGTGCGCGCCCCGCTACGAAGATAAGAAGGCGGCTATCGAACCTCGTACATGAGCTGCTGCTGCTGTCCGTCGCGTTCGACGTCGAGAATGAAGGCGTTGGCCCGGTTGGCGACGAATTCCTTGATGAAATACTCGGCCCGCCGCCGGCTCGTCATCTGCATGGAGTTTACGCTGCGTACGATGTCGCCTTCGCGCAGACCGACGGCCGTGAAAAAGTCCGCCTCCCCCTCGATGCCGAGCTGGTAGCCCGTGATGCGCCGGTTTTCGTCGTACAGGGGCTTCATGGAGTCGAAAACCTGGACCAGACGCTCGGGCTCGTCTCGCAACTGCCCGTAGTAGTCCAGGACGGATTGTCGCTTGAAAGCCCACCGGTTCTCCCCGATGCGCTTGCCGCCGAAACGATCGGTTTCGCCCAGGGCCTCGACCCGGACCGGCGCGACGACGCCTTCCGCCCCGGCCGCCGCGGCGTCGGCGGGGCGCGAGAAGCTCAGCCAGAGCTGGTCCTCGGTCGCCCCTTCGCGCAGGATAACGCTGTCGTGGAAGATGCGCGCGACGGTTACGCCGTCGATGGCGTCGCCCTCGCTGACGATATGGTGTCCGGCCGCGCTGCCGGTCTTCTCAATAACGGCCTTGCGCGTGTTTTCCGCGCCGCCGAAGGCGAAGAAAGTGCCGGCCAGCCGGAAGCGGGCGGCCAGCGATCCGGCGCCCGTCACCGCCGCGCCGCTTGCGCTCCGGAAAACCTTCCAGCCTTCCGCCGGGATATTGACCGGCTCAGCCCATTCGGGAATTGGCGCTTCCGAAGCGGCCGGCAGCCAGGCGTCCGAGGGCAGACGCCGGAGCGCGAGACCGAAAGATGCGGCGGAGGCCAGGGCCGCGGCCAGCAACAACCATCCGATGCGAAGCGAAAGCTCAGCGCGTTGACCGACGGAGGTCATAAGCCGGATTCTGTCCCTCCGCGCAAAGCGGAGGTCGGTCATTCATCTGACGCGACCTACCCGGAACTGCTCCCGCCGCGCTTGCGCGCCGCGGAAATGAGGCGGGCTGCCTCCAGTTCCCTATTTGGTCTTGCTCCGGACGGGGTTTGCCGTGCGACGCGCCTTGCGGCGCCGTCCGGTGGTCTCTTACACCACCTTTTCACCCTTGCCCGTCTTCGGCGCACCGCTCTGACGCGACACGTCCCCGTTTTCCGGGGCCTGCCGCGCCCAACCCGGGCGCGAAGGCGGGCGGTATGTTTTCTGTGGCACTTTCCGTCCCCTTCGATCTGGCAAAGGGGCCCCCCGGTCCCGCCGAAACGGTTCCGGGAGCGTCCCGCCCTGCGGAGTCCGGACTTTCCTCCCCGGCGACGCAAGCGTCACCGGGGCGACCGATCGCCCCGTCGGTCAACGCGCCGGACGTCATGCCGGCCAATGCAGCAGACGTCCGCAGAAAACGCAAAAGACCATGCCGTCGGCCCGCCGCGCGTCGTGAAGAACGTACGGCGGCAGCTTCATGTGGCATCCGCCGCAAACGCCGTCCTCGATCGGCGCCAGCGCCGGCGTCTTGCGTCCCAATACTCTCTCGTAATTCCGCAGCAGGTCGGCCGGCACGCCCTGCGTCGCCTGTTCCCGCGCCGCCCGCACTCCCGCGATCTCGGTTTCAAGCGCGCGCATGCGTTCGTCCCACGCCGATACGTCTCTTGACACTTCGGCCTCTTCGGCCGCGAGCGTCCTGCTGCTCTCATCCGCTTCGAACTTGGCCGTTTCCAGATCGTCCATCAGGGTCAGTTCCCGGTCTTCGATGCCGGCGATGTCCCTTTCCACGGCCCGGATTTCGCCCTCCATGGCCTGGAATTCCTTGTTGGTTTTCAGCTCCAGTTGCTGCTGACGCAGTTTCACGATCTTCTCGCGCCGGCTGCCGGTCTCCACGTCCAGCTGCCTGATGGCCGCCTGGGCGTGCTTGATCTTGTCGCGCGCCGCTTCCAGCGCCTGCCGGTGCGCCGCCAACCGCGCCTGTTCCTCTTCCTTGCGCAGCGGGATGTCGCGCAGCTCCCGCTCCAGATCCCGCAGACGCAGATCGAGCTCCTGAACGGCAACCAGCCGGCCAATGCCCTGCGCCTCCTGCGTGCCCTGTGCCTCAACTGCCATGGCGATTCAAGATACGCCCGCGGCATGCCGGCTGTCAAAGAGAGATTGGCGAATTGATCGGGGCGCGTGAATGACCAGGATTCCGGCGCGCCGCGGCCCGGCGGCCGCCGCCGTCATCTGAACATGAGGCGCGCGCCGGCGCGGGCCTTGCGCCACAGCTCGGAGGCGCCGCGAACCCGCGACAGCCGGCGCAGGACGTAGCCCGGCCGGCCGTAGAAACGGCGGTAGAGCGCGCGCATGGCCGCGGTGAGCTCGTCGCGCGTGAGCGTCTCCGTCCACAAGGGGGGCGCGAAGTCCGGACGCGGATCGCGCGCGTACTCCCGCCAGCAGTCGTTCGCGTAGAGTCCGGTCTCCAGTCCGAGACGGTAGAGCTCGGTGCCCGGGAACGGCGTCGTCACCGCCACATGAATGTAGTCGCACGGAATGGAGAGCGCGTAATCCATGGTCTCGCGCACTTCGCGCGGGCCTTCGCCGGGAAAGCCGAACATGAAATAGGCCAGCGATTCGATGCCCAGGTCGCGGCACCACGCGAAGACCAGCCGGGCCTTGTCCAGGTCCACGCCCTTGCGGATGCGCCGCTGAATCCGCTCGCTGCCCGACTCAATGCCGAAATGAATGCGCGCGCAACCCGCCCGGCGCAACGCCGCCAGCATCTCCCGGTCCACGTTTGAGATCCGGGCCCGGATGTCCCACGCGGCCCGCAGCCCGCGGCCGCGAATCGCTTCGCAGATCGCGATCACCCGCTCCCGGTCGATGGTGAAGGTGTCGTCATAGAAGAAGAACTCGTCCACGCCGAACCGCGCGGCGCATTCGGTCATCTCGCGCGCCACGCTGCCGGCCGAGCGCGCCCGGAAGCGCTTGCCCAGGTGCGGCCGGTCGCAGAAGATGCAGCGGGCCGGACAGCCGCGGCTGGACATGATGGTGGTCAGGTAGCGGCCCTTGCCGAGCACCGAGGAATAGCGGGTGTTGTCGAGAAGATGGCGCGCCGGCATGGGCAGGGCGTCCAGGTCCTCGATGAGCGGATTCGGCGGCCCGGCCGGGACGCTTCCGTCGGCCTGGCGGCGGACAAGACCCGGAACCGCCGCCATGTCCGCCCGTCCTTCAAGCGCGTCCAGGAAAGGATTGATGTTCCCCTCCCCCTCCCCCAGCAGCACGTAGTCCACGCCAGGCATGGCGGCCGTTTCTTCGGGAAAAAGGTTGGCGTGCGGCCCGCCCACCACGACGCTGGCCGCCGGCGCCGCCCGGCGGGCCGCCTGCGCCGCGAGCCGGGCGTCGAGGATGGTGAAGGTGATCGCCTGGATGCCCACCACGTCCGGGCGCAGTTCGCGCAGGCGCGCCTCGAGCCGCGCCGCATCCAGCCTTTCGGCCACGGCGTCCACCACGCTGATTGCGTGCCGCCCGCCTCTCTCCGCCGCCCCCGCCACGTAGAGCAGGCCCAGCGGCGGATAGACGCCCGTGACCTCGTCAACCGCGGCCGGCACGTTGGTGCGGATCATGTGATCCGCGGGCGGATAGACGAAGCAGACCTTCATGACTTGTTGATCTCCCGCCGCAGCAGGGATATCTGGTCGGCGAGGAGACTGAAGCAGAAGAGGAGCACGCTGCTGATCAGGCACAGCAGTCCCAGGTCGCTCACGTTGTTGCGGTACCACAATTCCCAGCCTGTGACCGCCGCGCCGAGCGCGAACAGCAGGATCGTGGGCGGCATGAAAACCCGCAGCGGGTTGAAGGTGCCGATCGTGCGCAGAATGAGCATGAACGTGCCCAGTCCCGTCGTCACGCGCACGCGGCTTGCTCCGCCGCGGCGGCGCCGCGCCTCGACGGGAACGTATTTCACGGCCAGGCGGTCGCTCAGGAAGGCCAGCGTGATCGAGGTCGAAAAGGAGAACTGGTCCGAGCACAGGTGCATGTATTTCGCGATCTCGGCTTTCCTGGCGATGCGCAGGCCGGAATTGATGTCCGGAATGCGCGCGCCGACGAGGAGTTCGGAAACGGCCTTGAGCAGCAGCTTGCCCGGCAGGCGCCAGTGATGGGAGCCCTGCCCGCGCCGGGCGCCGATCACCATGTCGCATTCCTCGGCCTCTTTCAGCAGCGCGAGCAGGCTTTCGGGGGCATGCTGTCCGTCGGCGTCGGTGATCAGCACGTAGTCGTGGGCGGCGGCCCTCACGCCCGACTTGATGGCGGCCCCGTAGCCGCGGTTGGCGCGGTGGCGCACAAGGCGGTGCGGGACGGACGAGGCGGCGATGCGGGCGGGAGTGGCGTCGGTGGACCCGTCGTCCACCACGATCAGTTCGTGGCGGACCCCGGACGTGACAAACGTGCGCGAAACGTCCGCCATCACTTCCGCGATGGCGTCCTGTTCATTGAAGCACGGGATGATGACCGAGATCGGCGCGTTGAGCATGAGCGTGTCGGTTGCTGATCGCCGGTTGTTGAATGGCGGCGCGCCGGCGAGCGCAGGCCGACAGGCAACAACGTACAACTTGGCCTCCAAGCTCAGACTACCCGGTTCAGGACGCTCTGGACAGCTTTTTTCAGCCCGCCTACTATGCCCCCATGAGCCGTGCCGTCGGTGTGCGCGCGTTGCCGGCGCTGGCCGGCATTGCGCTGCTGGCCTTCTGCCTGCGGTCCTTCTCGGACAACAAGGCCGACGTGGACCTGTGGGGCAATCTCGGTTTCGTTGACGCGCCGGCCTGGGCGCCCGGCTTCCATTACACGAACACGTTCTCGTTCACCGACCCCGACCGGCCGTGGGTCAACCATGAATGGCTGGCCGAGTATCTTCTCAACGCCGCATACCGGGCCTTCGGCGCGCCCGGTCTCCTGGCGCTGAAGGTGCTGCTGGGATTGACGCTGGTCGGCATTATCCACGCCGGCGCGCGGAAAGAGGTCCTGTCCGGAGCGACGCTCTTTCTCCTTCTGCTCTTGTCCGTTTCGGTCATGAGCTACGGCTTCGGCACGCGGCCGCACCTGTTCACGTTCCTGTTGTACGCCCTCTTTCTCCGCGGCGCCGGCCGCGTCGCTCAGCTTGCCGCGGTCCGGCGCGTTCATTTCCTGGGCGCAACGGCGGCCGGCCTGGCGGCCGGGGCGCTGTGGGCCAACCTGCACGGGGCGTTCTTCGCGGGGCTGCTGCTCCTGCTGGTATTCGCGGCGGGATCGGCCGCGTCCGGGCGCGCGGGCGGTCCGCCCGCGGCGCGCAGGGCAGGCGTCTTCCTGCTCGCCGCCGCCGCTTTTGCCGCCGGGTCGCTCCTCAATCCCTACGGCGTGCGCCTGTGGGCGTTCGTCGCCGTGTCCGCGCGGATCCCCCGCGCGTACCTGAGCGAGTGGAGTCCGTTCAACTCGGTGGCGCACGCGGCCGCGCATGCCGATTTCGTGGTGCTGGCCGTTCTGACGCTGGCCGCCGTCCTGCTGTCCCGCCGGCCGCGGCGTCTCCCCGAGAGCATGGCGCTGGTGCTGGCGTTCGCGGCGGCCATCCTGCTGCGCCGCAACATCCCCCTTTTCGCGATCACGGCGGCGATGTTCGCCGCCGGCCACGCGGACGCCGCGGCCGGAACGCACGTCGACCGCCTGGCCGCCCGGCTTCCGGCCCGGCTGCGGTGCGGGCTGCTGGCCGGTTTCGCGGCGTTGTGTCTGGTCTACGCGGCGCGCTTCGGGAAGCGCGCCCCGCTGGCGATCGAGATCCCGCGCGGGCACTACCCGGTGGCAACGGTCCGGTTCATGCGGGCCAACGGACTGGCCGGCAACGCGCTGGTCTTCTTCGACTGGGCGGAGTACGTCATCTGGCACATGTATCCGGAGTGCCGCGTTTTTTTCGACGGGCGTTTCATTGACGCCTACGAGGCGCGCACGATCCGCGATTACCTGGCTTTTATCTACGACTGGCCCGGAGGCGAGCGCGCCCTGGCCCGCTACCCCACCGACATCGTTCTCATTCACAAAGACAACCCTGCCGCCGCGCGCATGCGCGCGCGGCGCGACTGGGCGCTGGTGCACGCGGAAGGGCCGGCCTTGCTGTTCCTGGCGCGCGAGAGGCACGCGTCTTTGATCGAGGCCTGCGCCGCCGGACGCGCGCAGCCGGCGGAGGTGACGGAAAACGACTTCCTGTTTCCGTAGAGAAAAGAACCGCGGCCTTGGAGAGCATGATTGAAGTGGAGCGCATGATTGAAGCCGAACCGTCACCCCCCCTCCCCCGCCTGTACGGTCATCGGCGGCATGGCGCTGTACACCGTGCTGCTCGGCTGGGCCTGCCAGGCGAAATACGCGCGGTTCGCCTACGCCGATTTTGACCTCGCCATCGACGCGCAGAGCATCTGGAACGTGCTGCACGGGTCGTGGCAGTCCTCGCTGCACGGCATTCCTTTCCTGGGCAACCACATGCGGCTGATCCTGTTGGTCGTCGCGCCGCTCTACGCGCTTCTGCCCGCGCCCTCGCTGCTGCTGCACCTGCAGACCGCCGCCCTGGCGCTTGGCGCATGGCCGGTTTACCTGCTGGCGGCCGACCGTCTTCCGTCCCGCTGGGCGGCCGGCATGGCGCTGGCCTACCTGGCCTACGCGCCGCTTATCGCCATGAACCTGTACGAATTCCATCCCGTGGCCTTTGCCTCCACGTTCCTGCTGGCCGCCATGCGCATGCATGCGCGGAATCGTTTCGCGTGGTTCTGCGCCTGGCTCGGCCTGGCGATGCTTTGCCAGGAGAACATCGGCCTGATCGCCGCCGGCATCGGCGTTCTCGGCCTGCTGCAGGGACGCCGCGGCCGATGGGTCTGGGCTCCGCTCGGCGGCGGCCTCGCCGTGTTCGCGCTCACGGTGCTGGTGATCATGCCGCGCCTCAACCCCGGCAAGGTCGGCTTCGTCACGCTGTACGGGCATCTCGGCGGGTCGCTGCCCGAAATCCTCTCCGCCCTCGTGACGCGCCCGCACGCGGCCCTGCGCGTCATGGCCACACCGGCCAAGACGGCCTTTG
>VGWJ01000096.1 GCA_016873635.1 Lentisphaerota bacterium | reverse complement strand
GGAATCAGGCAAACGTCGGCAACTGCAGCGGCGCCATATGGGCCAACAATGGCCTGATTACTCACTGTCAAATTCTAAACAATACCAATCAAAGTCCCTGGGCTGGGGACGGCGGCGGCGGTGTCTACATGAATGGGGCTTCCGTAACCCTTCGCAACTGCCTCGTGGCCGGGAACTACGTAGGCAGCGGCGGCGGCGGCGGTGGCGGCGGCGTGCACCTAAACGCCGGCACAATCGAAAGCTGCACGATCGTGACGAATAGCGCTTCGACCGACGGCGGTGGGGTCTATCGCGCCGCCGGCACGGTCAGCAACAGCATCGTGTACTTCAACTACGTGGGCACCACGCACAGCAACCTGAACACGACGGCCGGCCTTGGCTACTCCTGCTCCGTCAACCCCGGCACCACGGCCAACGGCTGCACCAACGTGGACCCGAATATCTCCCTGACCACCTACCAACTCAATTCCGGCTCGCCTTGCATTGACAAGGGCGCGAACCAGGCGTGGATGGCCGGCGCGCTGGACCTGGCGGGCAATGCGCGGAAGATCTATGCCGGCCAGGGCGGTTCCGCCGGGGCGCCGGTGGTGGATATGGGCGCCTATGAGCACGTGCCGTCACCGGTAATCACGGTTTCCGATCCCGGCGGCACGCTGGCCTTCGGGAACGTGATGACGAACACGATATCCGCGGAAACGAACTATACGGTCTCGGGGAATTTCCTCACTGCCAGCGTGACCGTGACGTCGCCGCCGAATTTCGAGATCTCCACCACGAGCGGGTCGGATTTCGGGTCGTCGCTGGTGCTGCCGCAGGTGAACGGAACCTTGAGCGCCACGAATGTGTATGTGCGTTTCCTGCCGACGGCGGTCCAGGGGTATAGCACGAACATCGCCCACATGAGCAGCGGGGCCGCAACCGTGACAAAGGCGGTCAGCGGGAGCGGCGTTGCCGCGGGCGCGCCGGTGGTCGTCGCGGTCCCGGGCTCGCTCGTGTTCGGGAATGTGATCACGAACAAGACGTCGGCGGAGCAGACGTTCCAGGTCTCGGGCAGCAACCTCACCGATAACGTGACGGTGACCGCGCCGGCGGGCTTCTGGATCCACACGAACGGCGGGAGCGTCGTGCAGTCGTTCATTCTGGCCACGAACGCGCCCGGAACGTTGGACCCGGTGACGGTGTGGGTCAGCTTCGCGCCGACGGCGCCTGGCAGTTACTCTCCCAGCATCAGCAACACCAGCCTCGGGGCCGTGGATGCGTTGGTGTCGGTAAGCGGGGCCGGGGTGGTGCAGGGCATCGCCGTCAGCGGCGGACCGCTCGCCTTCGGGAACGTGATTCAGTACCGGACAAACACGCTCTCGTACGTGGTGTCGGGCTCCAACCTGGAGGCGAACGTGACGGTGACCGCGCCGTCGGCGGATTTCAAGGTTTCGACGAGCAGCAATTCCGGATTCGCCTCGTCCCTGCAGTTGACGCCGGCGGGCGGCGCGCCGACCGGCGGGGTGGTGGCGGCCACGACGGTGTACGTGCAGTTCATCCCGACCATATCGCAGGCGCACTCCGCAGGCGTCACGAACAGCAGCCCCGGTGCGACTGCGCGGGTTGTGTCGCTGACCGCGCAGGGCGTAGACATTCCGGGGCCCATCGCCTACGTGGTGACGAACGGAACCCCCGGCGTGACGCCCACCGAGCCGTACAACACCTGGGGCAAGGCCGCCTTCAGCATCCAGACGGCCATAGACTATGCCGGCGCCAATCCGGAGATCACCACGGTGATGGTCACAAACGGCACGTACACCATTGGGACCCAAATTGCAGTCCCCAGCCCCATCACCGTGCGCAGTTTCGGGAACGGCGTGTACGGCGGGCTGGGTAATGCGTCGAACACCATTCTGAATGGCACCGCCCGCAAATTCTACATCACAGACGCTGGGGCCGTGATCGAGGGCTTCACGATCCAAGATGGACGAACGGGCCAAAGCGGCGACGGAGACGGCGTTTACATGACCGGCGGTCTGGTGCGGGACTGCATTGTGCGGAACAACGGTTTCAACAACCACAAGCGCGGCCCCGGCGTGTATATGACCGGCGGCACGGTCTCGAACTGCATTGTCAGAGGGAATCAGGCAAACGTCGGCACCTGCAGCGGCGCCATATGGGCCAACAACGGTCTGATTACTCACTGTCAAATTCTGAACAATACCAATCAAGGTCCCTGGGCTGGGGACGGCGGCGGCGGTGTCTACATGAATGGGGCTTCCGCAGTCCTTCGCAATTGCCTGCTGGCCGGTAACAGCGTGGGCGGAAGTGCCGGCATCGGTGGTGGTGTGTACCTAAACGCCGGCACAATCGAAAGCTGCACGATCGTGACGAACAGCGCTTCGATCGACGGCGGCGGGGTATACCGCGCCGCCGGCACGGTCAGCAACAGCATCGTGTACTTCAATTACGTGGGGAGCACGCACAGCAACCTTAACACGACGGCCGGCCTTGGCTACTCCTGCTCCATCAACCCCGGCACCACGGCCAACGGCAATATCACGGGCGATCCGCTGTTTGCCGGCGCGGACACGAACAACTTCGCGCTGACGAAGGATTCGCCCTGCATCGACAAGGGATCGAACCAGGCCTGGATGGACGGCGCGCTTGACCTGGCGGGCAACAGCCGCAAGCAGTATGGCGGAAAGGGCGGATTGCGCAGCGATCCGAGCGTGGACATGGGCGCCTACGAGGCGCCAACGGTGCCGCCCCAGGGCACCATGTTCATGCTGAGGTAGCCTACTTCCGCCTTCCGCCTTCCGCCTTCGCCCCCCGGGGGGGGCTACGGCGGACAAGTCGTTCCCGCCTGGCGGCGGGAGCTTCGTAGGCCAAGGCCTGGGAGAGGCCGGAGACGGCCAGTAGCGCGGCCCCGTCCCCGGGGCCAGCGCCGTGCGACGGAGGCGCAAAACAATTCGTCTGTCCCTGGCCGATTCGGGAAAAGGAAAGAGGGGATTCTTACGCCGATGGGGAGGATGGGGGAGCAGAGCACGGCAGAGGACTGCCGTGGCTACAAAGAGGAGCGGAGCTCTTGTAGCCCCGGCAGTCCTCTGCCGGGTCCGTTCTTCTCTTCCCCGCGCGATCGCCCTGTCATGCCCTTCCGCACTTGGGAGTTGGGTGTTGAGTGTTGGATGTTGGCGCCTTCGGTTGCGCATCTCAGCCCGCGGGCCGGATATGGAAATCCGGCCCACGGGTCGTCCGCCGTAATCGTCGCACGTAATCGTCGGCCGATGCGGAATGGGTGGGCGGTCAGAGATTCCTCTTGTTGTGTGGCCCGTTGTGTGCTACGCTTCTTCCGTTCAACGCGAGCGCCCTGTGTGGGGTGCAACGGTTCCGGATGGAGGTGCGGCATGAGTTCAGTCAAGACGGCAACCGCGAGAGCGAGGATTCGACCCGACATCAAGAGCGAGGCCGAGAGTATCATTCACGCCCTGGGGCTGTCGGTGTCCGGGGCGTTCGAGCTTTTCTATCGCCAGATTGTATTCCATCGCGGGTTGCCTTTCGACGTACGGATCCCGAACGAAACGACGTGCAAGGCCATCGCGGATGCCCGGAAAGGGCGTGGCGAGACGTTTGCGACTTCCGACGCGCTTTTCAAAGACCTCGGCCTGTAGAGTGCTTCGCGCATGCACGGGATACTGCGGACAAGCCAGTTCAAGCGAGATGTCAAACTCGCTCAGAAGAGGGGCAAGGATGGCGGCAGTCTCCGTGCCGTCATCGAAGCCTTGGCCACGGGCCAATCGCTGCCGGCCATCTATCGCGATCACCAACTCAAAGGCGTGTTCAAAGACTGCCGGGAGTGCCATATCGAAGGCGACTGGCTTCTGATCTATCGAATCGAGGGTCGTGTGCTGCAACTTGTCCGAACCGGCACGCACGCTGACCTGTTCCGGTAGGGAGCGGGCGGGGACAGACCTCGGCCTCCCTCTTGTCCGCCCTCGGCCAGGGACGGGCCGGGGCTACTTGCGGCACTGTCCACCCTGTTTCCGCACTTGGGAGTTGGGTGTTGAGTGCTGGATGTTCGACGAAGCGTAAACGACAAAGTGTGCGACGAAGTGTGCGATCAAGTGTCCCACTCGTAATCCGTAGTCGTCGCCGTGGTCGTCCACCGAAAGAATATGGGCCGGATCGAGTAAGCGGGTCGGTTGAGGGTATCCGAGTAAGTGTGTCGGCTAAGGCAGCGGTTAAGTGTCCGAGAAAGTGTAAGCAGCGCGCGAAGCGCACACTTAATCGTTCACTTCGTCGCACTCTTAGCCGACACTCTTACTCGGATACGCTTAGTCGCCCGACTTAACCGGTCCGTCAGGTAGCGCCGGTCCGCCCTCGGCCCGGGACGGGCCGGGGCTACCAGGACAACCCGTGCGCGCGTCTCGGTAGCGCGGCCCCGTCCCCGGGGCCAGCGCCGTGCGACGGAGGCGCAAAACAATTCGTCTGTCCCCGGCCGATCCTGGAAAAGGAAAGAGGGGATTCTTACGCCGATGGGGAGGATGGGGGAGCAGAGCACGGCAGAGGACTGCCGTGGCTACAAAGAGGAGCGGAGCTCTTGTAGCCCCGGCAGTCCTCTGCCGGGTCCGTTCTTCTCTTCCCTGCGCGATCGCCCTGCATGCCGTTTCCACACTTGGGTGTTGGGTGTTGAGTGTGTGGTGTCCGACGAAGCGTATCCGACAAAGTGTGCGACGAAGTGTACGACGAAGTGTCCGAACCGGAGGCCACACTTTCGCTCCACACTTCGCGTGCCCGCCGTAGCCCGAAGGGCGAAGGCCGGGCCCCCACACTTCGTCGATTCCGTAGCAGGACACTGTGCTTGACACCCTGGCTGTTATCATGCATGATAATAGCATGAGTCAAGTTGGGACACTGTCTGAGCAGTTGAGACGCCGCCGTACTGACTTGGGGCTGTCGTTGTCCGAAGTGGCCAGACGGGCCGGTACGTCTCCAGCCACGCTTTCGCGCTACGAGAACGGATGGACGCGATTCGAAACCTATACACTCCGAAAACTCGCCGTTGCCCTGGGATGTGAACTCAAGATAGAGTTTCGCCCCAGAGCGACGCCGGGCCGGACACCTCTTGACCGGTCCGAGGCACAAGCCCGGCTGAAGCGCCTGTTCTGGGACCATCCGCTCAGAGAAGAGGATCTGCGGGACTACCCGGTCTGGGTCGTGGAGCGCATCCTGGACTTCGGCAATCTGGACGACGTTCGCGCGCTCCGGGATTTGATGGGACGGGAGGCATTCCTGAGGGTCGTCCCGGCGGCCCACCGGGTATCGCCGCGAACGCGCAGCTTCTGGTGTCGGATCCTTGATCTGGAAGGCATATCATGCACGAAAGAGCGCTCCCGAAACATAGCCTGGAACTCCTGAACGAACTGGAGAAGGACGCGGCGCCGGCGCTGGCCGGATGGACATTGGCCGGCGGAACGGGATTGGCCTTCCGCCTGGGGCATCGCACCTCGGAAGATCTCGACTTCTTTCGTACGGACGGCATGGACGTGCGCGAGCTGCATGACGTGTTTGCCCGGCACGGCACATACGAGACCTTGCAGGAAGCCGAGCATACACTGACCATCCGGCTTTGTGAAACCAAGCTCTCGTTCTTCCGCGTTCGCGAACCTTTCCTGTTCGAGTCCACTCCCCATCGCTTCTTCTCGGTGGCCGATGTCCGCGATATCGCCCTGATGAAGTTGGCCGCCATTTCCGGCAGGGGCAGCCGGAAGGATTTTGCCGATCTGTACATGATTCTGCGGAATCCGCCCTCACTCGAAGCCTACTTCGAACTGCTTCCCCGCAAGTACGACCCCCGCCGTCTCAACACGTACCACATCCTCAAGAGCCTGACGTATTTCGATGACGCGGAGGGAGAGCCCATGCCGCGGATGCTGTCGCCCTTCGACTGGGCCGAATGCAAGGCGTTCTTCGTGCGCGAAGCGCGGGCGATCGTCCTGCCCTGACGGTGGCGCCCCGCCAACCTGCAACGCTATGCGTAGCACTGCGGGCAGGCCCCCGGGGCCAGCGCCTGTCGGCCCTCGGCCCGGGACGGGCCGGGGCTACTTGCGGCACTGCCACCCGCTGCGCGCTGTCCTACATGCCGTTTCGCACTTGGGAGTTGGGTGTTGGGTGTTGGGTGTTGTTGTCCGACGAAGCCGGGCGACGAAGCGTATCCGACAAAGTGTGCGACGAAGTGTACGACGACGTGTCCGAACCGACCGGAGGCCACACTTTGCGGGTTCTTTCCTGTTTCCCCGTCCACGCGGGCGGAAGGGACGCACATGGGCCGCGCCTCCTCCAATCGTCCGCCGTAATCGTCGCGCGTAATCGTCGGCCGATGCGGAATGGCGTACCGCCTGTCCTACCCCAACTCCACCACCGTGTAGAGCCCCAGGTTCTCCACGGTCAGCGTGTCCCCCTGGAGACGCGCTTGCGCGTCGGAGGCCGGGAAGGCGTGAACTGCCGCTTTCGCGGGCTTCCATCCCAGCCGGAACGCCGCACTCGGGATGGTCTCGACCGAGCGCGTGTCGGGATTCAGACGGTAGTTCACCAGGTGCAGCGCGTAGCCCCCGTCGGTTTTATGCAGCGATAGGCCCAGCCCGTCCACCTCCTGCGCCGTCACCAGCGTCTGCGCCGACCGGACTTCCCGCACAATCGCTCCGGCATCGGGCGCGCCGCGCGCAAGGTCCGCCAACCGCTCGTCCGCCTTGCCGATGAGCAGCAGGCGCCCGCCCTTCCTCTGCCACGCCCGCAGCAGTTCGATCTCCCGTTCCGGCAAACTGTACGCGTCCGGCAGCACGATCTGCCTGTAGCCGGCCAGGCGCCTGGCGGTCAGCGGTTCGTCGGGGCTGACGTAGAGCACGTTATAGAGCAGGCGCGCGTCGCAGAGCGCCTGGCACAAGTCGTGGAAGATCGGGAAGCCGACGTCCAGGTGGCGGCGGTTCAACCCCTTGGTGAGTTCGCAATCCAGGGCGCTGCGCTGATCGTAGAGCACGGCGGTCCCGGCGGCAAACCGGTTCGTGAACAGATGCTCACGCTCCTTGAGCCATGCGCCGATCTGCTTCTCGACGGGGCTGGGATAAAAGGAGTCCTGCCGCTGGTTCGCCAGCCAGGCGCCGTACGGGATCGCCATGTTGAACCCGTGCGCCAGCGGCTCCAGGATGAACAGGGTGTACGAGTCGTGCTTCCCGGCGTCCACGTCGCGCATGATCTGGTGAATCCAGTCGTTCGGCTCCAGGATGAACGACCCCGGCTTGCCGCCGTAGAACGCGTGGCCGAAGCGGTAGTAGCCGTCCTGCCGCAGCCGGATCTGGCTCTTCTCGCCGACGATGATGTCGCAATGCTTGCGCACCGCTTCGCCGTGCGGGTCGCAGTGGTAGAGGTTGGCCGTTACCTTGGCGGCCG
>VGWJ01000095.1 GCA_016873635.1 Lentisphaerota bacterium | reverse complement strand
AACGCTTCGGTTGAACTGCTGGGGCGCCGCGCAGTGGAACGACCGCTCGCTGGACAGCGCCGGCCGGAAAGCGGTGCAGGTGTACGATCCGGCCACCGGCCAGCTCTCCACGCTGAAGCAGCCGCCCCTGGGGACGCCGGAGAGCTACACGTTCTGGAAACCGGTCTTCGAAGGGGTTCTCGCGAGGCTCAAGGCCCGCGGCTGGCTGGACGAGACGACGCTCGGGTATAACCCTTGGAATGGCGGCGTTCCTGCCCCCATCGTGGACGTGGCGTACAAACTCTGGCCGGAGGGCGAGTGGAGTTGGACCGGCCACAATCCGCAGGAAGGTGTGATGCCCGGATCCCAAACCGGCGTGGTCATGAAGGTGCGGAATGCCAATACGGTCTATTGCACGGCCGATCCAAACCGGACGCCGGCCTGGCTTCTCGACGGACCGCGCCGCAGTACCATCATCTGGACGGCCCGCATGCTCCAGAGCGATTTCTCGCCGTTGCGCGAGATTCGGCGGCTGGAAGAGCTTTATGGCCTGATGGCAGGCTACGACGGACTCGGCGAGTTCGGCGCGGACCTGTTTCCCATCCGGACACGCGTGGGCGGTTCGACCACCCCGGGCGCCGGTGCCGGCACGGGATGGGTCGTCCCGGGCAGAAGTACCCTGGCTTTGCTCTATCCCGGGCCCGACGGGCCGGTGGCTACAGAGCGCTTCGAGGTGTTCCGCGAGGGAATGGAACTGTGCGAGGCTGTGCTCTTTGTCCGGCAGAATCTGGTCACGCAGAAACTCGTCGGCGCGTTGCAGAAGAAGAGCTACGACTACATCCACCAACCAGATGAAGCGGTAGGCAGCCAAGGCGGAATGCATGCGAACCGGTGGGCGAAGGACGGAACCGAGCACGGCAAGAGGTTGACCGATTTCAATCGCGGCATCTTTGTAGCCCGCTACATGCAAGCGGAAGAGGATGCCAGGCTGCTCGACCTTGCGGGTGAGGTGGTGGAAGACCTCCGCATCTCCGGCGCGGCGAAGGCGTATGGCGCGAAAGCGACGGGCGGGACCTTCTTGAATCTGGTAGACGGCTTCTGGGTGCACCGGTTCATGGACGTCGGCACGAACCGGTTCACGCCGACCGAGGACATCACCGGCGAGTATCTGGTGGTCGGCGGGGGCGGCGGCGGCGCAACGGGGAGCGGGGGCTACGGAACCGGTGGCGGCGGCGCGGGCGGCTTGCTGACCTCGGTGCGCGGATGCTTTTCCGGCGGGGGTACGCCGGGAACCGGTTCGGCGCCCGGCCAACCGGTCACGCTCAAGGCGGGGACGGCGTACACGGTGATCGTCGGCGCGGGCGGCGGGACCGGATGCAACGGGCAGGACTCGGTGTTCGGAAATGCCGGCAGCGAGTTCGCGATCGCCAAGGGCGGCGGGGCCGGTGCGGGCCGTGGCGCGGGCGGCAACGGTGCCTCGGGCGGCGGCGGTGCGTGGGGGGGTAGCGGTGGCGCCGGCACGACGAACCAGGGGTTTGCGGGCGGCGGCTGTTCTGGCGGTGACTACGGCGGTGGGGGTGGCGGCGCCGGTGGGGACGGGATCGCCGCACTTGGGGTCAACGACCCGAATCCAAACCGTGCCAGGGGTGGCGACGGAATTCCGAATACGATCACCGGCAATCGCGTGATGTACGCTGGTGGGGGCGGCGCCGGGGGGGACCGGTATGGCGGCCGGGGCGGAAACGGCGGCGGGGGGAATGCCAGGGGATCGGGCAGTGAGTACGTGGACGGCGTGAATGGCCGCGGTGGCGGTGGTGGCGGCGGGCAAAGCGCCGCCGGAGGCAAAGGCGGCTCCGGCATCGTGATCATCCGGTACAAGGCGGGCGGGAAGTGAGAGGAATGGCGGATGGGGGATGGCGGATGGCGGAGAACCCCTGATCGTTCGCCTTATTCTTTCGCCCTGATCTGGCTGAGATTGGGATTGGAGAAGTCTCTCAGACCATGTCACGCGTCCTTGCGGAGAAGGAAATCGAGCAGATGCAGGCGATGAATGCCGTGGATGTCGTTGCCGAAGTGCCGGTCCAGAGTGATCAGGTACTTGGGATAGTTATCATTGATCGCCAGCAGCGGCGCGGTCTGCTGGAGCAGACAGCTCTTTCCAGCCCGGCGCAGGCCGGTAATGACTTTGATGACCGGCTTGCCGAAGAAGGGTGTGATCCGGTCACGGTGGAGCGGTCGCTGTGTTTTGCGCGACTCTCACGTCTTGCCCTTACGCGCCACTCTTACACGCGCACCCTTACTCGCTGCTCTTACACGGTCTTGCGTGTTGCATGTTTCCGCCCTGCCCTCTGTTCTCGTCCTCGTCGGCGTCCTCGTTCTCGTCCTCGATTCGATCTTTCGAGGACGAGGACCGCTTCGCTGAGGACGAGCACGAGAAGGCCGAGTCTCATGTCTTTGTTCCATCCGGCCCTCCCCTGGCCGGCGGCCCGAGTGTACGAGTATGGTGTTTGCCGTACTCTTACACGTACAACCTGTGTCCGGACACTGAAAGAGGCCGGTGTTCGGAGGGCGAGGCGGGTCAGGCGCAAGCCGGCCCGCCGTGTCTTTTGTCCGCGTCAGAACCAACCGCGCGGGATCTGGCTGCGCAGGACGTGGGGCACGGCGTAGATGGGATAGGAATGCAGATCGTTGTGAACCGAACCGGGTTGGCCGCAAAACCGGATGCCGTACGGAGCCGCGCCCCGTTTCTCGTCGAGAAACGCGCGGAGACTCCGCAGTCGGCCAGTGGCGCCGCTCTTGACTTCAACGGGCACAACGACATTGCCGATCGGGAGCAGGTAATCCACTTCGGCATTGCTCGCGCGCGCCTCGCGGTGCCAGTAGTAGAGTTCCGGCGCGATCCAGGGGCGGCCGCAGGCCAGCAACTCCTGACCGATGAACGCCTCGACGACCGGCCCGGCGTTGTTGATGGTGCCGGCGGGATCCAGAAGCCAGGGCTTGATGTCCGCGCCCATGATGCGTTGCGCCAGGCCCACGTCAAAGAACAAGGCTTTGAATCGGGCCGGGTCGCTTTCGGCCTTGAGCGGAATGCCGTTTCCGGCGGAGTGCGTGACCCTGTGCACCACGGACGCTTTGCACAGCAGGTCGAGGGCCGGTGCAAGTTCGCGCGCTTTCCAGGAACCGGGAAGCGCATCGTACTTGAACTTCCGGCCCATTCTGGCAGGCACTTCGTTGAAGACGAGATCCACGTACTTGATCTGGTGCCGTTTGGCGTACTTCTGAAAGTCCTGGCGGTAGGCGGTCGCGAGCATGTCGAGGATCTCGCCGCAGCGGTTCGGGTCCTCGCGTTCGATCCAGGCGGCAACCACTTCCGGCAGGCCGCCCAGAACAAGGAATTCGCCCGCGAGTCGCAGCAGTTTCTCGTGGACGGGTCCGTCAAGGGACAGTGGCGGCGGGGCATCGAGAAGATGTTCGGCGATCGGTCGCTCCCCCCGCGCGACCAGAAACTCGAGAAAAGTCATGGGGTACATGTGCAGGGACGCCACGCGCCCCACGGGAAGGCCGACGCGATCCAGCGCGAACTCCAACAAGGAACCGGCCGCGATCACGTGCATGTCGGGCATGTTCTCGTGAAGGTAGCGCAGCGCGCTCACGGCCAGCGGTTCCTGCTGGATCTCGTCGATGAACAGGAGCGACTGACCGGGCAGAAGACGTCTTCCGGTCATCAGGCGCAACTCGCGAAGAATGCGCCGCGGATCGAGATTCGCCTTGAATACCCGGGCGTATTCGGGGTTCAATTCGAGATTGATTTCGGCGAACTCGTCATAGGTCTTCCCAAAGGCGCGGACGGCGTACGTCTTGCCCACCTGCCGGGCGCCGCGAAGCATAAGCGCCTTGCGGTCGGGACGCTGCTTCCAGTCCCGCAAGTACTGGTCTATGATGCGTTTCATGGGGCCATACTTGCAGAGGCGTGTTCCATAAGCAAGCCTATTCTTGACAATCGAGGTTGCAAATTCAAGCCAGTGGACGTGGCTGAGCGTTGCGGAATCAATGCTATTGCCGGCGGGTGATGTCAGAACCGGAAACATGGGATTAGCATTCTCCGATACGCGGGTGCTGCCGTTCCGGCCGTTCTGCCGCGAACTGTCGTTGCCGTAGGAAGTTTGCGATATGGAACCAACTCATGATGGCTGACTATCACCTGCACACGCCGTTTTGTCGTCACGCCCACGGCGAGCCGGAGGAGTATGCCGCGGAAGCCGTGCGCAAGGGGTTGGCGGAGATCTGCTTCACGGATCACGTCCCTTTGGACGACCAGAAGTTCGGACCGTGCATGCGGCGGGGCGATTTTCCCGCTTACCAGGAGGCGGTAGCCCGGTGCCGCGCTTCGGCCGGCCTGCCGGTCCTGTTCGGCATCGAAACGGACTTCTGGCCGGAGCCAGAGTTCACGGACCTCTTCCGGGATTGGCTGCCGGCCCAACCGTTCGATCTGGTGATGGGGTCCGTGCATGCCATCCGGGGGTGGGTCTTCACCAACAGCGGGGCCGCGCTGGAGAAGTGGAAGACGGTGGATGTGGCGGCGGTCTGGCGGGAGTATTTCGATCTGGTCGGGCAGATGGCCGACACCCGGCTGTTCGACATCGTCACACACCTGGACGCCACCAAGCACTCCGGGTTCTGGCCGCGCGAGTCGCTGATCCCGGAGATCGTGCAGCCGGCCCTGGACCGCATAGCCGCCGCGGGCATGGGGATCGAACTCAACACCTCCGGCCTGGTCCGCCCCTGCAAGCAGATCTATCCGTCGCTGCAGATCCTTTCCCTGGCCCGCGAGCGGGGAATACCCATCAGTTTCGGGTCGGACGCGCACGCGCCGCAGGATGTCGGCCGCTACTTTGACCAGGCGCTGAAACTGGCGAAGAATGCCGGGTACACGCACTGTTTGCGGATGCGCGGGAGGAAGAAGCAGCTCGTGCCGCTGCCGTGAGGAGAATGGCGGATGGTTGATGGCTAATGGGGAAGCAAGTGTTCAGTGGCCAGTGTTCAGTATTCAGAAAGAAAGTCGACGGGTTTCGATGGGTCTCGAGAGGCGTAACGAAATGAACCGAACGAAGACCGCAACGAGACAAGTCCTGATCGCCATGGCCCTGGCCGGCCTCTGGCTGGCGGGGGCGGGCGGCGGCTTTGCCGCCGACGCGCCGGCCACGCCCGCCAAGCAGCCGGCGGCACCGGCCGCGGCGGCGGACGAGACCGTGGTGCTGGATGACGCGCTGATGTGGCGGATCTACCGCGTGGAAGGGCCGCAGCATATCCGCGCCAAAGACGGCAAACTGCTCGCCGGACAGGTCAGCGGTTGGGTCGGGGGGGGCGCCTGCATTGACAGTGATGGAGGAGCAGCCTGTCGGCACACCCAACAGCAGAACCCGCCGGCCGGCGGCGCTTCGACCTCCGGCTTCTGTGGGAAGACCTCCTTCCTGCCGCCGGCCGATTGGGCTGGGGTGACCTTGGACGACGGAGCCTGGCCGCGGTTTCGGCTGCCGCAACCGGCCATCTTCGCGCAGCAGGGGCCCAACCAGACAATGGGCCTGGGCGGCGACGTCTACGATACGGCACTGCTCCTGGCCCGCACCCGCTTCGAGGTCAAGGATCCCGCAAGGGTGAAAGACTGTCGCCTGTCCCTGACTTACTGGGGCGGAGTCGTGGTCTATGTCAATGGCAAGGAAGTGGCTCGCGGCAGCATGCCGGGCCAGTCCTCCGACTGGGGCGAGCCGGCCGAAGATTACCCGGAAGAGGCCTTCCTGAAGCCGGACGCCAAGCCGCTGACGATCGGTGACGAGAAGAGCCCTGATCGTTTGGAGATGCGGCAACGCCGCCTCACGAACGTGACGATTCCGGCCGCGGTTCTGCGCTCCGGGGTGAATATCATCGCCATCGAGGCGCGCCCGGCCCCGGTCAATGCCAAGGTGTTTGGCCGGAATCTCGCGAGCCAGTACGAGTCTCGCTATGCGGCCTGGCCGACCGTCGGCCTGCTGAGCGCGCGCCTGGCCTTTTCCCCTGCGGGCGCCGTGAAGCCGCCGCGGCCCGAAGGCGTGCAGGTGTGGAACGCCCCGACGTCGGAGAAGATCAGCGTCTTCGATTACGGCAATCCGCTGGACCCGCTGCAGCCGCTCGTGATCCGGGCCGCTCGCAACACGGTCTTTTCCGGCCGGCTGATGGTCGGCTCCGACCAGCCGATCAAGGGGCTTGAGGCGAGCGTGACCGATCTGGCACAAGCGTCGGGCACAGCCAAGATTCCCTCCTCCGCCATTCGCGTTCGCTACGCCGTCGTGGCTACGCAGGAGAAGACCTGGCTGTCGCCCAACACGTTCGATGGGCTTTTCGACGCCATTCCCGCGGAGATTCCGGTTGCCCAGGGGGTTCCGGGGTGGGATCGTTCCAAAGACAATGATCTTTTTTCGGGCACTGCGCGCCGTTTCTTCCATTTCACCCCGGACCATACGGCACTGAAGGGCCGGGCCGTGGCCCCGCTCTGGTTCACGGTGAAAGTGCCGCGCGACGTTCCGGCCGGCGTCTATGAGGGGGCGGTGATCCTCTCCGCCGAGGGACTGGCCGAGGTGAAGGTCCCCTTGCGGGTCCACGTCTCAGCCTGGACCGCGCCCAACGTCAGGGACCACTGCGCGCAGAACTACCTGTTTCAATCGGAAGAGAGCGTGATGAACTACTACGGCGTACCGCCCTATTCCGACAAGCATCTGGACTTCGTCGGCAAGTCGCTGGCGCTGGCCGCCGAGCTGAACTGTCTCCATGTGGAGGCGAATCTGGTGATCGGTTTCCAGGATGGTACGGGTGGAGGGAGCGCCAATCCCGAATCGCTGGTGCGCTGGATCAAACAGCCGGACGGCACGTTCAAGCATGACTTCACGAACTTCGACCGCTACATGGACATGGTGGCGAAGGCGGTCGGCACGCCGCGGGTTCTGGCGCTGAACCACTTCACCAAGGGCTACCCCAAAGTGACCTGTCTCGACCCGGCGACCGGCAAACTCGAGGCGTTGGAGACGCCGAAGGACTTGGCCGGCGCGTACGCCTTCTGGAAGCCGGTGTACGACGAGATCCGCAAGAAGCTGAAGGCGCGCGGCTGGCTGGAACAGACGACGCTGGGCGCGCAGTTGCAGTGTTCGCTGCCCGTTCCGGGGGAGGTGTTTCTGGGCAACAAGCTCTGGCCGGGCGCGGAGTGGAGTTTTACCTGTCATGGCGTAGCGGCGGAGTTCATTGGCGCCGCACCGGCCGACCTGAAGGATATTTTTGACAAGACCGCCACCCTCGACCCCAGCAAGGTTCAGGCGGCGGTCCGGGTGCTGAAGCAAGGCGGTAATGCGGAGAAGGAACTGCAGGCGGCGGGGCTGACCGCGGACCAGATCAACTGGGCCCCGGTCCGCCACTCCGATTATACCCAGGGCAATGGCCGGCACACGGACACGAAGCGGCCCTTGTACTTTGGCCCGCGGCACGACGCGACCGCGTTCAATCCGCGCACGGCGTTCTGGGGTTGCGGGGAGAACCTACCCGAAGTCCGCCGGCTGGTCGAGGCCGTGATTTACCAGAAGGGCGTTGACGGAGTCGGTGAGCAGGGGGTGGATCTCTTCCCCTTGAAGACCAAGGTCGGCGGCTATGGCTACTCCCCCACCAAG
>VGWJ01000094.1 GCA_016873635.1 Lentisphaerota bacterium | reverse complement strand
TGCACGAGCGCGGTGTTTCCTGCGGTCTGCACTATCCCACGCCTATTCATCTCATGCCGGCCTACCGGCATTTGGGCTACAAGGCGGGGGATTTCCCGGTGGCCGAGAGGGCCGCGCAGGAGATCATATCGCTGCCCATGTTCGCGGAACTGACCGAGGGGCAGATTCGCTGCGTGGCGGACGCGATCAGGGAATTCTACCGGCGCTAGCGCGGATTCATGAACAACAGCAGCGGCAGCTTCCTTTCGTCCCTGCTGGCGCTGCCTTGCCTCGGAGCGGAACGGCTGCCTGCCCTGAGCGAAGTCGAAGGGCGCCGTTCCGACGGAATGTCGAAGACATTCCGCTCCGAAGAGGAGGCTGGAGGAGCGCCAGGGCGGCCGAATTCACGGATCGTCCGGATCGTTCATCAATAATCCGCGCTAGAGAAGACCGCGGACCGCGGACCGCGGAGCGAGAGAGGACGGGAGCGTGACGGCAGAGGCGGCAAAGGGGGCGGGGAGGGGCGCGGGCCATTGGGCCCATCCCACGGCGCTGGTGGAAAGCCGCGAGGTGGGGGAAGGCACGCGCGTGTGGGCCTTCGCGCACGTGATGGAGGGCGCCCGCGTGGGGAGGAACTGCAATCTCGGGGAACACGTGTTCGTGGAGCGGGGAGCCGCGGTGGGCGACAACGTGACGCTCAAGAACAACGTGCAGGTCTGGGAAGGCGTGACGATCGAGGACGACGTCTTCGTCGGCCCTTCGGCGGTATTCACGAACGACCGCCACCCGCGATCGCCGCGCGCGGAAGCGGCCGGCGCGCGTTACGACGGCAAGGATTGGCTGGAAGGCGTGACGGTGCGCCGGGGCGCGAGCATCGGGGCCAATGCCACGATCATGTGCGGAGTCGAAATCGGGATGTACGCGATGGTCGGCGCGGGGGCGGTGGTGACGCGCGCGGTTCCGGCCCATGCGCTTGCGGTCGGCTGCCCGGCGCGGGTGGCCGGGCACGTCTGCCGCTGCGGCCAGACGCTGCGCGAGGGGGACAACGGGGCCCAGGCCTGCCCCGCCTGCGCCCGGCGCTATGTCTGGTCGGGCGGCGACCTGGTCGAACGGGATTGACGCATCGGGCACGAGGAGGGCATCGGGCATGTCGACGTTAGGGGTGATCGGTTGCGGGCACTGGGGCGGAAACTATGTACGGATTTTCTCGGCGCTGCTGGGCGCGGACCGTGTCGTCGCCGTGGACAGCAGCGCGCAGGCGCTGGCGGGGCTGAGGCGCCGCTACGGCGCCGTGGGCACGGCGCAGCGCCTGGAGGAATTCCTGGAGCGGAGCGACGCGAAGATGGCCGTCATTGCCACGCCCGCGGCCACGCACTACGAGCTCACGGCCGCGTGCCTGAAGCGCGGACTGGACGTGCTGGCCGAGAAGCCGCTGACGCTGCGCACGGCGGAAGCGCGGAAGCTCATGGAACTGGCGGCGGCGGAGTCCCGCGTCCTGCTGGTGGGACACACCTTCCTGTACAATCCCGCCGTCCGCAAGCTCGGGCAGATTGTTTCGCGCGGAATGTGCGGCGACATCTACTACATGAAAGCCACGCGCACGCACCTGGGGCTGATACGTCCCGACGTGAACGCGGTCTGGGACCTGGCGCCGCACGACGTGTCCATCTTCAACTTCCTTGTCGGCGCGCCGCCCGTTTCGGTCACGGCCGACGGCGGCTGCTACCTGCGTTCCGGGAAGGAGGACGTGGCCTTCATCACGCTGCGCTATCCGCGCGGCATACTGGCGCACATCCACGTCTCGTGGGCGGACTCGAACAAGGAGCGGCTGATCGAGGTCGTGGGGAGCCGCGCGCGCGCCGTGTTCGACGACCTCAACGCGATGGAACGGGTCAAGCTCTACAAGAAGGGCATCAGCGCGAACGTGGCGGGGGGCGACAACTTCGGGGAATTCCTGTTCGCGCTGCGCGACGGCGACATCATCAGCCCGAAGATCGCGGCCCGGGAGCCGCTCGCGGACGTGTGCAAGGATTTCCTGCGGTCGGTCCGCACGCGCAAGCCGCCCTTCGTGACCGCGGAAGACGGGATGCGCGTGGTGGCCGTGCTCTGCGCGGTTGAGGAGTCGCTGAAGAACGGGGGCCGCGTGACGCCCGTGCGGTCCGAGGGCAGGCGGACGCCTGCGCGGGCCGGCAAGTGAAGCGCGGCCGGTCCGGCGGCCGTCGTCGCAGATGAAGCTCATACTGCTCAATCCTCCGAGCCCTTTTCTGATAGACCCCCGCGCCTTTCCGCCGCTCGGCATCCTGTACGTGGCCGCGGCCGCGCGCGAGGCGGGAATCGACGTGGCGGTTCGCGACCTGGCCGGCAGCGAGGGCGCGCTTGAGGAGGCGATGTCCGGGCTGCGGGCCGACGTCTTCGGGCTGACGGCGACCACGCCGCAGTACCCGTGGGCGAAGCGCGTCCTGGGCATTGTGCGGCGAGTGAGTCCCGCCGCGCGCGTGGTTGTGGGCGGCGCCCATCCGTCGTCCGATCCGCAAAGCTGCCTGAGCGACGGTTTCGACGCCGTCGTGGCGGGGGAGGGGGAACGCGCCATTGCGCGGATCTGCCTGGAGGGGATCGGGGGCCTTGTGCGCGAGCCTTACTGGAAAGACGTGGACGAGCTGCCGCTGCCGGCGCGAGACCTCGTTGCGATCAGGGAATACGGCTATTCGATTGACGGCGGGAGGGCGACCACGCTTATCACCAGCCGGGGCTGTCCGTTCGCGTGCGCATTCTGCTCGAAGGACGTCTGGGAGCGGGGCGTGCGTTTTCACAGCGTCGGACGCGCCGTCCGGGAGGTCCGGGAATGCATGGACAAGTACGGGTTCAGGCATTTCCTGTTCCTGGACGACACCTTGACGGTGAATGCGCGACGGCTGTTCGAGCTGTGCGAGGCCCTGGCGCCCCTGCGGATCGCGTGGCGGGCCTACGCGCGCGCGGAAGCGACGACGCGGGAAATGCTCGCGGCCATGAAGCGGGCCGGCTGCGTTGAGATCGGCATCGGCGTGGAGAGCGGCGCCCAGGAGATTCTCGACGCGGTGTGCAAGCGGACGAAGGTCGAACGGAACACGCAGCTCGTGAGGTGGTGCAGGGAGGTGGGCATCCTTTCCAACGCCTTCATCATGATAGGCTTGCCGGGCGAAACGCACGCGACCGTGGCGGCGACCCGGCGCTGGATGGAGGAGGCGCGGCCCGACAAGTTCGGGTACAACATCTTCGCGCCCTACGTCGGCACGCCGATCAGGTCGCATCCGGAGAGGTACGACATCAGGATCTACGCCATGCCGGACGAGCGGAGCTGGGTCAAGGGCCGGCAGGGCGAGTACGAGGCTTTCGTGGCCACCGGCGAGCTTTCGCGGGAAGAGATCCTGCGACTTTTCGAGGAGAATTTCCGGTACTTCCAGGAGCTGATCCGGTGGCGGCCGGGCATCGGCCGTCCCGACGACGCGTGCGAATGAATGCCTGGCTTACATGCGGGCTGATTGCTTCCGGGCACGTGCTGCTGCAGGCCTGGCCGCGGGCGCTGAATCCTTTTTTCGGAGTTGACTGCTGGCGGCACATGCTGGCGGCGGAGTTCGTGCGCGCCAACCGGCGCCTGCCGGTGACGTCCATGGACAACTACCTCTTCACGGGCGCCTTCGACTACCCGCCGCTGCTGATCGTTTTGCTGGCGCTCTTTCCGCGACGGATCAGGCTCGTTCTGCAGGCGATGCTTTCGCCCGCGGTCGAGGCGCTGCACGGCGCGCTCGTCTTCGCGCTGGTGCGGTGGTGGACGGGCGACACGGCGTCCGCCGCGCTGGCGCAGATCATGTTCGCGCTGGTGCCCATCACGGTCCTGGAGAACAGCCAGCTTTCCGCGCGCAGTCCGGGATCGCTGCTGCTGTCCGTGACGTTGCTGTCCGCGACGATGTTTGTCCATGCGGGCGGATGGGGTTGGGCGGCGCTGGCGGTCGCGGCCGGGATCATGGCGCACCTGGCCCACAAGATGGCTTCGCAGACGCTCCTGCTGCTTGCGCTGCTTGCGCTTCCGGCGCTCGCGCGCGCGGGCGGCATTGCGCTGGCCGGTCCGGTGACGCTCGCGGCGACGGTGCTTCTGTTTCCGGGCGTCGCCAAACGTGTGTTGCGCGGGCAGTGGGCGGTGCTCATGTATCACCGCCGGGCCTTCGCCGCGGCGAAGGAGTCTCGCGGGAGCGTCGAGAGCCGCTCGTTCACCGGACGGCTGGTGGCGCTGGCCAAGGCGAATCCGGCGGTGACGATTCTGGGCGCCGACCCGTGGATCGTTCTTGTGGCCGCGTTTGCGGCGCTGGGGGCGCGGGCGCGGCTGCCCGGCGCGGTCAACCACATGCTGTGGTTCTGGTTTGCCGCGGTCGCCGTTCTGATTGTTGCGACATCTGTCGTGCAGCCGCTCCGCTTCCTGGGAGACGGGCCGCGCTATTCGTTCTACCTGGCTTTTCCGGTGGCTGTCGCGGGAGGGCCGACCCTGCGCGACGCGATGGCCGGCGCGACGCCTTTTGCATCATGGATCCCGGGCTTGACCGTCGCGCTTGGCGCCGCGATCGTGGCGCAGATCGTGTTTATTCAGGTGCGGGGCGTGGTGCGCGACCGGGAGCGCAGCTATCGCGGCGACGTGCGGGCCGCGTGCGAGATCCTGGCTAGGCGGCCGGATGCCCGTGCGGCCGTTTTTCCGCTTTGTACGTCCGAAGTTGTCGCGTTTTTCTCGGGGTGCCGCGTGCTGTCGACCGACAGCGCGCTCGCGCACGCGCAGAACGCGGATTTCCGCGACTTCAACCCGCAACTGAGGAAACCGCTGTCGTATTTCCTTGGGAAGTACGGCGTCACGCACTGCCTTGTCGAGAACGGCGCCGTCGGCAGGGACCTTGAACTGCCGCCGCGGTTCGAGGCGGTCTACGCGGGCGCGGACTACACGCTGTGGGCGGCGCGCGGCGGCGCGGGCGGGGCGCCGGGCGCTGCGGGGGATGGGAACACGAAGTGAAGTTTGTCTCCACGTTCAGCGACGGGAAGGTGGGGGTGGCCCAGGAGCTGGCCGTCTACCTGCGGGAGAAGGGCGAGGACCTCTTCTACCTCGAACACCCGCTCGTGCCGGGCCCCGGCCGCCGCTCGAAGCTGGAAACCTTCCGCCGCGGAACGCTCGCGTCGGCGCTCGGGCTGGGATACCCGTGCCGGAGTCAGGCCGGGCTGTACGTGCGGAGTTTCTTCGTCACGCTGTGGACGGTGTTCCGCCGGCGCGGAGAGGTTGACCTTTTTGTCGGGCACTCCAATCTGGACTGCGTCGCGGCACGCCTGGCGACGGCCGGGCGCGGCGCGCGCGTCGTGTACGTGAGCATTGACTACAATCCGGCGCGGTTCTCGAATCCGCTGCTCAATCGCGCCTACTGGCTCGTGGACCGGCTTGCCTACCGCTGGTCGACGGCGATCTGGCATTCCTATCCCGACGCCTTGCGTCTCAAGCCGTATGCGGCTCCGGAAAAGTGCTTCGAGACGCTGCACGGCAACAACTGCCGGCGCATCCGGCGCGTGCCATGGGAGGAGCGGAAACGCCGCGGGCTTGTCTACCTGGGAGGCATTGTCCGGCCCGCGCGGCTGGACCTCGCCCTGGATGCCGTGGCCGGGCTGGCGTCGCGCTTCGACGACGTCAGCCTGGACGTGATCGGGGAGGGGCCCGATCCGGCGGTCGGGGAAGCGCTCCGCGGCAGGGCGGGCGCGCTGGGGATTGCGGAACGGGTGAAGTGGCACGGGCTGATTACCGACGCGGCGCGGTTCGAGGAGATCATGACGCGAATGGGCGCGGCGCTCTGCCTTTATGAAATGAACCCGAACATGGCGTCCTGGTACCAGCTCCCGGGCAAGGTCTTCGCCTACGGCGCGTGCGGGTTGCCGACAATAGTGTCGGATCGAAGTGGTCCGGTGTGCGTCCGGGAAATCGAAAAGAACGGGATCGGGCTGGTTACAGTCCCGGAGAAACTGGCGGAATGCCTGACCCGGCTGTTCGAGGATGAGACCATGCACCGGCGACTGGCCGACAACGCGGCGCGTTGGGCGGCGCCGTTCGACTGGCACGCGAAGTTCGAGAAGTACCTGGGGATGGTGGAGAAGATGATGGGGGCGCGCGGGGAGGGGAACCCACCCCGGCCGCGCTGACGCGCGTCCACCCCTCCAAGGAGGGGGATCTTGGGAGGGAGAGGGAACCCACCCCGGCCCTCGGGGACTCGGGCCACCCCTCCAAGGAGGGGATCCTGAGAGGGCGAGTGGACTGTAAATGGCGGATCCCCTCCTGGGAGGGGTGCCCCCGCCGAAGGCGGGGGCGGGGTGGGTTCGGAACAAGGCAGGAGACAGGCAATGAAGATTCTCGTTACCGGCGGCGCCGGATTCATCGGGTCGCACACGGCGGACCGGCTGTTGGCGGAAGGGCATGCGGTTCGGATATTCGACAATCTGAGCAAGCCCGTCCATCTCAAGGGAAAGCCTTCCTATGTGCGACCCGAGGCGGAGTTCATTGAAGGCGATGTACGGGACAAGGCGGCGCTTTCGCGCGCCATGCGGGGCGTGGACGCGGTTTTTCACTTTGCGGCCTACCAGGACTACCTTCCGGATTTCAGCACGTTCTTCCACGTCAACGCCGCTGGCACGGCGCTGGTCTACGAGATTGCGGTCGAAGAGAGTCTCTCCCTGCGCAAGATGGTGGTCGCCTCGTCGCAGGCGGTAGCCGGCGAGGGTTTGTACCGCGACGCGGACGGCAACCTGTTCACGCCCGACATCCGGCCGGCCGCGCAACTCGCGCGGGGCGAGTGGGAGATCCGCGACGCAAAGGGCCGGCCGGCCCAATACCTGCCCACGCCGGAGACGGTGAGCAATCCTCAGAATCAGTACGGGTTGAGCAAGCTCAGTCAGGAGCAACTCGCCATCAACCTGGGCCGGCGCTACGGCATTCCCACGGTCGCCATGCGCTATTCCATCGTGCAGGGGCCGCGCCAGTCGTTCTACAACGCCTATTCCGGCGCGTGCCGCATCTTCTGCCTGCACATGCACTTCGACAAGGCGCCGGTGGTCTATGAGGACGGCCGGCAGGCGCGCGACTACGTGAACATTCGCGACGTGGTGGACGCCAACCTGCTGGCGCTCAACGAACCGCGGGCCGACTACCGCGTGTTCAACGTGGGTGGCGGGCGCGCCTATACGGTGCTGGAGTTTGCCGATATGGTGCGGCGGGAATATGGGAAAGACATACAGCCCGTTGTGCCCGGCCAATACCGCTACGGCGACACGCGGCACATTGTCTCGGATATTACCGCGCTGCGGGCGTTGGGATGGGAGCCAAGGCGCACGCCCGCGGACAGCGTGCGGGAATATGTTGCCTACCTGCGGCAGCAGACCGACGTGGAAGATATCCTCGACTATGCGCAGCGCCGCATGAAGCAGCTTGACGTGGTGCGGACAGCAGGCCGCGGATGAAGGTGGAAGGTGGATGGTGGAAGGTGGGGAGAAAGGGCATGACAGATGGCCACATTGAACTCGTTTCGTGAGTTAAGGGTGTATCAGGAGATGCGCAGGCTACATCTCGATGTCAATCGTGCTAGCCTGGCATTTCCCAAGTACGAGATGTTTGAACTGTGGTCACAGGTCAGGCGTTCCTCTCCGGGAGGAATGTTGTCATTACGGAGTCGGCGGCACCGAATTGTCGTGGGAGACTGTTGCGGGAATCACCGCGGAAGTGAT
>VGWJ01000093.1 GCA_016873635.1 Lentisphaerota bacterium | reverse complement strand
AAGCTCTCTGCCTGTGTTGACCGCCAGGCGGATCGCTCCCAAATGCGCGCGCAGCGCGTCGGCCTTGCCGCGGAACATCCGATTCGATTTTCCGGCGCCTTCTCCCGTTGCGCCAGAATAAAATGTTACCGAAGCGGGTATCCCCAATTGCCGATTGCCGGGCGGGCGGGTTTTTGCATAATGGGGCGCATGTCTTCACTGCAGACACTGGAAGGGCGACTGAACGCGTTCGACGCGGCGGAGCGGAGCCGCGCGCTGGCGGCGCTTCTGCGGGATCACGCCGGCGCACTGCGGCCGGCGGGAACGAACGTGAACATGCACTGCCATTCGTTTTTCAGCTACAACGCGCGGGGATTCTCGCCTTCCCGTATCGCGTGGGAAACCGGCAAGGCCGGGCTGTACGCCGCGGGCCTGTGCGATTTCGACGTGCTGGACGGCCTGGAGGAGTTCCACGACGCGGGTCTGCGCACGCGCCAGCGGACCACCGTGAACGTGGAGACGCGCGCTTACCTTAAAGAGTACGCGGGCGTGGACATCAATTCGCCGGGCGAACAAGGCGTCACGTACATCATGGGCGCGGGGTTTGGCTGCCGGCCGGCCGCCGACACCCCGCAGGGCCGCGAGATGGACGGCTACAAGCAGCGGGCGCGCCGGCGCAATGAAGCCCTCGTGCTGCGCGTAAACGCCGCCCTGCCGGCGATCGCCGTGGACTACCAGCACGACGTCCTTCCCCTTACGCCCGCGGGCGGCGCGACGGAGCGGCATATCGTGCTGGCCTACATCCGCAAATCGCGGGATGTCTTCGAGCATCCGGACAAAGACGCCCGCTTCTGGGCGGACGTGCTGCGCAAGCCCTTCGAAGAAATCGTGGAACTGCTGGCTGACCAGCCGGCGATGGAAGAGGCCGTGCGCGCCCGGCTGGTCAAGCGCGGCGGCATCGGTTACGAGGCGCCTTCGGCCGGCACCTTTCCGCCCGTGGAGGAGTTCACGGCCTGGGTCCGCGCGTGCGACGCGATCCCGATGACGACTTGGCTGGACGGAACCAGCGGCGGCGAGAAGGACGCCCGCGCCCTGCTGGAGTGCATGCGCGACAAGGGCGCCGTGGCGCTGAACATCATTCCGGACCGTAACTGGAACATCGGCGACGCCGCGGCGCGCGACCTGAAGCGCGGGAAGCTGGCCGAGATCGTCGCCGTGGCCGACGCCATGAGGCAGCCGATCAATATCGGCACCGAGATGAACCGGCTGGGCCTGCCCTTCGTCGACGACCTGGACGGCGAGGCCCTGCGTCCGCACCGGGAGGTATTCCTGCGCGGCGCGCGGATCATGGTGGGCCATGCCCTGCTTCTGCGCTACGCCGGGTTCTCCTACGCCGGGGACAAGGCGCGCCGCGAGTTCCCGGAACTCGAGGCGCGCAACGCGTTTTTCGAGGCCGTGGGCGGACTGCCCCCGCTGGACGTCGCGGGGGCGCGGCGCCTGGAGGATCTCGGCGCGGAAAAGGCCTATGCGTCGTTCCGCGACGTGGCACGAAAGGAATCGGCATGAGCTGGCTGCAACTGGAAGGCAAGGCGGCGATTGTCACGGGCGGGGCGCTGGGGATCGGCCGCGCGTGCTGCGAGGCGCTGGCGAGCCACGGGGCGCGCACGGTCGTAGCCGACGTGGACGAAAAGGCCGGTGCCGAGCTGGCCGACGAACTCAAGGCGCACGGCGGACAGGCGCTGTTCGTGAAGGTGGACGTGACACGCAGGGACAGCGTCGAGGCCATGGTGTCGCAGACCGTGAAGGCCTGCGGCGGGGTGGATATTCTCGTGAACAACGCGGGCATTCTCATCCCGCGCCTGATCGTGGATCCGGCGGGCAGGGAGGAGCTGACCGAGGCCATTTTCGACAGGATGATGGCCGTGAACGTGAAGGGCTTCTTCCTCTGCGCGCAAGCCGTGGCGCGGGAGATGATTCGCGGTCGTCGCGGCGGCGTGATCGTGAATATGTCGTCGGAATCCGGCCTGGAGGGCTCGGAGGGCCAGAGCGTGTATGCCGCAACCAAGGCGGCCGGCTATTCGGTCACCCGCTCCTGGGCCAAGGAGCTCGGCAGGCACGGCATCCGCGTGGTCGGCCTGGCGCCGGGGATCCTCGAAGCCACCGCATTGCGCTCGCCGGAATACGAGCGCGCCGTCGCCTACACGCGCGGGCTGACCGTCGAGCAGTTCCGCGCCAAGTACGAGCAGGTCTCGATTCCGCTGGGTCGCCCCGGACGTTTGCGGGAAGTGGCCGACGCCGTATGCTTTCTCGCCTCCGACCGCGCCTCGTACGTGCACGGAACGGTTCTGAACGTGTCGGGCGGGAAGTCGAGGGGATAGGGAAAAGGTTTCAGGTGTCGGGTTTCAGGAAGACAACCGGACGCGTCTGATCCAGGAAGTGAAATCTGAAACCGCACTGCGGCGCCGTGCGCCGGGATGGGAGAAACACGCATGAAGGCAGCCGTCATCAGGAAACCCGGAGTTGTCGTCGTCGAGGAAGTGCCCACGCCGCGGCCGGGGCCGGGCGAGGTGTTGCTGAAGGTCGAAGCCTGCGCGCTGTGCGGCACGGACCAGCGCGTGCTCACGGGCGAGAAGCACGTGGACGTGCCGATTGTGGGCCACGAGATCACGGGCCGCGCCGCGGCGCTGGGCGCGGGCGTGAAGGGCGTCGCCGAGGGCCGCCGCTACATCGTCCAGACCGTGATCGGCTGCGGCCGCTGCTCCATGTGCGCCCGGCACCGCGAGAACCTGTGCGAGGCGGGGTTCACGGCCATGGGGTACCAGTACAACGGCGGTTTCGCCGAGTACATGATCATGCCCAAGGTGGCGGTGGACCAGGGCTGCCTGATCGCGATACCCGACGACCTGCCCGCCGAGCAGGGCACGCTGATCGAGCCTTTAAGCTGCTGCGTAAACGGGATGGCCTACATCCCCATGGAGACGCTGGAACACGTGGTCATTTTCGGCGGCGGCATCATCGGCGTGCTCAACGGCCTGGTTGCCAAGGCGCGCGGGGCGCGGTGCGTGACGATCATGGACGTGTCGCCGGAGCGGCTCGACCTCCTGCGCCGTCTGGGGCTGCCGTTCGACAACCTGGTCAACAGCCGGCAGACCGATCCGGCGGACTGGGTGAAAGAGCATACCGGCGGACGCGGCGTGGATGCGGTGGTCGTGGCGGCGTCGGTCAAGGCGCTGGTGACGGTGGGCATGGGCCTCCTGGCGCGCGCGGGGCATCTCTCGATCTTCGCGGGCATGCCCAAGTCCGATCCCGTGGACCGCATCGACCTGAACGCCATCCACTACCGCGAGCTGAACGTGCACGGCGCGAACAGTTCGGCGATTGACGCCTACCTCGCGGCGCGCGACCTGGTGGTGGAGGGCAAGGTATTCGCCGACCGCCTCGTGACGCACAAGTTCCCGCTGGCCGATTTCAACAAGGCCTTCGCCACGCAAAGCGACCCCGCCAGCGGCGCGCTGAAGGTCGTGATCGTGCCGTAGCGGCGCCCGCGCCCCGGCCGATTCTCGGCTGGACCGTCCCCGCGCGACTGACGCCTCTCGTATCGGAATATCTTCCTCTCGCGATGACCCGGGCGGTCTGGGCAATGTGCACGCCAACACGGGGGCCGTCATGGGGGATCGGTTTCTATCGCTGTCTCTCCATTCCGTGCTCCTTGTGCTTTTTGTGGCCAATCCCCCGCCTCTCTCTCCCCGCCGCCGAGTCTTCCACCCTCCCACCATCCACCATCCACCCTCCTTCATGTGCTCAAACGCGATCCCGGCGACTTCGGCGAGGTGGTCCGCGCCAAGCGGCCCCAGCGGCTGCCCGTAGTTCGGTAAGCACCTCGGTGCTGCGCACGGCGTTCGACAAACTGGGCGGCATGACCGTTACCCGCCGGTTGCGGACGCCCAAACGCGGGGAGCGGCTGCCGGTGGTGTTGAACCTGGACGAGGCCGGGCGGCTGGTGCAGGCGGCGGAGTCGGTGCGGGACCGGCTTCTGATCGGGCTGTTGTATGGCTGCGGGCTGAAGGTGGGGGAGCTGTGCCGGCTGCGGTGGATGGACATGGTCTTCTTTCCTCTTGCCGTAGGTTTCGCCGGCCGGTAGATTTTCATCCAAGAGGGGTGCCCACTGCCGGCCCCAGCAGGCCGGTAAGTCTTGCGCGTCCGGCAGTGGCATTTCCGAAACAACACAGATCGGCATTTCCGAAATGTCTGTCTACAATGCGCATGTTCTGCCTTCGAGATTGGCAGGGGAACTGCGGACGTGGTACAGTTCCCCCAAAATCAAAGATGAGGTGGACAATGCCAAGCACAGCCGAGATCATACACGAGGCGGAGTCGCTCCCTGTTGAGGAGCGAACGGTTGTTGTTGACTCTCTGCTTCGGTCTCTCAATCCCCCGGACCCCGAGATCGATCGGAAATGGGCAGCCGTCGCCAAACGGCGACTTGAGGAACTTCGGTCCGGGCGTGTCAACCCGATCCCCGGAGAAGAGGTCTTCGCCAAGATACGCCAGCGATTCGCCGTATGACCTTCGACTTCCATCCTGAAGCGGATGAGGAGTTTGTCGAGGCGGTCGCGTACTACGAAGAGTGCGACCCCGGTCTTGGCATCGACTTCTCGCGCGAGGTCTACGCCACGATCCGAAACGCCATCGACTACCCGACCTTATGGCCGGAGATCGAAGACGCGGTCCGCCGCTGCCTGGTTCATCGCTTCCCGTATGGCGTTCTGTACAGTATCGAGACCGACGGCATCTTCATCCTCGCCGTCATGCATCTCCACCGCGATCTCGACTACTGGAAGCACAGATCGGGGACAGGCAGAACATGACGCCGGAGCATATTTCCAAAGGCCGCGGACGGCCTTTGGAAAATGCTCAGCGTCGGCGTTCGGCGAAAAGAATGAACAACTACAGAGACATTACGACATCCCTCTTGTGGCGGATGCTTCCCACAATTGCCATAGGAACGCTCGGGTGGTGGTTGCTGGCCACCGCCAGTGGCGGATGGGCCGCAACCCCACGATTGCTTTTCGGGATGGCGTGTCTCGTGGCTGGTGCAACCATCATTGCGCCCCCCATTGCTCGACTCATCGCTGAGCCCAGTGGAAACATGTTCTATCCGAGCCGGCACTATGACCGCCCACAGCCGGCGTACAGCATACCCCAATCCAAGCGTGCAAAGGGATTGTACGAGGAGGCGATGGCCGGGTTTGAGAAGATTGCGGAAGAACACCCAGACGAGGTGAAACCCTATATCGAAATGATCGACATTGCGATCGTCAATCTCAAGGATCCGGATCGGGCGAACGCCATATATCAGCGCGGATTGTCCTTGCTGTCGAAGGAAGACGACAAAGCGGTGCTCGCTCGAATGTACGGTGCAATGCGGACTCGGCTGAATGCCAGGCCAAGCAACTGAATTGCCGAACCATTACCGTATTCCTCACCCTGGTGGGTTCGGAAACGGTGAGTTCAACCGTTCGGGAAGGAGAGATGAAATGCAGAGGACACTGATCGCAGGCCTTCTCGTTGCCCTATTCGCCACGGGTTGCGTAACGCAGAAGGACTTGCAGGACATGAACACGGAGTTCCATCGCTCGGTGATCCGAACGCTATCGGAGCATGAGCGTGCATATCAGACTCCCTTCACGGCATACGGGCAGGTCGTTGCCGTCACGGAGCGGGACGTCCGTTCCGAGATGATTTCGGCAGGTTTTGTGACGATGGTGGACTACCGCATTGCCCTCATAGAGAAGAGAGATCTGGTTGCACCAACACCCGCCAGTGTGGAGACGAACGGCCTCAACTATGTCGTCCACTCGCAGGGTTTCCACGCGGATGAAAAGGTGACCCAGAAATACAAGGTTGGAGACAGGTTCATCCTGACGGGATATTGCCACCCGTACCCAAACAAGCAATAGACTACGGGAGGAAGAAGTCCCGAACCATCAAATTCGGTACGGCTTCGCCGCCCGAGATTTGTGTCGTTCTGCGGGAAGGAAAGACGGAAGGATGACGGGACGAAATCGTCCTCGTCCTCAGTGAGCGAAGCGAACGGTCCTCTTCACCGGAGAGATCGCCGAGATCCAGGTTGATCGGACAACAGGCGAGCGGAAGTACAGAGTCCGGGGACAAACCACTGCTGGCGTCGGCGCGGAGACAGTCGTGAAGATCGCCATGACGGGCAAGGTCGTGTTCCTGACGGCCTACACACTATGAGGAGTGACATCATGAAAACGAAATGCGATGTTTGCGGACATGACGGCGCGAGTATCAAACACGTGTCTCGATCCTACGGAAAGGGCGAAGACATGGTTGTCATCGACCATGTCCCTGTCATCGTCTGCCCGAACTGCGGCGAGAGCTACATGACGGCGGACACGATGCAAGAACTCCAGCGACTCAAGCTCCACAGGCGCAGCGTGAAGGCCCTGCGGCTCGCTCCTGTCATCAGCTACGTGTGAGCCGGAAGGAGGCCGAACCAGCAAATGCGGTACGGCTTCGCCGCGCGAGATTTGCGGCGTTGGCGCGGCGCTGCGCGCCGCGCCAACGGGCCGCCGCATTACCATGCGGTTGCTGTCCGGCGCTCCGCGCCGGCCAACAACCGCATGCAGCGGACGGAGCCCTGCGCGAGCAAGCTCGCTCCGGTCTCCGCCGCTGATGCGGCGGCCCGCACGAATGGACACCGATCCAAGGGGCTGATAGAGTATCGACATGAGATACACGGTCGAACTAAAGCCACGGGCCAGCAAAGACCTTCGGCGGATTCCGAGAGAACAGGGGTCCAGAATCGCCGATGCGCTGGAGGATCTCGCTGAAGGGCTGAAAGGCGATGTCAAGCGACTGACGAACTCCACGCCGGAGTATCGGCTGCGGGTGGGTGACTATCGCGTTTTGTTCGAGATTGAGGAAGAGCGCCGTATTGTGGTCTATCGTGTCCGCCACCGGCGAGAGGCATACAGGAACTGAGAAGGAGACAGATTATGGTTACCATGCACGCCAGCATACTGAAGCGTGACGGGAAAGAGGCATTCGCAGTCCTTCCGTTCGAAGAGTTCGTCCGAGTGCGTGAGGAACTTGAAGACTACGATGATCTCAAGGCCCTTCGCGCCGCCAAGAACGTCGAGCGCACTGCGCCCACCACTCCACTCCGCGAAGTCAGGCGGAAACTTCGCATATAACAGTGCGAACCACGGCGTAATCCGTACGTCGCTCCGCGCCGCCGGACACGCCGGGCGTTGGGAGGAATGAAATGAAAACCGATAACAGTTACCTTCCGCCTCCTACCCTCCCGGCGAACTACGACGTCAGGCGCGAAGCTTGGCTCACCGCATATGCCGAGACCTCATGCCAAATGGTCGAGGCCCTCACATCGCTCTTGATAAACGGCGTGATCCGAGAATCTACGCCAGAGTACGCCGCAACCGTCACGGCGATCTACGTTGTCTATAGTCGGCCATTCTGCCGATGTGCAGGAGTTGGGTTGCTTGAAAAGACAGACATCCCAGCGCACCTACATGAAATGCACGATCACCTGCTGACGTTTCGTCACAAGGTGTACGGTCACAAAGACGCGCGCGGAATAGTCCTCGACGACGATTACACGGCAAATGAGGTGCGAGCCATTGCCGACACAGGGTCGGCATGACACGGTACCGCGAAGCCATCGGGCCGGCCGCCCGCAAAACGTCCTCAGCGCGCGCGCAACCGATCGTACTGCGGCGAAAGTCTGCTCAGGTTCAGGTTGTACATTTCGTTGAGCGTCAGGCGCCACTGTTCCAGGGGCATGCCTTCAGCCAGAGCCTGCTTGATGGCGGAGCGGTCGCGCCACTTGATCAGGATCTTGTCCCAGGCGCGGGCGTA
>VGWJ01000092.1 GCA_016873635.1 Lentisphaerota bacterium | reverse complement strand
ATCGAAAAACGGCATGATTGAGAACCTGGAGGGACGGCCTCCGTGCCGTCCGACGCTCTTTTTCACAGCTTCTGACGCCTTCGTTCCGGGCCTGCTCATCGCTGTCGTCCTGTTCCGCGCCGGCGTTTCCGCCGGTCGCCGCGGCCCGCAAGGAGCGGGCGATATTTCTTCCTTACGCGCGCTATTTTCCCCCGCGCGCGACGAGCGATACAAGAAAAATCGTCTAGGGCTCCGTCCTATCTTTTGGTGTATACGGGAATCTCTTAATCGTCATCCGCTCTCAGCCTGCCCGCCGTAGCGCGAAGCGCGAAGGAGGGTCGCCCGCTATCGTCCACCGAAAGAGAAAGGGAAGATCGGTGGACGACCACGGCGACGACTACGGTGGACGAGTGAGCAGGCGCAAGCCATGTGCGTCCCTTCCGCCCGCGTGGACGGGGATAGAGGAAAGAACCCGCAAAGTGTGGCCTCCGGTCGGTTCGTACACTTCGTCGCACACTTTGTCGTTTACACTTCGTCGCACGGCTTCGTCGGAGAACCAACGTCCAGCGTCATGGTGGCGAGCTGGCGAGCCTACCATGCACGCCGTGGTTGGCCTTCCCTTTCGGATTCACCACGGAGGCACGGAGACACGGAGCGGACCAGGACACGGAGACTCGCGAATGCCGCCAGCCCGCTGCGCGGTCTGTCGCCATTCGCTCGCCGGTTGTTTGGAGAGGAAGAGGAGATGGAATCCGGTCTCCTCTGTCTCCCATACGGTACGCGAGAGAACGGGGGACTCGTCCCGCGCCTGCGGGACAGGCCCCCGTTTGTCGAGCCTCCGTGTCCTTCTTCTCCGTGCCTCTGTGTCTCCGTGGTTCAGTTCCGGCTTCCCTTTCCGTCTGGCCAACACCCAACACTCAACTCCCAACTCCCAAGTGCGGAAACGGCAGCAGGACAGCGCGCAGGGTGGTGGCAGTGCCGCAAGTAGCCCCGGCCCGTCCCCGGGCCGAGGGCGGGCTGGGCCGACCCGCGCTGGCCCCGAGACGGGGCCGCGCTACCGAGACGTGCGACGGGCTGTCCCGTCGAACCGAGAACAGAGGCCGACGACGATAATCGTCATCCGTAATCGTCGCCCGCTATCGTCCACCGAAAGAGAAGAGAAAGTTCGGACGACGCTTACGGTTCACCAGTGAACGCTGTCGGTCCCCGGATGGCGTGCCGCGGATTCCCGCGCGCGCCCGGGTAACGGAAACTTGGAAGCGAGATAGAGCGGATAGTAGTGGCGCGCGAGGTGTCTGTCGCTTCCGGCGTTGCGCCCGCTGAACACCGCGCTGAAAGCCGGCTTGTACTTGTCCGCATGAGAACACGGGCACGAACCGGCTACGGAGAGAGCTCCCTTCTCACTTCGTTTCCTTCGTTAGCTTCTGTTCAAACTCTCCGGACTCCGACCGGAGGCCAGTGTCTGTCCCCGCCGGCATCCCGCCGGCCTCTGATGCATCCAAGGGAGTCCCTGATCGCCCAGAACACACATTATTCGCCCGTACACCGTGACCCTATGCCAATAATACGCCCGAACATCTTGACAAGTACATCAAGAAGGTCCATGCTGCTCGCCATGAAAAGGGATATTCTCAGAAATCTCGCGGCATGGAAAGAATCCCCCGGGCGGAAACCTCTCTTGCTGCGCGGCGCAAGGCAGACGGGCAAGACGTATATTCTTAAGGAGTTCGGGCGCGCACAATACCGTCAGGTTCACTACTTCAACTTCGAGAAGGGAAAGGAACTGGACGGATTCTTTCAGCGGGACTTGGACCCGGCTCGTATTGTCGCCGAGTTGTCGATCTACGGCCGGCAGGACGTCCGACCGGAGACGGACCTGATCGTCTTCGATGAAGTCCAGGCTTCGCCTGCCGCGCTCAGTTCACTCAAGTACTTTCAGGAGGAAGCGGCGCCGTATCACGTTGCCGCGGCCGGCTCGCTGCTTGGCATTGCACTATCGGGCGCCAGGTCCTTCCCGGTGGGTAAGGTGGACTTTCTCGATCTTTATCCCATGAGTTTTGCCGAGTTCCTCGAGGCCATCGGCGAGGTCCGGTATCGGGGGCTGCTCGAGCAGAAGCAGGAGCTTGCGCCGCTGGCGGAGGCATTCCATCAGGACTTGCTGGGGCTCCTGCGGCGGTACTACTTCGTCGGCGGTATGCCGGAAGCGGTTCAGTGTTACTGCAACGGCAAGAACCTCGATGACGTGCGCCGTGTTCAGCGCAGCATCATCGAAGCGTACGCGCTGGACTTTGCCAAGCACGCGCCGCCCCACGACGTGCCGAAACTCAGCCTCATCTGGGAATCGATACCCGTTCATCTCGCGCGCGAGAACAGGAAGTTCGTCTTCTCGGCCCTCCACCCGAGCGCACGTTCCAGAGGCTACGAAGATGCGATCATCTGGCTTGAAACAACGGGACTGATTCACCGGTCGTTTGCGGTGGAGACGGCAACACCACCCCTCAAGGGACAGGCGGACCGCAGGTGTTTCAAGATCTATGCGCTGGATATTGGCCTCTTGGGCGCGCTGGCCGACACCCCCCCGGAGATGGTCGTAAGACCCGAAGCCCTGTCCTCGAGGTACACGGGCGCCTTCGCGGAGAACTACGTTGCCCAGCAGATGGCCGCGCACGGCGGCCTTCCGCTGCACTACTGGCGAAGCCGCGGCGGCAAGGCGGAGGTGGATTTCCTGTGCGAGTTCGGCGGTGCGGTTTACCCCTTGGAGGTGAAAGCCGGCGTCAACCCAAAGAGCAAGAGTCTGAAGTCCTTCGCCGATCAGTTCCATCCCCCTTTGCTGGCGCGCAGTACCCTGTTGAACCTGAAACAGGACGGACGCGTTCTGAACATCCCGCTGTATGCCATCGCCGACCTGCCGCGCTGGCTGAGGCTGGCGGCCACGTCCCAGCCGCTACACACTTCACCGCGCTCTTGCTGACGTTCTCGAAGTTGTCTGGACAGGTGTGTAGCCCGCTGTGATGTGTGCGTGACGTCCTCTGAACCCCTAGACTCTCGACATGCCTGAAGCCATGATACCGAAAGTCGTGGATGCGTCCTATCGACATGACTACGTGATTCGTGTCCGCTTCGCCGACGGCGCCGAAGGCAACGTCGATCTCAGGGCGGAACTCCACGGAGAGGTCTTTGAACCTCTTTTGGATATCCGGGTGTTTCAGGATTTCGCGATTCATCCTGATTTCCACACTCTCTGCTGGCCTAATGGCGCCGATCTTGCCCCCGAGTTCCTCTACGAGAAGATTCACGTTCCGGCCTAGTTGTTGGCGTGCAGCATTGTCTCCGTGCGGCCTCTCATCATCCAGGAAGTCGGGAGAAGATCCCGGGCATGAATACATCCGCCTGACGATTCGCGTCCGCCTGTTGCGTGTTCAACCTGGAAAGAGCAGTTCGGCCGCAGAGCGGCTGAACTGCTCTCTGTAGGATCAACCGCGATCCGACGCCTCGATCCGCAACGATCCGGCCGTTCGCGCGAAGGCCGCCGGTTGTGCGTCAGGTGCGGGGCAGTCGGTTCGGACACTTCGTCGCCCGGTTTTGCCTGCCCGCCGAAGCCCGAAGGGCGAAGGCCGGGTCGCACACTTTGTCGTTTACGCTTCGTCGAACGGCATCAACACCCAACACTCAACACCCAACTCCCAAGTGCGAAACGGCATGCAGAGCGATCGCGCAGGGGGGCAGTGCCGCAAGTAGCCCCGGCCCGTCCCGGGGCGAGGGCGGGCGCTGCGCTGGCCCCGAGACCCGCCCGCAGCCTCGCCCGCAGCGCTTCGCGCAGCGATGCGGGCGGGCGCTTCGCGCAGCGATGCGGGCGGGCGGGGCCGCGCTACTGAGGTCTGCCCGCAATGCTACGCATAGCGTTGCAGGCAGAGGGGCCGCGCTACGCGGTGCGGACGCGCCCAGGGCTCGTCCCGTCGAACCGAGGACGGAGGCCAACGACGATAATCGTCCACCGTAGTCGTCGCCGTAGTCGTCCACCGAAAGAGAAGAGAAAGATCGGACGACGACTACGGGCTCGATGGGAATCTCTTAATCGTCATCCGCTCTCGTCGCCCGCTATCGTCCACCGAAAGAGAAGAGAAAGATTCGGCCGACGATTACGCGCGACGATTACGGTTGACGATGACGAACCGAGGACCGGCTAAGTCGGGCGACTAAGCGTATCCGACGAAGTGTGCGACTAAGTGTGCGCGTCGGCCTGCGTCCGACGGCTACAGAAACCGTTGCTGTAGCAGCGTCACGAAGGGACGCTATCTTGTGAGGCGCTTGCAGAACCACTGCAAGCGCCGGTTTCAGGTTTCAGTGTTTCAGGTTTCAGGAAGACGCAACATCTTGTGGTTGCAAGCGTTTCCTCCTGACACCTGAAACCTGACACCTGAACACTCCGCTTGCAAAACCCTGTTTTGCAAGCGGCTCTTGTTGTTGTCAATTCTTTCACACCTGAGGCGTTACCTCTTGACATGGCTTGACGTTGACATGGCTTGAAGTTGACGGCGCTCGCGAGATGTGCGAATCTGGCACTCGAGATGAACCCGACGCGCCATGATATCGGCATGGTCGAAGCCGCGATCCGGAAGACGGCAGCGCGGTTTCCGTCCGTGTGGGCCGCCTACCACTTCGGATCCGGCGCCGCGGGGCGTTCCGGCCCCTTGAGCGATGTGGATATCGCGGTGCTGCTCGACCCTGCGGCCCGCAACGAAACCTGCGGCGAGTTGGAAGATGCTTTGTGCCGCGCGCTCCACACGGACCGTGTTGACCTCGTCATCCTGAACCGCGCCCCTCCGTCGCTGGCCTACCGCGTGGTTCGGGACGGCCGGCGGGTGATCTGCCGCAACACCCGGGCGTGTGAAGCGTTTGAATCCGATACGGTGATGCGGTACCTCGATTTCCAGCCGGTCCGGGATCGGGCGTTTCAGGTCTCAAGGGCGCAGGTGTTGGAGGCGGTGTAATGGTGGCCGACCCGGAAATTGTGAGAGAGCGGTGTGGACGCATTCGGCGCTACGTCAAAGACCTCCGCGACATGTCACAGATCACTGCGGAGGCCTTCAAGCAGAACCGGGAGCGGCAGTATGCCGTCCTGCATGCGCTGCAACTGGCGATCGAGGCGTGCATCGAGATAGGCACTCACATCTGCGCGGCGGACGCCTTGGGCGTGCCCGCGAGCTATGCGGAGACGTTCGACCTCCTTGAGCAGGCCAAGGTGGTGGACGCCGCCGTGGCCGGCAAACTGCGCGCCATGGCGCGGTTCCGCAACCGGATCGTGCATTTCTACTGGGAGATGGATCTCGACGAGGTGCACCGGATCCTTGCGGGGCAACTTGCCGACTTCGATCTGTTCCTTGTCGCCGTGGAGCGTTATCTGCATCCATGACAGATCGCGCGTGAAGATTGACGCCGATGGTGACCCAGGACGTTGGCGTGGTCGTCGCCACAGACGCCGTCGAACGCACGGTGACCCTCAACTCTGGAGCGACCTGCCGCGCGAATTGAACCCGCAAAGTGTGGCCTCCGGTCGGTTCGGACACTTCGTCGTACACTTTGTCGCACACTTTGTCGGATACGCTTCGTCGCACACTTTGTCGTTTACGCTACATTCGTCACGAACACTCAACTCCCAAGTGCGGAAACGGCATGACAGGGCGATCGCGTAGGGAAGAGAAGAACGGACCCGGCAGAGGACTGCCGGGGCTACAAGAGCTCCGCTCCTCTTTGTAGCCACGGCAGTCCTCTGCCGTGCTCTGCTCCCCCATCCTCCCCATCGGCGTAAGAATCCTCTCTTTCCTTTTCCCGAATCGGCCAGGGACAGACGAGTTGTTTTTGCGCCTCGGTCGCGCTGCGCTGGCCCCGGGGACGGGGCCGCGCTACTGAGACGCGCGACGGGCTGTCCTGGTAGCCCCGGCCCGTCCCCGGGCCGTGGGCGGACCGGCGCTCCCCGACGGACCGGTTAAGTCGGGCGACTAAGCGTAACCGAGTAAGGGTGTCGGCTAAGAGTGCGACGATGGGGGGACGAATGGCCCCTGTCGCCTTGAGAACGTCAGGGAATAGGACCGACGCGACGCTTGATCGTATCGAGCAACACGGCAATCTCGTCGACCTGTCGGCGCAGTTTCGGCCAGTCTTCGTCTTCGAGATCAAACCCGGGGTACCGGTCGGTAAAGTACCGCTCGGCCAATTCCTCGCACAGGGGCTGGAACAAGTCAGCCGTTTGCGGATCGCGTTCGTGCAGTTCATCGACCAGTTTTACCAGGTCGTGGGTCTTGATCAGAAACCATCCGCGGCGGATCAGTTCCGCCTTGATTACCTTCTTACGAGCCAAGCGACACCCCCTCCCGCAGGACAGTCTGAAAGAAGTGGTCGCCTCGTTCCTGTTTTTCCCGCAACCGCGACGGAGCGATCGGCACGAGCGTAAACGCGGGTTTGGGGCGTATGCCACGCGTGGCGCGCCGGAATCGCGCCGCGGCCTCGAGTTGCCGCTCGGCGCCTTCGCTGACCAGGCAAAGGTCCACGTCACTGTCAAGGCGAGCGTCCCCACGGGCGTGCGACCCGAAGAGGAGCACCGCCTGAAGCGGCATCACCCGATCGAAAGCCTCGAGGCATTGACGGATCGCGTCGGCCTGGCCGCACAAACTCGGCGGCAGGTTTTCGAGCGTCAATCTCATGCCGTCATGCTAGCGCAAACCGGATGGCGGCGCAAGTGCGGCTGATGATCTCGTCACACCTCGAGACGAATGGCTCTCGCCGATGGGGACAGGCGCGAATTGCCCGCTTCAGGACTTCAGGACCTCAGGACTTCAGGACCTCGGGACCTCAGGACACTCGTCATCCGTAGTCGCGCGCTATCGTCCACCGAAAGAGAAGAGAAAGATCGGTGGACGACCACGGCGACGACTACGGTGCACGAGTAGTCCTGAAGTCCCGTGGCCTGGATCGGCCAGGGACAGACGAATTGTCTTGCGCCTCCGTAGCGCAGCGCTGGCCCCGGGACGGGGCCGCGCTACGCGGTGCGGGTGCGCCCCGGGCTGTCCTGGTAGCCCCGGCCCGTCCCGGGCCGAGGGCGGGCCAGCGCTGGCCCCGGGGACGGGGCCGCGCTACCGAGACGTGCGACGGGTTGTCCCGTCTGACCGAGGACGGAGGCCGACGGCGATAATCGTCATCCGTAGTCGTCGCCGTAGTCGTCCACCGAAAGAGAACGGAGAGAAGACTCGGCCGTCGACGGTTCCGAATCGTCCTCGTCCTCGTCCTCGATTTCCGGAGCTGTTACGATTACGAGGACGAGGACGATGACGAACCGAGGACCGGTTAAGTCGGGCGATTAGGCGTATCCGAAAGTAAGTGTGTCGGCTAAGAATGCGACGAAGTGCACGATTAAGCGTGAGTTTCGCGCGCTGCTTACACTTCCTCGGACACTTAAACGCACCCTTAACCGAGCGACTTACCCCGCCTGCAACGCTATGCCAGCCCGCATCGCTACGCGAAGCGTTGCTGGCGGGCGTAGCATTGCGGGCAGGTCGGATACCCTTAACCGACCCGCTTACTCGATCCGGCCCATTTTCTTTCGGTGGACGACCACGGCGACCAGCCTTCGCCCTGCGGGCTACGGCCTGGCGCGCGACTACGGTGCACGAGTGGTCCTGAAGTCCCGTGGTCCTGGATCGGCCAGGGACAGACGAATTGTTTTGCGCCTCCGTCGCACGGCGCTGGCCCCGAGGACGGGGCCGCGCTACGCGACGCGCCCCGGGCTGTCCCGGTCGCCCCGGCCCGTCCCGGGCCGAGGGCGGGCGCTGCGCTGGCCCCGGGGACGGGGCCGCGCTACTGGCCGTTGTCTTCGGCCTCTCCCAGGTCTTGGCCTACGAGGTTCCCACGACAACCGACAACC
>VGWJ01000091.1 GCA_016873635.1 Lentisphaerota bacterium | reverse complement strand
CACCTCCCCCCTCCCACCTATCACCTCCCACCTAACACCTCCCACCTCCCCCCTCCCACCTAACACCTCCCACCTCCCACCTTCCACCTTCTTCTTCGAACGCGGTTGCCGTGTGATTCCCGGCGGGGTCAATAGCCCGGTGCGGGCCTTTCGTTCGGTCGGCGGCACTCCGGTGTATATGGCGTCGGCGCAAGGGGCCTCGCTGACGACTGCCGATGGCCAGAACCTCGTGGACTTCTGCGGTTCATGGGGCCCGTTGATTCTGGGCCATGCGCACCCTGAAGTTGTTGAAGCCGTCCAACGAGCGGCGGCCAACGGCATGTCGTTCGGCGCCTGTGCGCCGGCAGAGGTCGAATTTGCCGAACTGCTCTGCGAGTTAGTGCCTTCCATGGAGAAGGTCCGATTGGTCAATTCCGGGACCGAAGCCGTCATGTCCGCCATTCGTCTGGCGCGAGGCTTCACGGGACGGAACAAGATCCTCAAGTTCGACGGCTGTTACCACGGCCATGCCGACTATTTGCTGGTTTCCGCCGGCAGCGGATTGCTCACGGGCGGCATCACAAGTTCGGCGGGCGTAACGCCGCAAGCGGCGGCTGAAGTGCTGGTCGCTTCCTATAACGACACAGAGGCCGTGCGAATGGCCGTTGAGGCGCACGGCACGGATCTGGCCGCCATCATCGTGGAACCCATTGCCGGCAACATGGGTCTGGTCATGCCCGATCCGGGATTCCTGCAGGCGTTACGTGACACCGCCACGGCGTGCGGCGCTTTGCTCATTTTCGACGAAGTCATCACCGGCTTCCGTCTGGCGCCCACGACCTATGGCGTGCTTTGCGGAATTAAGCCGGACCTGACCTGCATCGGCAAGATCATTGGCGGCGGTTTGCCCATCGGCGCGTTCGGCGGACGAGCGGATGTGATGGACAAGCTGGCGCCGCTGGGGCCGGTGTATCAGGCCGGCACGTTGAGCGGCAATCCGGTGGCGCTTGCCGCCGGTCTGGCCACCCTGAGGCTGCTGAGACAGGATCCGCCCTACGAACGCATCGAGCGAATGGCTCGGCGCCTGGCTGAGGGGTTGCACAGTCTTGCCTCGCAACTGGGAATCCCGTTCCATCCCGCGCAAACCGGCAGCATGCTGACTCCGTTCTTCCGGTCGGGACCGCCGCGCAACCTGGCCGAGGCCAAGACCTCGGATACGCGCGCCTATGGACGCTTCTTCCACGGCATGTTGGATCGCGGCTTCTACCTGCCGCCGGCGCAGTTCGAACTCTCGTTCGTGTTTGTTTTGGGCGTTCGCGAGGAACATCGCGGCGGGGAAAAGGCGCGATGGTGGCGTGCGTCTGACGCGAACACGACGCTGACGAAAGGAGGTGCGAACGGCAGAAGGAATCGGACGGATCGAAAGAAGGCAACGAGAAGGGAATAGGAACAATGAACACAAAGATTGCATACACACTCTCGATGCTCCTCGTAACCGCGGGAGCGTCGGCGCATGCCGGGCGACCGCTTGCGATTGATGACGCGGACCCGGTGGATCGGGGACAGTTCGAGTTCGAGGCGGGCGGCGTCTACGAGCATGATTCGGACTGCAAACACTGGGACTTTCCGTTCGGTCTGACGTACGGGGCATTCCGCGGCGCAGAGATCGGCATCGGGTTCGGCGGTCAGTTCGAGGAACGGACTGAACGTTTTGCGGAGAGGGGCGAGGAAGAATGCGTCCGGGAGCACAGCCTCTGCGACCTCGTGGTAGGTGCGAAGTGGCAGTTCCTGGAATCCTGCCCGCTGGGAGCGCGCCACGCGATCGCGCCGTCCGTCAAGTTCCCAACAGCGGACGATGAGAAGGAACTCGGGAGCGGCAAGACCGACTATGATGTCACGTGGATTGCCTCGCGATCCATTGGCGAGAAGGCGGGCGTACACCTCAATGTGGGCTACTCCTGGATTGGCGGTTCCGATGACGACATTCTGCACTACGGAATGGCGGTCGACTACCAGGTTCTGGAAACGGTCCAATGGGTCGGCGAAGTGTTTGCCGAACAGGAAACGTCCAGCGGAGCCGACACGGTCGTGCAATACAACACGGGCTTCAGATGGAATCCGGCGGAAAACCTGACGCTGGACATCGCCGGGGGATCGAAGATATCCGGTGATGCGCCTGACTTCACGGCAACGGTTGGAATGACCTGGGCATTTGGTCTTGGGTCGAATGAGATGAAAGGAGCGAACTGAGATGCATATCATGGAAGGATTCCTGCCGGTCGCGCATGCGGCTGGGTGGTGGGCGGCGAGTCTGCCGTTTCTGGTGGCGGGCACGAAATCGTTAAAGCGGATTGTCATGGAAAAGCCGTCGGCGCGCCTGTTATTGGGCGCCGCCGGAGCCTTTGTGTTCGTGCTTTCGGCGCTGAAACTGCCGTCTGTTACCGGCAGTTGCTCGCATCCCACGGGAACGGGGTTGGGCGCGATCCTTTTCGGCCCATCCGTCATGTCGGTGCTGGGCTGCATTGTTCTTCTGTTCCAGGCTCTCCTCCTGGCGCACGGAGGGCTGACAACGCTGGGGGCGAACACGTTCTCGATGGCGGTGGTCGGCCCCTGGGTGGCCTATGGCGTCTATCGCGCCATGCGGGGAGCCGGCGCTTCGCTGGGGAAAGCCGTCTTCCTGGCAGCCGCGGCCGGCGACCTGCTCACCTACGTCACCACGGCGGGCCAACTGGCCTGGGCGTTCCCCGATCCCCAGGGTGGATTCGTCGGGGCCTTGGCCAAGTTCCTGTCGATCTTCGCCCTGACGCAACTTCCGCTGGCTCTGGCGGAAGGGTTCCTGACGGTCCTCATCATGAACGCGTTGAAGGCCCATAGCGCCGACGAGCTGCGCGCGTTGGATATCCTGCCGGCGGGAGGCATCGAACAATGAAGAAGCAAACGCTCTGGTTGATTGTGGCGGTGCTGGCCTTGGCTGCCGTTCCCCTGTTCCTTCATAGGAACTCCGGCGACGGCGAGACCTTCGCGGGGGCGGACGGACAGGCGGAGGAGGCGATCACAAAGATCAATCCGTCCTACACACCGTGGTTCAAGCCGATCTTCGAGCCGCCCAGCGGCGAGATCGAGTGCGCCTTGTTCGCGCTGCAGGCGGCGCTGGGCGCCGGCTTCATCGGGTACTATTTCGGTCTTCGAAAGGGCCGCGGACAGAAGGCCGCATAATCCATCATGCACCTGATCGACTGCTACGCCTACACGAACCGGTGGCAAACGCGACATCCCGCCGAGAAGGCGGCCTTTGCCGGCGGTTTGCTGGCGCTCAGTCTGATCCTGCCGTTGGCGGGGTCGCTGGTGGTTCTGGCGGTGGTGTCCGCCGTGACTCTGGGGGGCGCCAGGGTACCCCCCAGAGTCTATCTTCGGACCTTGGCGATACCGCTGGTCTTCATTGCCGTGGGCAGTTTGTCGCTGCTGCTCAGCGTGTCGTTCGGGGCGCAGGGCGTTCATGTCGGGTTGGCCACGGACCAGATGGCGCGCGCGACGCGGCTGCTGGGGCGCGCCGTCGCCGCGGCCTCCTGTCTCTGTTTCCTGGGGCTGACGACTCCGGCGTTGGATTGGTTGCCGTTGTTGCGCCGGTTGCGGGTCCCCTCCGTGATCGTAGATATCATGTTCGTCGTGTACCGCCTTCTGTTCGTCTTCATCGAGCGGCTGGCGGCGATGCACACCGCCCACGAGGCCCGACTGGGGTATGCGTCGGTGCGAAGCACGTTCCGGTCATCGGGCTTGATCGGCGCGAACTTGCTTGTGTTCGCCTTGAAACGCGCGCGTGGCATGGAAATGGGCATGGCGGCGCGCGGGTTCGGCCCGGAGATCCCGGTGCTTCCCTTGGAGTGCAAGCCATCCCGTGCCGTCATGGCGGCGGTTGTGCTGGTATGGCTTGTCGTTGCCGTAATCGGCCTTGCCGTGCAGAGGTGGTTCGATGGGTGACTACATCATAGAGGCCAAGGGGATCTGCTACCGCTATCCCTGTGGCAAAGACGCTTTGATGGGCTTGGACCTGCGGGTGGAGCGCGGGAGCAAACTGGCGGTCCTGGGCGCCAACGGGTCGGGCAAGACCACGCTCTTCCTTTGCCTGAACGGCATCCTCCGTCCGCAAAGCGGCGCCCTTTGCGTTCAAGGACGCCCCGTCAGCTACGCTCGCCGGGATCTGCTGGAATGGCGACGCAGGGTCGGCATGGTCTTCCAGGAACCCGATGATCAGGTGGTGGCGGGAACGGTCATGCAGGACATCGCCTTCGGCCCCCTGAACCTCGGGTTGTCTCACGAAGAAGCGAGGATGCGCGCAACGGACGTCCTCCATTCGCTCCAGATCGAGCATTTCAGGGATCGGCCCACGCACGAACTCAGCCACGGCGAACGCAAGCTGGTCGCCATCGCCGGCGTCCTGGCGATGCGACCGGAGTTGGTTATCCTGGACGAACCCACGGCCGGCGTTGATCCCGCCGGCGCCGAACAGGTGCTGGAGGTTCTGGAGACCATTCACCGGCAGGGCACTACACTGGTGATCAGTACTCATGACATGGACATGGCGTACGAATGGGCCGATGGCGCCGCCATCCTTGTGGGCGGCCAGACATGGTGTCAGGGACCGGTCACGGACGTGTTCGCGGACCGTGCGGCGCTTCGCGGTGCCCGATTGCAGTCCCCTTGGTTGCTTGAAGTGGCGCGCGGTCTGCAGGCGAAGGGGATTGTGACTGATGGCGCCCAAACGATTCGATCGCGGGGCCGGCTTCTTGAAATGCTTGCAGGTGCCCGCGAAGCTTGATACACAGTTCTCGTTTGTGATGCGATTCGTTGCGGGTTGTGCCCGCAACGACATGTGGGTTCAGCAGAACGGAACACGGTGAAACTCCGTGACGGTCCCGCCGCTGTGACCGGGGACCGGGTGGTGCGGGGAGCAATCCAGTCACTGGTTGGAGTGCATGGGCATATCCAATCGGGAAGACGGCATCGCCCGGGTTGATCCGGAAGTCAGAAGACGCGCTGAACGCCGAGAGGTAACGAGATCCGATGGCAAAGGGTTTCGGTTGGCCAGAATTGTGGCCTGCCGGAGCCCTTTTTGTTTGGGCCGACCGACAGGCCGAGAACAAAGGAAAGGGTCGGATCATGCCGCGTCAACTCGAACAAACCCTCAAGTCAATCGCTCCGATAGATCATGGCCTCACGCCCGCCATTGAGGCGCATCTGGACGACCTCACCAAGCCGCCGAAGAGCCTTGGCCGGCTGGAGGAAATCGCCCTGCGCTATTGCCTCGCAACGGGTACCACCAAGCCGGCGCTCGGGCCAAAGAAGATCTTCTGTTTCGCCGGCGATCACGGCGTGGCCGAAGAAGGTGTCTCTGCGTACCCGAAGGCCGTCACCCCGCAAATGGTCAGGAACATGCTGGCCGGCGGTGCTGCCGTAAACGTGCTTGTCCGTCACGCCGGCGCGGAACTGGAGGTCGTGGACATGGGCGTGGACGACCCGCTGGACAACGCCCCCGGCCTGTGCCGCCGCAAGATTCGGCGTGGAACCGCGAATATCGCCAAGGGTCCGGCGATGTCGGTGGACGATGCTCGCCGGGCGGTGGAAGCAGGCATCGAACTGGCGGTCACGGCCCATGCGAAGGGCTTCCGCATGATCGGCACCGGCGACATGGGCATCGCCAATACGACCCCCTCGACGGCCCTGTTCGCTGCCTTTCTGAAGTGTCCTGTCGAATCCGTCACCGGTCGCGGCACGGGCATTGACGATCAGGGGCTACAGAACAAAATTCTCATTGTGAAGAAGGCGCTTGAAGTCAACAGGGCGCGGCTGAGCGATCCGATGAGCACGCTGGCCGCCTTGGGCGGGTTCGAAATTGCCGGCATCTGCGGCCTCGTCATTGGCGCAGCCTCATGCCGAATGCCGGTGGTGGTGGATGGTTTCATCTCGACCGCGGGAGCATTGACCGCCGTGCAGATGCGCCCTGATATCAAGGACTACCTGTTCTTCAGCCACCTCTCGCAGGAAAAGGGGCACCGGCATGTCATGGAAACGTTCGGCGTTCGCCCGATTCTCGACCTCGACATGCGGTTGGGCGAAGGCACGGGGGCCGCACTGGCCATGATGATCATCGAGGGCGCTGTAAAGATCTACAACGAGATGGCCACGTTCAGTTCCGCGGGAGTGAGTCAGAAAGATGGCTGAACCACATGCGCTCTCTGAGTCAGATTGTGGCAGGTGTGGCGGAAGTGGCGGAACTGAGCAAGAAGCAAGCCGGCGCGGCGATCGAGGCGTTGGTGGCGAAGCGGTAGTCGGCCAGGTAGAAGTCCACCGTGCCGAGCGCCGCGCCGCCGCGGCCGTGTCAAGCGGCGCGCCGCGAAAAGATCGAAGCGCGAAACTGACCCGTTACTCAGCGTGCGGGAATCTGGTTGCCCGGTTCGTGCGCTTGGGGGATAATGCGGGAGTCGAGGATTTGAGCGCGCAACGGCGTACGCTGCGCCGCGCGCGCGTCGCGGGGAGGCGCAGAGAAAGGGCGGAAGCATGAAGCAGAGCGTGTTGATCCTGGTGTTTGCGGCGGCCTGGTATCTGTCCGGCGCGGCAAGCGCGATGGACAGGTATTACGTCGTGGAGCTCACCGCCCGTTCGGGCGAAGTGAGTTTCGAGACGCTGACGGCCGAGAAGTACGAAACCCTGATGAAGGAAGTTGAAACCGAGCGCCGCATGGGTCTCAAGGCGCGGGCGCTGGCCGAGAAGGAATGGCGCACGAGCGAGACCACCGCGCGGGTGCCGTTCCCGCCCGTGCCCGACCGGACCGCAAGGATGAAGGGCACGTTCGACAGCATGGAGAAGGCGAAAGCGAAGGCGACCCAGTTCGAAGAAGATCTCTACGCGAAGAAGGAAAGGGACGCGGAACGGGAGCGGGAACGGGAGAAGCTGCTCAACCGGAGCAAGGAGCAGGCCGGCCGCATGGCGGAAAAGGAGAGGATTCGTCAGAGGCTGGAGAAGGACGCGCTGCGGCTCTACGAGCAAAAGCTGCAGGAGCTTCTGACGCCTGCGGAGGCGGAACCGAAGGAGGCCGCGGGCGGCGAAAAGCCGGCCGCGGACGCGGAGCCCGCGCGGGCCGAACCCCTGCAGCCCGAATAGGCCGCCGTCAACGTGTGCGGATTCGCGCCGGAGTTGTGGCTGGTCAGGCGTACCTGCGCGTCATCCGTCAATCCGATGTAGCGCTGCAGCGGCGCGCATTCGCTTCGAATCAGATACACGCAGTGCATGAATACGTCCAACGGCCGGCTTGCCATGCGTGGCTCGGAGCCCTGCGACGAGCGAAGGCTGGTCGAGGCTCCTTATTGATATCCGAACCTGGTTCGAGAAACAATACGGCGTTAGTCGGTAGTTCGGACGCCCGGTCGTGGTCGTCGTCCTGATCCTGGTCGAGCGTGGGGCGGTAGTCCCCACGCTCGCCGCTACGCGGCTCGCTGGCGTATCCCTGGCCGCGTGTCGTCGGCGCGGTCGTCGGCGGTCCTACGCTCGCCGCTGACGCGGCTCGCGGTATATGCCCCGGTCCCGGCGTGGTTGGCGATGTCGTACCCGGCCCCGCTCCGCTCCACGCCGTCCGCGTCCGGCACGGATCGCGCCGCCGAAGGCGTCACGCTCCGTGCTTGGCCGCTCCCGGCGTTCCGCTCCGCTGCGTGGTCGGCGGTGCCACCGCTCCGGCCCGTGACCGGGCCTCCGCTGCCGTCGTCCCGCGTCCGACGGTGATTCCCCCTCGCTGCGATGCTGGCACAGTGCGATGCTTGCTCGCGGACTCGCGGCACACACTGCGCCAGCATCTCCGCTCCCAGACTCCGCGCCCGGCTGAACGCCGGGCTTGGCAAGGTGCGCCGCTTGGTCGCGGCGCTTGTGCTCGCACGCTGGCCGCGTGCTGCGCTTCCGCCGTCCGCCGTGGGGCGGTCGGCGGGCGTCCGGGCTGAACGCCCGGACGCTCGGCGGCGGCTCGCTCCTCATGGCCGCTTCCCTTGCTCCGATCTTGCCTCCCGCCGCCTCTTTCTTGCCGCCTCCGGCTGGGCCGCCGTCGGCGGTCATGCCGTCCTGAACGTCCGGCATGTTCCCGCCCCGAAACACTCGCTCTGCCTGCCGCTTCTTGGTCCTCCCTCCATCCTGACAACA
>VGWJ01000090.1 GCA_016873635.1 Lentisphaerota bacterium | reverse complement strand
CCGCCAAGGCGGAAGGTCGCGGGCCGCCTTTCAGAGTCGCGCAACGCCCCGGGGGTCAATCGCTGCCCGCCGCGGCAGTCTTGCGCGCCACGAATTGCGCGACCCGGGCCAGGCTGTCCAGGTTCTCGGGGACGAGCTCGTCGTCCGCGACGCTGACCCCGAAGCGCTCTTCCAGAAAAGCGATCAGGTTAAGGATGCCGGTGGAGTCAATGATTCCGCTCTCCATGAACGACGTGTCCTCGCGCAGATCCCCGTCGTCGCCGAACAGGAAGTTCTCGACCACGAACGCGCGAATTTCGGCGGCATAGTCCATGGGGCGCAGTATCGCACAGCGGGGCGCGCCGGGCAAGACGAGTTGACGCAAGACGAGGGGGTCGGTTAAGCGTGCGCGTAAGCGGGTCGGTTAAGGGTAGAAAGTGGGTGTTGTGGCGATGCCTGACACACTTCATCGTACACTTAGCCGCACCCTTAACCGCCCCCTTACTCGGATACCCTTAACCGATTCGCTTAATCGACAGGATCGCAGGGGGAGCACCACAATATGTTGGGGCTACCCACACTGAACCCGGAAGGACCTCATTCCGGTTGTCTCCGCCTTTTCCAAGGGACCGACACGGCCCCCTACTATCCCTAAAGAGTCGAGGGCGCCATTCTTCCGGAAAAAAGTGCGGAAATCTTCGCGGGAAGGTGCGCTGCCATAGGTTGACTAGCCGGAACCGACTGGTGGGGTGCGGGTTGTGAACAGGGGACTATTTACCCGGCACGGTTCTCTGAGGTGCGGTTGATCGCGCCGATAGGAGCGCCAATCAAGGAAGAGGGCGAAGACGCCGGTAATCGACCCGATGACGCCGGTCACTGCTCCGATGATTGCCAGAACGTCAGTCGCAGTCATCATTCATTCCTCTCTGCGAACCCGCGCCCGGCGCGGGTTCCGAAGTCGCCTCCGAGGCTTTGTTGGGGTCATTATTCTGTGCCCCGTTCAGTCTCTTGAAGTTTCGATAGAGCCGGATGAAGTACAGCGGAGCGAACACGGTGTATTCGGCGAGTCCGATTGAGACGTAGGCAACGGTTCGGAATGGGGTGAAGTGCGCTTCCGGTCCGACTCCGGAACGGAGCGCTTCGCCGACGGAGAAGATGTTGATGTACTCCATGACGTTGTTGTAAGGCCCGACTGCCGCGCCGCAGGACGGGCAGAACCACACAGGAAGATCGCACGGCGTCATGCAACGGTGACAGACGGGTATGGCGTCGGGTGCGCGCACGGCAGTGTCGAGTTCGACTGGCCACGGATTTGGTGTGTCGAGTGCTCGCCACCAAGCGCGAATCTGAGAGACAAGGAACTCCCCGAGGGACTTCGATTTCAGTTCGCTCCACAATGTCCCAGTCTCCTCTCTGTGCCCCAACGGTGCGTCTCAACCTCGGCGCGGAACGCGCCGTAGTGTTGCAGGCGTTTGTTCTCTCATCTCCGTTTGATGAACCCGTCGTACTCGGCATGAGAGCCGATCCAAATCCAGAGGATGCCCCTTTCCTTGCTGGGGGCATCCATGCCGACTGCACGGTAGTGGATTCCGGCCCTTACGGACCAAGCGTCGCCGATCTTCTTGAGATGGAGGGAAGGATGTTTCGGGTCGGACTTGAGAAGCGCAAAGTACTTGTCGGCGGTGCGTTGTACATCCGCGGGCAAACGGTCGTACAAGCACCAGAAATCAGGACTCGTGAAGTGACTCAGAGGCGGGTGCATCTGCCTGCCTCGAAATCGCCCCGGGCTTTCTCCATCAGGTCACGCAGCGGTCCCGTCTTCTGATCGCGTTCGATCTGCTGGTCCCAGCGTTGCTCCTCGTACTCGTCAAACCACGAGGAGAATGCCGCGAACTGTTCTTCCGGCAAAGCCCGCACTGCTTTCTCTATTTCCGCTACGGTGGTCATGATTGTCTCCTCCAAACACACCAACAGAATAGCGCAGAATCCGTCATATCGTCAAATGAGAGAACGAGAACCGGTGCCAGGTAAATAGTCCCCTGGAGAAGCCGCCGACGCCACCCAAACGCCCGGCAAAGCCCCCGGCCCGAGGTCGCCGCGGGAGCGCCAGGACTATTTGCCTGGCACCGAGATTAGAGGACTTGAGCAAGGGAAAGGTGTAGTCATCTTCCAGTTCACATTGTTCTCCGAAACCATTGACGAAAGAGCCGTTGTCTCGTGTCAACTCCATTACCTCTGCCGCGTCGTGCTTCACCCCGGACCGCCATTTGCGGTACTCCAAGCCGTCGAGATCGCGCAAGGCACGGTAGGCATCTATGTCAGAAACCAACTCTCCGGCAAACAGGCCAAAGGTCTGCAAAGGTTGATCGAACGATATGGTGCGATAGACGGTCGCCGTGGATTCGGACCCTCCGGTCCCGGTATGCGTGTACAACAGGCATGCGTCCACCGATACCCCAAATTCTGTGGCGGCGTCGATCAGATGCAGTGAAGATGGCCCCGTGTCAAGGCCGTTGACCCATGCGTGCCGTAAGACCTTGCGTGCCGTCGCCGTCTTGCAGAGCATGGCGATGGCTGCCCGCGTTCCCTGAAGCGCCTCCAGGATCCGAATAAGCATCCATTCGGAGATATCGAAGTTCGCCTTGCCTGTCTTGGCAGCGAAGCCGCTGTGTCCCTGGAAGTTAGTTTTCTCGGGCAAGTTGCTCCCGCCAAGGACCCCCATTCCTGCGTTTGTGATCCACGGTGGATTCCCGATGATAAGCAGAGGTTCGGCTTGCTCATGGAGGAACTCCTGCCAGTTGATGGTGTAGAAATCACGCTGTTGAACAGTGACCTGCAGTGGTCCGATCCGGGCAAGGGCAGCACTTGCCGCCTGCACATACTCCGCGTTGACGTCAAATCCACAGTAGGTGGGTGACTTGCCAAAAACCTCGGCGGTCGCCTGCAGGAATGCGCCAACTCCACACGTCGGCTCGACGATTGTCCCAACACGCCTCTCGTCTTGCCTGACAAGTGTCACAACCCGTCGCGCCAGCGACAGCGGAGTTTGGAAGTCTCCGAATTCCTTCTTAGGGCTCACTTCGACAGGCTCCTGTCTTGTCACCAATCAATGCTGTCCGGGTCCTTGATGAATCGTCTGGCAAAGTTCTGATGCTTCCTGTGCTCCTTCTGCCTGTACTTCTCGTATGCTGCCAGAAACCCTTTGTAGAAGTCGCGCTTCGTCTGCTTGCTGTCCGTCTTCAGCGGGCCGACCTTCTGAATCACCCCGTACCCCTGCGCCTCGATTGAAAGGCAGTCCCATGCGATGTGCTCAATGGGAATGGGTTTCGTTTCCTTCAGAATCTTCAAGTCCTCGCCATGTTCCTCGTAGTCAACGAATGTGCGATTGGCCGGCCGCGCGGTAGCCGCGCGAGAGGATGCGGCGGGCGGCGCCGGCGGTTGAGCGGAGCTTCTCGCGCGCGGGCAGACCCAGCCAGTTGGCGAACAGGCTGAAGCCGCGCAGGCGCGGGGCGGGCACGCCGAGGGCGCGCATGGTCAGGAGGCGGCCCCAGAGCGCGCGCCGCTTCTCGAGCAGCCGCCGCTGGGCGGCGGTCACGAGGGACGGCGCCGCGCGTTCGGCCCGCACGTATCCGGCCTCGCGCGCGGCGGCCAGCGCGCGGCGTCCGCGTTCGGTGCGCACCAGCACCAGGGATGCGCCGGCCTCGCCCTCCCGCGGCGCGCGGTACCAGGGGTCGCCGCAGGCGATGTCGGCGTCCTCGCCGGTGCCGTCGGGGCACAGGTAGCAGCGGTAAGGGCGGTAGGCCTGCAGAAAGCCCCAGGATTCCGCGTAGGACAGCCTGGCCAGCGGCGCGCCGTCCCCGGCGGCGTCGGCCCGGAACATGCCGGGCCAGCCGTCGCCGCGGTAGCGCAGCGCGCCCACGGACTCCGGGTTGACGCCGCGCCTTGCGAGCAGGTCCAGCGTGCCTTGCGTGGCGGGCGTGCCGGCGCAGAAGAACGAAAGCGTCAGACCGACCTTTCTTCCCAGGCCGGGACGCAACGCGATGCTCCTGGCCAGCCCGGTGACGTCGCAGGGCTTGCCCGCGAAAACGCAGGGCGCCGGGGCCTCCGCGATAAGCGTCAGGCCGACGCACGGCGCGGCGGGCGCGTACCGCGAGCCCGCGCGCGCGAGCAGCTCCCCGCGGGTGCGGCTGAGATGCGCGCGGCTGGCAAGCGGCCGCCGCTCATCCGCGCCGATGTGCAATGTCCCGTGCATGCCCCCGCGCTCGACGGCGTGCAGGGCCAGGGCCGTGATCATGCCGCCGGACGAGCCCTGGCGGCGTATGTCCGGATCGGACGCGTAACCTTCCCATACCTCCAGCACGGGGCCGCACGTCCGCAGCAGGGACCGCTCCGCGCCGGGCGCGCGCCGAAGCGCGCGATGGTCGATCTCCCATCCCGGACAGACCCGCAGGCAATCGCGGCAGGAACCGCAGGACTCGGGATGGTCAACCAGCGGACGAAGTCCGTCGTCGACGACGTCAACCAGCCGGACGCGGCCCTCGGCGCAGGCGGGAACGCAGGCGCCGCAACCGACGCACATGCGCCACGCGGCGACGTCAACTACGGAGCGGAAGCGCATACAATCGACAGGGCCGTCATCCGGCCTGCCCGCGCCCGGAGGTCCCTACCCCTATCCGGGGAGCCGCCGGGTACGGGACCTTTCAGCGGTCCCATTCCGACAAGTCGCGTTCCAGGAATGCGGCCAGTTCCCGGTTGGGCTCGCGGAAGAGTTCCAGCAGGCGCTGCCGCGTTTCGGGACGCAGGGGAGGCAGGCGATAGCGCCGGTCCAGCCAGCGTCCGACGGGGGAGGTTCGCAGCGCCTCGAAGAGGCGTCCGCGGACGGCAGGCGGCAATGCGCCGGCCAGGCGCGAAACGAGCGGGAGCTGTTTCAGCGGCTCGGTGGTCAGGCTGCGGACATAGAATTCCGAGCTCCCGCGATTGGCATCGATGTCGCCGCCCCGCATCAGGTCCGCGGCGGCGACGCCCAGGAATTCCTGCGTGCGCGCAAGCGTTTCCGCGGTCCGGCGCCGGAGATCGGATGAAAGCAGGAACAGAAAGGCATCGCGGCCGAAGCGGGGCAGGTAGCGGCGGATCTGTTTCATGTAGAGGCTGCAGTCCACGTAGACGGCGTCGCGTTCCAGCGCTTCCTCGAACGTCATGGCGATGCGGCGGCGCATGCGGTGGGCGTAGTGCGAATAGGCGCGCTCCACGGGATGGCGCATGATGTAGATCAGCTTCGCCCCGGGCAGCCGGGCCGCGATGCGGCCGGCGGCGTCGGCCGTGTGCGGCCAGCGGGTGTAGGTCGTGGAGGCCTCGCCGCAGAGCTGCTCTTCCCGCGCGCCGCGGAACAGGCCGCGGTACCAGGCTTCGCCCCGCGCGAAGACCGTGTCGTCGCTGAAGAACTCCGGCTCCTTGGGCGTGGACAGGAACAGACCGGGGTGGCGCGCGAGGTATTGCTGGAGGGACGTGGTGCCTCCCTTCGCGGCGCCGATGATCAGGAAATCGGGCAAACGGCCCGCGCTTTCCGGTCCGTTCGTCATTACTCTCCGTTCAGGCCGGCGGCAGCCGGCGCCGCGAAGGCGCGATGGCTGGCGACGCGGCGGATCCACACCCAGGCGCCCGCCGCGAGGCTCAGCGCGCAGCCCGCCACTCCGGCGGCGAGGGCCAGGAGCGGGCGGCCGTCGGTCCACGCGCGCGTGAGCAGCCAGACCGCCACCACGGGCGCGGCCAGGGCAAGGCCGGCGGTCGTTTCGACGGCGAGGCGGCGCAACGAGAGGCCGGTCAGGCGCGCGAGCGTGGCGAAGTGGAAGATTCCGGACAGGGCGGAAACAAGCAGCACGGCGGCGGCCGCGCCCGTCGGTCCGAAGAAATGCGTGGCGGGGTAGATCGTGATCACCAGCAAGGCCGCGCGCATGAACGCATACCGGCGGTGCATGTCCGGCCGGGCCAGGGCGAAGAAGGCGTTGGCGACCGGCACGGACAGCATGCGCAGAACGGCCGTTCCCGCCGAAAGCGCCAGCACAGCGTTGAAGGCGGCGTACCGTTCGCCGTACGGCGCGCCTGCCACGAGCAGCAGGAACGGGCGGCCGTACAGCAGGGAGAAGGCCGCGGCCGTGGTGCCCATGCCGAGGAAGACGGCCGTAATGTGAATCATCGCGCGATTGAGGCGCGCCGGGTCTTGCTGGATCTGCGAAAAGGCCGGCAGCAGCAGGTGGGCCAGCAGCTTTGAGGCGGCCTGCACCGGCAGGCGCGCGAGGTTGGAGACCCAGTTGTAGAGGCCCAGCACGTCGCGCGCGAAGATCTTGCCCACGACGAAGATCTCGCTGCGCATGAACAGGAAGGTCAGTATGGGCACGCCCGCCATGCCGCGCGCGTATCTCGTGAGCTGCCTGACAAGAGTGCGGTCAAACCGCAGGTTCGGAGCGAAGGGGTAGAGCGCATACGAAATCAGGCTCAGCGCCGCCGCTTCCGCGACAAAGCCGGTCATCAGGGCCATTATGCCGGGCGCGCGCAGCACCATCAGCAGCGAAGTCGCCACGCCGATGACGGCGGCGCCCTGCGTGATGGCGACCCACCCGGCGTAGCGCATGCGTTTCAGGGCCAGGTAGGCCTTCGGGCTGAGCGTGCCGTGCAGCAGCACCCAGAGGAACACGTAGCGCAGGTAGGGCGCGAGATCCGGCTCCGCGTAGAAACGGGCCAGCCACGGCGCCAGGACGAAGCCGAACGCGTAGAGCGAGGCCGCGCGCAGCCAGGAGAACCACCAGACCGCGTTGAGAAACTCGTGCTCCCCGCCGCGCGGATTCTGGATCACGGCCTGCCGGACGCCGACTTCGGTCAGCGACTCGAAGGCGGCGTTGGTCGCCACGAGGATGGCCATTACGCCGAAATCCTCCGGCGTCAGGATGCGCACCAGGATGAGGTTACGCAGCAGCCGGGCCGTCTGCTCGATGCCGCCGCCGGCGCTCATCCACAGCGTGCCGCGCGCGGCGCGGGAAGCCAGGCTGCGGCCCGAGAGAAACTCACTGACTCTGCGATAGATCCGCAACGGAGCCTTCCCGCGCTTTCCGCGCCCGGTCCTGCATCAGGTTTTCGAGGTTGGACACCCTGGTTATGTCGCGCGCCGGGTTGCCCGCCACGCAGGCGTTGGCGGGCACGTCGCGCGTGACGACCGCGCCCGGCGATACGACGGCGTTCTCGCCGACGGTCACGCCGAACTGGATTACGGCGCCGGCGCTGATCCAGGCGTTGCGCCCGATCACCGTTTCGCCTTCGGCGGCGCGGTCGTAGCCGCGCAGGGCGTGGCGCGGACCGAGGATGCAGACGAACTGGCCGGTGCTGGCGCCGTCTTCGATGCGCACCGGGCCCATGATCACGTTGAAAAGCCCGATCCAGCAGTCGCGCCCCACGCGGATGCTGCCGCGGCGCGCCTCCCAGGCGTTCCAGTCTTCAACGTTGGTGTCCTCGCCGAGGCACACCGCGTGGGGCGCGCGGCAGTTCAGGCGGAATCCCTTGCCGATGTAGGCGCGGCGCCCCAGCCTGACAAAGCGCGCGCGGTTGAAGGCGTGAAGCGCGTCGAGATACGCGCGCTTGACGACGTTGCGCAGAGGCGTCGGCAGCAGCCGGGAGAGGCTCTTGAGCCGGCGTCTGTCCGCTGCGTTCATCGGTCGTGTCCCGCCACAGTCTCCCCGGCGGCGACGGAGGTCGCCATGTCGGCCTCGCCGCCCGGCGCGGGGGCGAGCAACGCGCCGAACACCTCGCCGAGCCTGCGTTTCGCCGCGGCAACCGCCGCCTTCAGGTCCGCGGCGGCGGCGTCCGCGGACGCCAGCAGAGCCATGGTTTTCGCCAACGCCTCTTCCGTGTCCAGCGCGCGCAGGTCCACGACCCTGTCGCCGGCGCCGACCGACGCGAACACGCCCGCGAACTTGTCGCTGTAGGCCGCGCCCACGGCCGGTATGCCCTGCGACAGCGCCGCGATGCAGGCGTGCATGCGCGATCCCACAAACTGACCGCACAGCCCGACGATGCCCTTGATTTCGTGCTGATCATAGCCGGCGGCCACGAGCGATGCACGCTCTTTGAGGCCGGCGGGCAGCGCCGCGATGACTTCGCGGCAGGCGTCGGGATCGCTGTTGAGGCCGCCGGGCGGGCCGAAGG
>VGWJ01000089.1 GCA_016873635.1 Lentisphaerota bacterium | reverse complement strand
CCCCGCTACCAGCCTTCGCAAACGGCCCAGCCTCTTGGCTGGGCCGTTTCGCTTCGGCTGGCACGCCAGTGCCGGACGAAGCGGCGAAGGCTGCCCGAGCCATAGCCCCGAGCTTGTCGACACTTATCACTTTCGCGGTCAGTCTTTGACTCTCGAACCTCGGCATCCGCCCAACGTCCCGCCACGCCTTCCCCGCTTCAACCTATTTTCTATTTTCTCGGTCTGACCCTGCGAGACCCCGGCGAGATGCGAGAGCTCCGGCGGCTCGGCGGGGGTAGCGGCCTTGGCAACGCGCCGGTCCGCCCCCGTCTCCCCCGGCGTCGAAGTCCAATGGCGGATGATGCTCGTCATGGCATAGCAGCCGTAGGGCGTGAACACCTCGCCGCGGCTGTCTTCGAGCAGTGTGCCGTAGATCATGGCGTTGCCTCTCTTCGGCGGCAGATCGCCGGTGGGAAACGCGCGGCCGTCGATGCCGCGGGCCGCCTTCTCCCATTCGTGTTCCGTGGGCAACCGGGCCTGCGCGCATCGCGCGTAGGCAAGGGCCTCGTAGTAGCTGATGCCGCGCACGAGGTCCCTGTCACTGCGCTGCGTGTCCGCTCTGTGAGGAGCAAGATCCGCGGGGCCCTTCGCGGTCGGCTCGATATCCTGAACGGTCAGTCCGTGCTCGTCCAGGACGGCCTGCAGGGCGGGGGCGTAGCCGGCGCTTTCATGGAAGGCCATGTACTCGTTGTGCAGGACCGGCTTCTCCCGAATGAAAAAGCCGGGAACGCGCATGCGGCGCATTCCGAGGCGGCCGTCCTCGTTCACGGTCATGTCGCTTCCGGCAAGAAATTCGCCCTCGTGCACAAAGACGTAGCCCTCGGGCAGGTCCGCGAACGGTATTTCGAGAAGCGTTTCCTGTCCCCGCTTCACCTCCGTCGGCAGATATACGCACCGGCCGTCGGGCATGCGCCAGCGCAGGTAGTGGTATCCCTGCTGCAACTCCAGCCGCTGCAACCGGTTCGTGCCGTGGACGACCACTTCGGGCGGTCCGCCGGGTTCCCCGGGGACGGACTGCCTGTGCTCGTCGACAAAGGTCTCCTCCAGGATTCCCGCCGCCCGTGACTTCAGCGTGACGAAGCCGATGCCCAGCGCCGCGGGCATGAGCGCCGGCGCCTCGGCATTGCCCGGATCGATTGCGGCGGCCTTCTGCAGGCTGACCGCCGCCGCGCCCCAGTTCCCCTTGGCGAACATGCTTCTGGCGGAAGCGACCAGGAGGGACGCGGTTCGACGCCTCAGCGCGGGCGAATCGATCAGGAGGCGCGCCTCCTGCAGCTTGTCGACCGCGGGACCCAGCGCGCCGTCCTCTTCCAGCCGGATGGCCTCGGCGATGAGCGCCTCGTGATCGAGACGGAGCAGGTGACGCTCCCTGGCGACATAAACCGCGAGCGAGACCCCGCACAGCACCAGCGAGATCGCGGCCGCGCCGAGCCGCCAGCGGTGGCGTCCCGCGAACAGGACCGCCTGGCGCCACACGCGCGCGTGCTCGGCCGCGGTGGGAAAGCCGTTCTGGTAGGCCTCCACGTCCGCCTGCAATTCCAGAACGGTCCGGTAACGGTCGGCGGGGTCAAGCGCCATGGCCTTGAGGACGACGGCCTCCAGCGAGACCGGGACGCGCGCGCCGGGGCAGTGCGCGAGGCGCACAAACGCTTCGTCCGTCCCGCCCGGGCGCGCGGCGCCGGAACGCCGGCTGTAGACCGACGGCGGCGGAATGTCGCCGGTCATGACCATGTGGAGCGCGGCATCCAGGGTCTTCTCGCGCACGGGAGGGTGCAGGGTGAGAATGGCGTAGAGGATCGCGCCGAGCCCATACACGTCCGTGCGCCCGTCAATCGCTTGAACGTCGCCCCTGGCCTGTTCGGGCGCCATGTACTGCGGCGTCCCCATGACGCGGCCGGGCATCGTCCGGAAGACCATGCCGTCCGCGTCGCCCCGCACGCTGATGACGTCGCGCGTCGCGCCCGCCGATGCCTCGCGCCCCGTGGCCGCCTCGGGAGGGGCGCCTTCCTGGGTCAGGATCTTGGCGAGGCCCCAGTCCATGACCAGCACTTCGCCGAACTCGCCGATCATGATGTTTTCCGGCTTCAGGTCGCGGTGCACCACGCCCTTGGAATGGGCGTAGGCCACCGCATCGCACACCTTCTGGAATATCGTCAGCAAGCGTGAAAGCGTGTAATCCGGGGCCACCTCGCGGTCCCGTTCCCGCAGGCGCCGCAACACGTCCCGCAGGGTCCGTCCCTCGACGAACTTCATGGTGTAGAAAAGGTTGTTGTCGCGATCGATGTTCAGTTCGTACAGGGGCACGATGCACGGATGCTGGAGCTGGCCCGTGATCTGGGCTTCTTCCACGAAGCGCGCGATATCCTCGCCGGTGACCTGTTGCGGGTGACGGAACACCTTCATTGCCACCGCGCGGCGCACGTTGATGTCGCGGGCCTTGATGATGTTGCCCATGCCGCCGTGCGCGACGACGGCGCCCAGGGCATAGCGTCCCGGCCCGGCCACGAGCCCGGCCGGGGCGGCCGGCGCCGCGGCCCGGCCGCCCTCGGGCAAGGTGGCTGCGGCTCCGAGGTGCCGGTCGGCAAGGTACCGCATCAGCCGTGTGGCCTCCGGGCGCCGGGCCGCGGGAGGGTCGGGCGCTTCCGCGCCGCGCACGGTTACCGGGATTTCGTCGTTGGATGGCGTGGCGGCCATGGAGGAACACCATTCGGCTGCGAGTCCGTGCCGGCGGAACCAGCCCGGATACCAGACTTCGTGCCGGGGCGCGCGCGGCGCCCGCGGGGGATGCGGATGGGAATCTTGAACGTCTCGCCGGCCTTGACGTCGGCGCAGAACGCCGCGGCGAGGCGCGCCGCGGCCTCCGCGTCGCGCAGATCGATCATCTCGACGGTGCTGTGCATGTAGCGGTCCGGCACGCCGATCACCGCCGACGGCACGCCGCCGTTGGCGATCCAGATGGACAGGGCGTTGGTGCCGCCGACGAGGCTGAAGGTCTGGGCCTGGACGGGGATGTTCCGCTTCCGCGCCAGGTCGCGCAGACGCTTGACGACCACGGGATGGTTCTCGCGGCCGACGTAGACGACCGGCCCCTTGCCCAGCTTGACCGATCCGAGCATCCTGGGATTCATGCCCGGCGTATCCGTGGCGTGGGTCACCTCCAGCTCCAGGGCCACGTCCGGTCTGAGGTCGTGCACGATCATCTTGGCGCCGTGGCAGCCGGTCTCCTCCTGCACGGTGCTGGTGGCGTATACCGCGCAGGCGGGCCTGCCCCGCGCCACCAGGCGCAGAGCTTCCGCGGCCGTCCAGGCGCCGATGCGGTCGTCGTGCGCCCGCGCCACGCCCACGTGCGCGTTGAGCATGCGGAAGTCCTCGACAAACGTCACCGGATCGCCTACGCTCACGCGTCGCCGGACGTCGCGGCCGCCGCCGGCGCCGATGTCCACCCAGCATTCGTGGATTTTCGGCTTCTTGTTGCCGCCGTCCTCGTTCAGCTTCTCCTTGACCCAAGCCGGTTCGGCCCCGATCACGCCCAGCACCGGGCCGGCCTGCGTGTGGACGTGCACGCGCTTGCCGCGCAACTGGCCGACGTCGATGCCGCCCATCTGCTGCACGTAGATGAACCCGCTGTCGTCCACGTGCTTGACGATGAGCGCGATTTCGTCGCAGTGGCCGTCGAGCAGGATCCGCGGCGAGCCGCCGGGGTTGACCGCGGCGATGGCATTGCCGTAGCTGTCGGTCCGCACTTCGTCGGCGAAGCCGGCCGTGTAGGCGCACCACAGCTCCTGGATCCGCGACTCGTGCCCGCCGGGCGAGGCGGTGTTCAGCAGCGACGTCAGAAAATCGAACGATTCTTTCCTCATGGCTCGGCCGTCCTGTGTTGGGCGCCGCCCGGGGCCCGCACCGTGCACGGTCCGAGACAGGCGCGACCCCAACCTTAGAGCATTCCCATTCCCGGGCGAAAGCGAAAACGCCGGGCCGGACGGAATGCCTGCGGCGGGACGGTAACCGTTCACGGTTGTCGGTGTGGGGTGGTCGGTTTTCGGCGGAAAATGCCGCAAGTCGCAAGAGGACGGCCTGCCGGGGCCAACAGGAACGGAGGCAGGAACCGCCAGTTGCCGCGAGAAACCGACAACCGACAACCGAACACCGTGAACGCATACGCGGGACGAAATGCCTGGCCGTGGGGGGCGGCCGCGGGTATACTGCGCGCCAAACGGAGGATACTGCAATGCGCGCGCAAAGCGTTCTCTTGGCGGCGGCGGTAACGGCGGCAGCGGCGGCGGCGATGGGCGACGACTGGCCGCGCTGGCGCGGGCCGGACGGCACGGGTATTTCGAGGGAGACGGAGATCAATCCGGGCGCCCTTGCGGCGGAACCCAAAATCGCCTGGCGCGCCGCCGTGGGCAAAGGCTACTCGTCCATGACCGTCGCGGCAAAGCGGCTCTATGCCATGGGCAGCGCTTCCGGCAAGGACACGGTGTTCTGTTTCGACGCCGACAGCGGCGAACCGGTCTGGCGCTACGACTATGCGTGCGGCAAAGGCGAGCCGCGCAGCACGCCGGTGGTGGACGACGGCTGCGTCTACACGATGAGCCAGGAGGGCCTCGCGTTGTGCCTGGACGCGGCGACCGGCGCGGTCAAGTGGCAGTGCGACATTGTCAAGGAATACGGCGCCGCGTTGCCGAAGTGGGGGCATAGCGGGTCGGCGCTGATCGCGGACAACGCGGTGATCTACAACGCCGGCGTGCACGGCCTGGCGCTGGACAAGAAGACGGGCCAGAAGATCTGGACGGGCGAGCCCGGCGTGGGCGGTTACGCGACGCCCGTTCCGTACGATGCCGGCGGCGCGCCGGCTTTGCTGCTGTTCGGCGAGAAAGGGCTTCACGGCGTCAGCCTCGCGGAAGGCAAGCGGCTGTGGTCATTCCCCTGGAAGACGTCATACGACGTCAACGCGCCCGACCCGCTTCTTTTCGACGGCAAGGCCTTCATCACGTCCGGCTACGGCCGGGGCTGCGCCCTTCTGGACGTCCTGGACGTCGCCTCCGGGGAGCCGAAGAAGTTGTGGGAAAACCAGCTCATCGCCTCGCACTTCGGCAGTTGCGTGCTGCTGGACGGGCACATCTACGGCATCAGCGGCAACGGCGGCAAGAAAGACGCGGCGCTGCGCTGCCTGGAGGCGCTGACCGGCAAGGAGGCCTGGGGCCAGACGGTCGGCTTCGGCTCGCTCATCGCGGCGGGCGACAGGCTCATCGCGCTGCTCGACGGCGGCACGCTGCTGATCGCCGCGGCGGACCCCTCCGGCTACAAGGAACTGACGCGCGCTACCGTGCTCAGCCAGCAGTGCTGGACCGCGCCCATCCTCAGCGGCGGCCGCGTATACGCCCGCAACACGCCCGGCGACCTGGTGTGCGTGAATTTGCGCTGAGGCGAGGCAAACCAGGAGCAGCCCGCTTTCCCCGTTTCGCGGGCTACGGCGCGGTATTTTTCGCCTGACGGCAAGAAATGGTGGAGCGGAAGGGAGTTGAACCCTCGGCCTCCAGAGTGCGATTCTGGCGCTCTGCCAAACTGAGCTACCGCCCCGGACGAGATGCCGAATGCCGGGTCCCAGGCGCCGAACGAGGCCCTCGGACGGCAATCAAGCGTGAGGAAGATAACACCCGCGCGCCGGCGGCACAAGCCCTGATTGACTCCGGAAAAAAGCGTTCAGCCGCGCTTCGCACGGCCGAACCGTTTTTGTTGTACGGTGGGGAACCGCGGTAGGGCGGGGCCTCCCGCCGTCACCCTTTGGGCTCTGGCGGGCAAGCCGGCCCCGCCGTGGCGGACCGGGCTTGCCCCATAGCCCGCAGGGCGACGGCGGGACGGTCCGCCCTACCGTTGCTCCCCCCTGCTTCACTGAGGCCCTGCTTCGATTGCGGGGTTGACGTTGCCAGAACTCACGGGCGCGTGGTACAAAGATTCCGTATGGTCATCGGGCTTTTGACCGCCACGCTCAGCATACCGGAATCCCGGTCGCTGAAGGACAAGCGTTCGGTGATCCGCAGTCTGAAGGACCGCGTGCTGAACGAGATGAACATGAGCGTCGCCGAAGTGGGACGTCAGGACGCGCGTCAGTTCGCCGAACTGGCCTTTGTGACCGTGGCCGCGGATCGCGTAACCGTGGACAGGCGCCTTTCCGCTCTGACCGAGCGCCTGCGCGGCAACCCGCGGCACGTTCTGCTGGACATCCACACCGAGATGCTTTGAAACGGCTTGACCCGCCGCGCAAATGATAGTTCTGTGCCGACTGCCAGTCAGAGGGGCTGATGTCGAAGACCTATGACGAGCTGAGAGCCGCCCCGGAAGATTCCGGACGCTGGTTCCTCCGCGTCGGCGACGGCCTGATCTACGGCCCGGTTTCGCTGACCACGCTGTGTGAATGGGCCGAGCAGGGCCGCGTCGTCCCCGGCAATTCCGTTTCGCAGAACAAGCGCTCCTGGGCGCCGGCCGAATCGGTACCCGCCCTGCGCATGGAGTGCACGGCCGAACTGCCCAACGGCGAGACCTTCGGACCGTTCAACCGCGCCGCGCTGCCCCACTTCCTGGCCCGCGGCATCATCCGGCCGGATACGGTCTTGCGCGACGCTTCGTCCGGCGAAGTCGTCCAGGCCCGCGAGGCGGCGCGCCAGCCGCGCGCCGCCGCGGCAGACGCCGCCGCGCCGGGCAGCGACCTGCCGTCGCTTGTCAGCGAGCTGTCCGACGCCGCGCTGGTGACCGTTTCGGAGCTGGAACGCGCCCGCGCGGAAATGCGCGAACAGATCCGGCAGCAGGAAATGACGGCCAGGCAGAGCCGTCTCAGGGAACAGGAACTGTGGCAGGAAATCACCCGCCTCAATGAAAGGGTCCGCGACGCGGAGGCGGAAATCAAGGCGGTCAACGGCGAATTGCAGGAAGAACGGGCCCGCCGCGAGAAAACCGGCCGGGAGATATCCGCGAAGGAAGATGAGTTGCGCGCGCGCGCCGCGGCGCTCGAGACGGAACGGCGCAGCGCGCAGGAGGCCGCCGAGTCGGCGCGGGCCGCGGCGTCGGAAGAGCAGCGCAAGGCGCAGAATGTTGAGAAGCAGTCCAAAGCGCGCGAGGACGAACTGCGTCGCCGCATCCGCGAACTCGAAGAGAATGCGCGGCAGTTGGGCGACCGCCTCGCGGCCGTGGCCGACGAACTCGACCGCGAGCGCGAGAACAGCCGGGCGCGCAGGCAGGAGACCGAAGAAGCCGTAAGCGCTCTGAATCGGCGCATCAGCGAGCTCGGCGCGGACGCCGCCGGCGCGTCGGAAGAGGCGGAGGCGCTGCGCGGCGAACTCAAGGTGGAGCGCGCGGCCCTGGCGTCCCTGCGCGAGACCGCGCGCGCGGACGAGGAGACGCTGCGCAAAGAGATCGCGGAGGTGAAACGGTCTCTCGACGATGCGTCGGCGCGCGCGGAAGAGGCGAGCGGCCGGCTAGAAGGGGAGACCGCCGCGCTGGTGCGTTTGCGCGAGGAAGCGGCGGCGAAGGAACAGGAAGTCGCCGGACGCGTGGCGGAACTCGAAGGCCGGGTTGCGGATACGGAGCAGGCCCTTGAGGCGGCGCGGCAGGAAGTTGAACGGGAGCGCGCGGAGCGCGGGGCGGAGCAGGAAGCTGCGCAGCGCGCGGCGGAGAAGGCGCGTCAGACGGCGGAAGCCCTGGAAGCGGCGCGGCGCGAGCTGGAGACCGAGCGTTCCACGCTTGCGGCGCTGCGCGAAAGCGCGCACGCCGAAGAAGAAGCTTTACGTGAACAGGTCGAGGGTGTGAAGCGGTCTCTCGGCGACGCGCGGACGCGCGCGGAAGAGGCGAGCGGCCGGCTCGAGAGCGAGACCGCCGCGCTGGCGCGTTTGCGCGAGGAAGCGGCGGCGAAGGAGCAGGAAGCCGCCGGGCGCGTGGCGGAACTCGAAGGCCGGGTTGCGGATACAGAACAGGCCCTTGAGGCGGCGCGGCAGGAAGTTGAACGGGAGCGCGCGGAGCGCGGGGCGGAGCAGGAAGCCGCGCAGCGCGCGGCGGAGAAGGCGCGGCAGACGGCGGAAGCCCTGGAAGCGGCGCGGCGCGAGCTGGAGACCGAGCGTTCCACGCTTGCGGCGCTGCAGGAGAGCGGTCGCGCGGACGAAGCGGCGTTGCGCAGGGAGATTGCGGAGCTGAAGCGGTCTCTCGGCGACGCGCGGACGCGCGCGGAA
>VGWJ01000088.1 GCA_016873635.1 Lentisphaerota bacterium | reverse complement strand
TCGTCAACCAGGGTGAAGTTCGGTTGAAAGCTGCTGGTGAGGCCGTGCGCATCATAACCCGCCAGTTTGCCAAGGCCTCTGTAATAGACATTATAATCCACCCTGCAGTCGTTGGTTGAAAAGGGTGGCGCTTCAGGGTTCCGTGTGGGTAGCCCCCATATGTAGTGGTTCATGATGCCACCGTGGCGGGATAGAGGTCGAGGCCGCCGCAGTGGAAATAGATCGCCAACTTGTAGTGCTCCCGGTTGCGGAAGCCGCAGGCCATTTCCTTGACCATCTGGATCTTGCTGTTGAGGCCCTCGGCGGTGGCGTTGCAGATGCGATGCTTGAAGTACGTGAGGATGTTCGCCAGATGAGCCTTCAGGGTCTTGGCGGCCTTGATGATCGGACCCAGGCGCGAATGCGTGGCCCAGAAGTACCAGCGAAGGAAGAACTTCTCAGCACAGCGGCGGTAGGTGTAGTTCCAGAACTCCCGCAGCGCTTCCTTGATGGCCCAGGCCCGGCCGGTGCGCAGGTTCGCCTTGCGAATGGCGTCGAACTCCACCTGCCTGCATTCCGGAATATTCTCTTCGTTCGCCAGCCAAAGGAACTTCGTGCCTTTGAGTCGGTCATCACCTTGTGCGGCAAGCATTTTGTGTTCCTGGCGCCTGATCTTGTCCACCGCCTCGGAGACCAACCGCGTAACGTGGTAGCGATCAAACACGATCTTCTCTTTCGCCTGCGGAACGTAGGCGTGCGTGGCCGCGATATACGGATCCCACATATCCATGGCCGCGGCCTTCACCCCGGCCAGTTCTTCGGCCGAGAACTGCCCGTAGTAGGCTTCCAGGCTCTCCTGCCGGCGATCATCAACCACATGCTCAACCGTCCCGCGCTGCAGATCGCAAACCAGCGTCTCGTAGTTGTGCCGCTTGGCAAAGGACTTCTCGTCAATGCCCAGGTACGCGGGAATACGATGCGGCTTGCGTTCACGCCCGCGCCGCACCGCGCGTTCGACGATGCCCCAGCCTTCGTCCCAGCTGACCCTCATCAACCGGCTGCAACCGGTCACATCGCACTCCTTCAACGTGTCGATCAGCCGAGATTCCATCAGCAACGTGAACCCCGAACGTGGACCCGCCCAAGGCGCCGCCACTTGCCGCACGCCATGTTCCTTACAGGCCGTCCGCGGCAGGCGCGCATGTACGTAGGTGCGACACTGGCACGTGTCCAGATGCCGCCACAGTTGCTCCCCCGTATGGTCGTACAGCGCCACCGCCGTCTTGCACTCGGCGCACAGCCACGTCCCGTCATCCGTACTCTCCACCCATACGTCCACACGGTCCTTGGACATGTCCAAGCGGACTTCACGCACCCGCCATCCCCGGCCCAGATTCAACAGCCTCGCGTACAATTCGGTGTCTTGCATCGTCGGCCTCCTTCCTCGATGCAAGATACCACAACATGTGGGGGGTACCCACACTCAACCCGGAAGGACCAAGAAAAGACCATGCGGGGCTATTCGGCCGCCGGTTTCGCGTGGGCGGTCGAATGGCCGGGCCAGTCCCACATTTCAACGACGCCCAGTCCTTCCTCGCTCGGGAGGCTGCGACCACCTTCTCCGGACAGGGCGATCGCCAGGCGCCGCGAACCGGCCTGACCAGCCGCGGCCGGGATCAGGACGTCCACCGGGAAAACGTCTCCAAAACGGGGTTCACCAGCGGAAAAGGCGGCGCGGTCCGCTTTGCGGAACGGGATGGTCCGACCCCACGCGCTCGGTCCTTTGCACGGTCCGGCGTAGACAGCAAAGGCCAGGTCCGCGGGCACGCCTCCCTTGAACCGCCAGTAGACGCGAAGACGATGGGAGGAATCGGCTTCCGCGGCCAGGCTGAAGCCGTCCAGTTCCACGCGGCCTCCCAGGAAACGGACGCCCAGAGCATTGTCGGGCACGTATGCTGCGTTGTGCGTGGGGACTTCCGACAGCAGATCGCGGCCGGCCGGCCGGCGCCGCAGGTCTTCCACCGCCTGCCGGACGTCGCGATCGCCAGGACATGCCGCGACGGCCTCGCGCAGGGCCTGAGCCGCTTCCGGGATGCAGTTCATCTCCGCAAGGCTTCGTGCGAGCAGGAGGCGCGCCCTGTGTTGGAAACGCCAGGGTATCTTGTTCTTCGCCAGCAGGGACCGGATTGCCGCAACCGCCGCGGCGTGTTCGCCGCGAGCCTGCAGCGTCCGGCAGCGCATCAGGTCGCCGCCAAGGCCCACGTCGGCGCCCGGCCGCCATTCGAGAAGGAGAGGCATCGGCGTCTCGTTGTCGAATGCAGCCTCGGCCAGAATGGAGTCGGCCGGCGCGACGTCGCCGCTTTCGATAGAAAGCGCGGCGAGTTCAAGGCGGTGGACGGCATCCAGCCCCGTGAAGGTTTCCAGTTTCAGCAGGTGCAGTCGACGGGGGTATTCGGCAAGATTCTCGATCGACGCGGCAATCAGGTTCCGGAAGACGGCCCTGCGCCGGCGTTGAAGCGTCCGGTAGTCGCTCCATCGCCCGGTCCTGAGTAGCCAGCGCGCCCTTTCCCGCACGGCCTGCTCTTCAATTGCGAAGTCGGCGCACGGGACTGCCATCGCGGCGTGCGCCTTGGGCAAATGCCGCCGGCAGGCCGCCTCGAGCGCGTCCAGAAGCCGGAGGCAGCGCGCGCCGTCTTCCGAGCCTTCGGTCAGCAGCCGGTAGGCTCGCCGGAGGGCGTCGGGCGGCACGCGATCGTCCGCGAACAGAGCTTCGCCGTCAATACCGGCCAGCCGCCAGCATGGAAGCACGCGTGTCAGCCGTGCGGGATGCAGCGCGACGGCGCGAATGCCGCAATCGCGGGCAATATCCGTCAGTTCGGCGCGTCTTGGGACGTCGGGCAGCGAATCGGCGGCCAGGGCTGCCAGGGCGCAGGCCGGGACGAGTATGCCGGTGCGGGTCGGTCCGAGCCAGGCGGCGCGCCGCAACTCGGCGACCAGGCGTTCGGCGAGCGGCGCGGCTTCGTCCGGACCGGCGGCGAGGCGCGTAAGCTCGCAAAGCGATCGGGCGTGGCGGATGCGCAGATCAGCCTTCCATGGCGCGAGACTCACGGCGCGCTCGAGGTCACGTTCTCCGTCGCGATACGCGGACGCAAGCTCTGTGCGCATGGCAGCCCGGACCTCGCGAAACAGGTCGGACTTCTCGATTCCCGGCAGCGACTTCGCGCTTTCCGTGACGGCGGCCTCGACGGCCGCCTCGATCGCGGCGGCTTTGGCCATGCCGTGGGAAGCCATCACTTCCGGCGATGCCGGCAGCAGGCGTCTTGCGCGGGCGAGCGCCCGCAAGGCGGCCGTCGTGTCCATGGCCGGCCGCCTGAGCCAGAAGTAGTCGTCCTCGTCCAGCCCCAGGGCGCTTTCTCCGCTTCCCCTCAGCCAGTTCGCCACGGCGGCGCGGATCTGTCCCGCCGCCAGCGTCAGGCAGAGCAGTATGCCGAGACAGCGAAGCCGGCTTCGCCGCATCGCGGGTTGCTCCGGTTCGGGCGCAGACGGCGCCGCCACCGCGCCGCCGAGGAGCGCGAAGAACAGCAGCGCCACTCCCGGCCTCGAGCTGATATTGAAGTCCACCAGGGCGTGCGTCATGCCGGCGGCGATGGCGGCCAGCATGGCGCGTCTGAGCGCCGCGTGGCGGCCGGCCGTGCGGCGCACGGCGGCGATCCAGCAGGCAAGCAATCCGAGCAAGGCCGCGCTTCCGACGATGCCGAGCTCGCATGCGATCTCGATGTAGTCATTGTGAGCGTGAAAGACCCGCTGGGGCGCGAAACCCGCGGGTTGATGCGGCGAGAACCCCTCCCCGAAGCAGCCCGGCCCCACGCCGAGAGGGAACGTGGCGAACATGAATCGGCACGCCGCCCATATGTCGAGCCTGCTGATGCGGTCACCGTTCGGTTCCAGCAATGCCATCACGCGGCGCGCCGTGGGCGTGAAAGCTCCACCCGATCCGAGCAAGAGGACCGTCACAAGCCCCGCCGCGAGCGCGCAGAGGCCATATCGCGAGTTGCGGGCGGCGCCGCGCCATAGCGACGTGGCGGCCATCCAGGCGCACGAGATGGTGCCTGCCGCGAGCGCGCCGCGCGAGCCGGACAACACCAGCGCGGCCGCCTGGATGGCCGCCGCGACGGTCAGAAGCGTTCCCGCGATCATGCGGTTTCCGGCGGGTGGGGTCGTCTCGTTTCGCGGACGCGTCGCCGGGCGCGCGATCGCCAGGAGCGCGCCCAGTGTCAGAGGCAGGGTGAGCGCCATGTAGCCGCCGAACGAATTGCCGCTCGAGAAGGTCGCCACGGCCCGCTCGCCCTTGAAGAAGGCGCCGGCAAGGTGCGGTGCGGCCCCGCGGGCGATCAGGCCCCAGAAAGCCTGAAGCGTTCCGATCCCGGCGAGGCAGAACAGGAAGCGCGTGGCGGTCGTGCCCGACGCGAGGAAGACGGAGCAGCTCCAGGCGAGCAGCAAGTATGCGAGCCAGAGAGTAGCGCAGGACAGGCTTGCGCCCGGATCGAGGCTTACGGTCGTTTGGCGGGCTAGGGGAAGGATGAAATCGTAGGCCTGGGCCGCGCGCGGCTGAAGCGTCTTGAGCAGAGCGACGGGCGCGGAGGCGGTCTGCAATGCGATCCAGCCCGCGAGCAGCAGGAGGAAGAGCAGTCCAGACCGGAATGCGCGCACCTGGCGGGGAGCGGAGGGGGCGCGAAGAATGAAGAATGCGTAGGACGCTACAAGCAAACACCCGGCCGCAACGCCGGCTCTGGCCCACGCCGCTGCTGCGCCGAAAGGCAACGTAGCCAACAGGCAGAGGACGGCGGAAAGAAAAGCGCCGGCGTCATGCCTCCGCGCTGCTTCCGACATAGTATTTCCGATAGTGGCGGGAGTATGCGTAGTAACCGTAGGCCTGGGCCGGAACGTTCAAGTCGTTCACCACCGCGCCGACAACCGGCACCTGCGCCTCGCTCAGCTTCGCGGCAAGGTGTTCCATTGCCCCGCGTTGAGTCACGAACGAGCGGATCACAAGCAGCAGGCCGAACGTACGACGCCCCATCACGATGGCATCGGACAGCCCTCCGGCGGGAGGGGCGTCAATTATCACGTGCTCGTACTTGGACTCCAGATCGCGCAACAGCGCTCCGAAGCGCGCCGTGTCGAGCAACTCGACCGGGTTCTTTGGGATGACTCCCGCATAGAGCACGTGCAGATTAGGCAGGGACGTCTCCTGAACGTACGCAACCGCGTCCGTATCATGCTGTCCGTCAAGAAGTTCGGACAGGCCCTGCTTGAAAGACGACGGAAGCATGCGCTTGACGCTCGGGCGTCTCATGTCGCCGTCCACGAGCAGGGTCTTTCTCCCGACGAGCGCCAGCGACGCCGCCAGATTGGCGGCCACCAGCGTTTTGCCCTCTTTCGGCATCGTGCTGGAGACAACGAAGCTCTTGAGTGGTTGCGACATCGGAACCGACGCGGCGCAGTAGAAGAGCGAAGTGCGCAGCAAACGGAACGCTTCGGCCGCGTGCGCGTCTCCCTGATCGGCCCCGACAAGTCTGTTCTCGTCCGAATGGCCGATGCGCGGCACGTGGCCTACCAACGCGCAGTTGAAGGTGCGCTTCACCGTTTCTTCGTCGCGGACTGTGGTGTCCATGTAGTCCACGAAGAACGCCAATCCCACGCTCAACATCGCGCCCAGCAGCACGCCCACCGCAATGTTCCTGCCTTTCCGCGGCCACGAGGGTTTCGCGGGCTTCGATGCGCGGGAGACGACGAAAGACATCTTGCCCTGGTCGGTCATGCGGTTGATGTCAATCTCCTCGATACGGCGCATGATGGTTTCATAAGCCTGTTGCGCCGAATTCAGCGACTGCTTCAGCATGTCGTACCGAGCGGATAGGGAATTGAAATTCATGACCCTGCCCTCCTGCTCCTTGAGCGCGGTTCTCAGGAGCTGTTCCTCGCGGACGGCCTGATCGTATTCGTTCTCCATGGATGCGATGATGGCGCTGGATTCGCGGGCGAGTTTTGTTTGCAGTGCGCCGATCTGATTGGCCACGGCCTGCAACTGAGGGTGACTCTCGCCGAAGCGCGGCAGCAGTTGCGCGTATTCCTGCTCCAACTTGGCCAGGTCGGTCTTCAATGTCTGGATGATCGCGGACGCGAGCACTTCGGGTATGGCGTCAACGGATTGACCTCCTTCCACGGCCGCCCTGGCCGTTTCCACCTTGGACTGCTTCGCCAGGCGGGCCGGTTCCACTTCCGCGAGCTTGCTGTTCAATTCCACCAGCCTGGCGACCACGATATTCTGCGATTTCTCCAGCGACACCATTTCGTGGTCCGCCATGAATTCGTGAAGCTGCCTGGACTCCGCTTCGAGTTTGACCCGGAGTTGTTCGGCCTTGGCGCGCAACTCGGCCAGGCCCCTGTCCGAAACGGTCGTCTTGCGGGAGGCTTCCCCAGACTCGTACGCATCCACAACCGCATTGACGATGCGGGCCGCGTTTCCGGCGTTCGCGTGCATGACGGCAACCTTGATCAGGGCTGTGCGTCGCACGGATGACACGTCCAGCGTAAGGCGCAGCAGCTTCACCGGATCGGCGGCCGCCGCGAATTCGGGCAGGAGGAGGAGTCCGCCGGCGCTGAGCGCCGACTCCAGAATGGAGGTTGACCGTATGAGGTTGACCTGTGTCTCGACGATGTCCTGTTGGGTCATGCGTATGGCTTCGGCGGCGTTCCTGGCATCCTGCAAGCCGCTCAGATCCACGCGCGAGGCCTCGATCATGACCTCCGCCTCAGCCCGGTACATCGGGACCCTTGTCCATGTGTAGGCCGCGGCGATGACGAACACGGACAGAAAGGCCGCGGCTGCGATGGGCCAGCGCGACACGAGCACTTGAACGTGGTCCCACAGGTGGCCGCCGAGGAAGATCGAGCCGTCGTCCCGGCCGTCCGCGCCCGACACGAAGCCGGTTGGTTCAGATTGAGGAATCTGCGGCATGTTACACGCTTTTCGCGGGATGCATCAATTGGGGCCGAGTCCGTAGGTGAAGGTGAAAACGCCTCGCAGAAAATCCCAAGCCTTGCCGGATGCGATCAAGGCGGGCGACTTCGGTACGAAGATGAAGTCGTTTTCCCGCAATTCCAGGTTCGGCGCCCTGCCTTTCTCGATCCGTCGGATGTTGATGGGCATGACTTGTTCGGTCCCGCCGCTCCGGCGGATGAGCCGGCAGTCGTTTCTGGCGGCGAGTTCGTCGAATCCCCCGGCCAGAGCGATGGCATCCAGCACGCAGAGCGACTCGCGCAGGGCGTATCCGCCTGCCTGCTTGACCTCGCCGTAAATGTAGACCAGTGGAGCGCGGGGCACATAAACCACATCGCCGTCGCATAGCACCGGGTTCAGGTCTTCGTCGCCGCTTGTCAGCAGCGCATTCAGGTCCACGGTCAGCCGGACGGCGCCGCCGGGCTCATCCGCCGACCTGACGACGTAGGCGACCCGGCCCGCATCCTGATTCGGGCCTCCGGCCAGCGTGAGCATATCCATCAGCGTGGAGACGTTTCTGTGCAGGGCGTATACGCCAGGAAAAGGGACCGCTCCGACAACCGAGATGCGACGGCTGCGAAACTCCTTGATGACCACGGCAACGCGCGGCTGTTGAAGGATGCCGCTCTTGCCCATCCTCTCTTCTATCGTCTTCTGTATCTGTTGGAGCGACTGGCCCGCCACCGTCACCTCTCCGAGAACCGGTATGGAGATGCCGCCGGTCTCGGAGACGCGGAAATCGAGAGTCTTGGTCTCGTCGGCCAATTCCCACTCGAAGATGCTGATCGTGAGAACGTCATCGGGACCGACCAGGTAGTCCTGGGCGCGAAGGTCCATGAGCTCGCGGGTTTCGCGGACGATCTGGCGTGTTCTATCGTCGCTGAACGCGGCGGCTGGGGGCGCGCTGCGCGAGAAATCCAGTTGGACCGTAGGCCGCCGCGACGCGCAGCCGGTCACGCCGTGCGCCAGGGCGACCAGCAGAGCGCCGGCCACAAGAGGTCTGAGAGTGACCGACTTCATCGCTCCCCAAGTAAGGAAAAGGGCGTGCGTCTTGTCATACGAACGCACGCCCAGCAAGAAAACACGCGTATTCTGACGGAGGGCGTACGAAGACAGGCCCAGCTCACGGACTAACGGCATCGTCGTCGTCGTCGTCGGGCTCATCATCCTGCCTGCGCCCGCCTCCACCCAGAGCGCCGCCGCCCTGCGCGGCTTCTTCCGCTTCCCTGCGCTCTCTCTCGAGCCGTTCGCGCCGTTCGACTCTCCGCTCGCTGACCTCCCGGTAGCCGACATAGCCGCCTCCGGCGCCCAGCACCGCCACCGAACCGATGATGACGGGCTTGGACT
>VGWJ01000087.1 GCA_016873635.1 Lentisphaerota bacterium | reverse complement strand
TCAAACCTGCTTCTGGCGGCGGCGATTCTGTCCGGCGGCGGCGGGTCCGGCGCGGCGGACGGTCAGGAGACCGAGACCGACGGAAGCCCTTCGGCGGTGCTCAGGGCCAGCCGGAGCGCGGGTCAGAGTCCGAGTCTGACGGCAACGCTTCGCGGCGGCTCTGCCGCACGCTCGCCGATTTCTCCCGACATTGGAAAGCGGGTGGGGAGTCAAAGAATCGAGCAAAACAAGGCGATTTCGCGTCCCTCGTCCGGCGAATGGCCTGCCAGCCGTAGCCTCGGCGAAGGCTGGTCGGAGTTCATCCCGATCCTTCCGGCGGACGTGGCGTCACTGTCAGGAGGCGGGCAGGCGGCGGGCGGTCAGTCGGTCACAGTCTTCCGCTCGCTCGGCTCGAAGACCGATCCCGTGTTGCATGTCCGGTTCCCGGCCCCGTGGTCCGTCGTGGCCGAAAATCGCCGGATTTCAAATTGGCGGAGAGGGCGGGATTCGAACCCGCGGTACGCTTTTGGCGTACACGGCATTTCCAGTGCCGCACCTTCGGCCACTCGGTCACCTCTCCTTCAGAGTGGAATGGCGCTAAGATAAGCCTCTTCACCCTCTTTGTCGCGAGCTTTGTCGGAGTCGCCAGGGGTTCGCGCATAGCGGGTTCGACAAAGCTCGCGACAAAGCTCGCGACAAAGGACGTCATGCGGAGCTGTCTTATCCTGGCGCCATTCCCTTCAGAGTGTTCTCGTTCCGCCGGGCGGGATTGCTGCGCGGCCCGCCCGGGCCGCTTGCCCTCGGCGCGTTGCGCCTCGGGGCTGCCCGGAGGGGCAGCCTCCCCTCGGCCGCTCCGGCGGCCTCGTGGTCGAACCCGCGGTACGCTTTTGGCGTACACGGCATTTCCAGTGCCGCACCTTCGGCCACTCGGTCACCTCTCCGTGAACGATGACAAGCGGAGGGGTTACAGGATACGGGGGCGTTTTGCCAGCGTTTTCTGGATGCCTTTTGCCGCTTGACCGCGGCGAAGGCCGGAAATAAGCTCGCTGCAGAAATCGACCGGCGCATGATGCCCGGTCGGCAAACCAGGGAGGCTGTCATGAGGCTGCGATATGGCCGGTTGGTTCCCGGGGCGATCCTGGCGGTGTGCGCGGCGATGTTGCTCGCGGCCTGCGAGGACTACTACAAGAAGTACACGGAAGAAACCCAGCAGCAGGAGCAGCAGCAGCAGCAGCAGCAGACCGGCGCCGAGCAGAGCGGCGGCAGCGACTCCGGCGGGACCAGCAGTACGGCTCTGCCCGACGTGGACGACACTTGGGAACTGGATCTCGAGGATGACGTCGGCGCCCAGGTCTGGTCGAACTGGAACATGAAGCTGGACCAGGATTCGGACGGGGACCTCGACGGCTACTTCGGCCCCGGCAACTGGAACCTGGACGGCAAGGTCTACAGCGACCGCAGCATCAAGATCAACCTTCACGGTCCGGGGGCGACCGTCAAGCTCAGGGGCACGGTCAGCAGCGACGGCAAGAAGATGAGCGGCGATTGGGAACGCGTGCCGCCTTTGCCGCCGCCGAACCACGAGGGGGAATGGGACGCGTCGCGGTGACGGGCCTTTCCGATTGACGCTGGACGCGCCGCGCGGCGGCGGTGTATACGGGGAGCATGCGGCGCAAGGACACGTCGGACGTGCTGGCCAGCGCGGCGGCCGTGGCCGCGGATGCCGCGGCGGTGCTCGGCGGCTTCGCCCTGGCAACGTGGCTGCGGTTCGACAGCGGCCTGCTGGCCGTGCCCAAGGGCCGGCCGCCCGACCTTTACGCGATGTACCTCGCCGGCGCGGGCGCGGCCACGCTGCTGTTCCTCTTCGTGTTCCGCGGCGTGGGGCTGTATGTCCGGCCGCAGACGGGCTCGTTCGTCAACAAGATCCCGCGCATCATCCGGGCCTGCTTTCTGAGCGTGGTCCTCACCACGGTTCTGGCCTTCAGCGTCCAGAACGAGGCGGAGTTCTCGCGCGGCGCCATCGCGCTCGCGTTTTTCACGGTCTGCTTCCTCGTCCTGCTGGAGCGCTACGCGCTGTACCGGGTCGAATGGAACCTGGCGCGGCACAGCCGCGCCACGAACCGGGTGCTCATTTTGGGCACGGATACGCTCGCGGCGCACGTGAAGCGCGTGCTCTCGCGCGAGCCCATGCTGCGGTCGGAAGTGATCGGGTTCATGCGCACGGACGTGGCGGCGGCCGATCCCGACGTGCCGGCCGAGCAGATCCGCGGCAGCATCGGCGACCTGACCGCCTTCACCGCGGCGAACGCCGTGGACCAGGTCATCCTCACGGACCCGCGCCTCGATCACGACCGCGTCGTGGAGATCATCCTGCTGTGCGAGAAGCGCCTGATCACGTTCAACATGGTGCCGGACCTGTTCCGCGTCATGACCCGCAGCATGGACGTGCAATCCCTGGAAGACATCCCCCTGCTGGGCGTGGCGGCCTGGCCGCTGGACTTGTTCTGGAACCGGGCGCTGAAACGGGTCGAGGACGTCGCCGGCGCGGTCTTCGGACTGATCGTCGCGGCGCCGGCCATCGCCGCCGCGGCCGTGGCGGTCAAGCGCGGCTCCCCCGGGCCGGTCTTCTACCGCCAGGAGCGCTGCGGCGAACGGGGCCGCCCCTTCACGATCTACAAGCTGCGCACCATGCGCGCGGACGCCGAAAGCGAGTCCGGGCCCGTGTTCGCCAGCAAGGACGACAGGCGGCGCACGAAGGCGGGCGCGTTCCTGCGCAGGCACAACATTGACGAGCTGCCCCAGTTGTGGAACGTGCTGAAGGGCGAGATGAGCCTGGTGGGCCCGCGCCCGGAGCGCCCGTTTTTCGTGGAGCAGTTCAAGGACCACATCGCGCAGTACATGTGGCGCCACGTTTCCAAGCCCGGCATGACCGGCTGGGCGCAGGTCAACGGGCTGCGCGGCGACACCAGCATCGAGGAGAGGATCAAGTACGACCTCTTCTACCTCGAAAACTGGTCCCTGGCCATGGACTTCAAGATCCTGGCGCGGACGGTGTTCGCGCGGAAGAACGCCTATTGACGGATACAGCCGCACCCATGCTCGCCGACAACTCATTCCTGAGCCTTTTCCGCCAGCCCTGGTTCCTGGCGCCCCTGTGCGGCTGGCTGGTGGCGCAGTGCGCCAAGATGCTGGTGGGCTTCCTGCGGACCGGCCGCGCGGACTTCAGCTACCTGGCCAGCACCGGGGGCATGCCCAGCGCGCACTCGGCGGCCGTTTCGGCGCTGGCCACGGCGGTGGGCGTATGCGTTGGTTTCCGCTCGCCTCTCTTCTCGATGGCGGCGCTCTTCGCCATCGTGGTGATGTTCGACGCCGCGACGGTCCGGCGCGCCGCCGGCGCGCAGGCGCGGCTGTTGAACGACATCCTGGACGAGATCTTTCGCGAGCACCACTTTTCCCAGCGCAAGCTGGTCGAGCTGCTGGGGCACACCCGCCTGGAAGTGCTGGCCGGGATGATCGTGGGAATCCTCGTGGCGCTGCTGGTCGTGGCGCTGGTGTAGGTTGCCTTCTTCAGTACCGGGGCATAACACTCACGCACTCACGCACCAAGAAACCGGCAGTCCATTCTATTCGCCGCGCAGCGTGGCATGGCGGACCAGCAGGGTCACGCGGCCGGGTTCGACGGTCATTGTGCCGGGTCCCACGGTCCAGGCCTGTTCGCGCGCCTCTTCCTCTTCGCGCACCCGCGCTTCCCCGGCCCGCAGGCGGCACACGAAGGGCTGGTGCCCCTCCAGCACGGTCAGGCGGCCGGCGTGGGCGGGAACGTCGATCAGCGTGGCGCGCGCGACGCTCCAGGCGCCCTGCGGCGTGGCGATCTCGACGCTGAAGCTCACGCGGTCTCCGCCTTCTTCAGGGCGGAATCGATGGCGCCCGCCATCAGGAACGCCTGCTCGGGCACGCCGTCGTGCACGCCGTCCACGATCTCCCTGAAGCCGCGCACGGTTTCCTGGACGGGCACGTACTGGCCGGGCATGCCGGTGTACTGCTCGGCCACGAAATTCGGCTGCGAGAGGAACCGCTGCAGCCGCCGCGCGCGCAGCACGATCCGGCGGTCGGTCTCGGGCAGCTCCTCCACGCCCAGGATGGCGATGATGTCCTGCAACTCCCGGTAGCGCTGGAGAACGCGCTGCACCTCGCGGGCCGTGGCGTAATGCTCGTCGCCCACGACGGCCGGATCGAGGATGCGCGAGGCCGATGCCAGGGGGTCCACCGCGGGGTAGATGCCCATCTCCACGATGCGGCGCTCCAGCACGATCGTGGAGTCGAGGTGGGCGAAGGTCGTCGCCGGCGCGGGGTCGGTGATGTCGTCGGCCGGCACGTAAACGGCCTGCACCGAGGTGATGGCGCCGCGCTGCGTGGACGTGATGCGCTCCTGCAGGGCGCCCATCTCCGTGGCCAGCGTGGGCTGGTAGCCCACCGCCGAGGGCATGCGGCCGAGCAGGGCCGAGACCTCGGCGCCGGCCTGCACGAAGCGGAAGATGTTGTCGATGAACAGCAGCACGTCCTGCCGCATCTGGTCGCGGAAATACTCCGCGTGCGTGAGCGCCGAGAGGCCGACGCGCAGGCGCGCGCCGGGCGGCTCGTTCATCTGCCCGAACACCAGCACGGTGTTGCGCAGCACGCCGGACTCCTTCATCTCCAGCCAGAGGTCGTTGCCCTCGCGCGTGCGCTCGCCGATGCCCGCGAACACGGCGCGGCCGCCGTGCTCCGTGGTGATGTTGCGTATCAGCTCCATGATCAGCAGCGTCTTGCCCACCCCGGCGCCGCCGAACAGGCCGATCTTGCCGCCCCGCGGAAAGGGCGCCAGCAGGTCGATGGCCTTGATGCCGGTCTCGTAGAACTCCACGGCCGGCCGCTGCTGGTCGAAGGCGGGCGGCGGCTGGTGAATGGGCTCGAAGCGCGCCGAGGCGATGGGCTCGCCGCCGTCCACCGGCCGGCCCAGCAGGTTGACCACCCGGCCCAGCGCCTCGGGGCCGACCGGAATCGTGATCGGCGCGCCGGTGTCGGTCGCCTCGACGCCGCGGGACAGGCCGCGCGTGGCGGACATGGCAATGCAGCGCACCACGTTGTTGCCCAGGTGCTCGGCGACTTCGACCGTCATGTCGATGCCGCGGGCCTCGTCGGTCACCTGCAGCGCGTTGTGCACGGCCGGCAGAACGGCGTCGTGGAACTCCACGTCCACCACCGGCCCGACCACGCCCACCACACGTCCCGTTGCCATTCCGTCACTCCCGAATTCGCCGCCGGCCGCAAGGGCCGGCAATCAGTGAACAGTAATCGGCGGACGGTGAACAGTGAAAAGTGCGCGGTCACGCGGGGGGCACGGCTGCGTCATCTTTTTCCCGTGCCGCCGGCGATTTCCAGCAGTTCCGCGGTGATGTTTTCCTGGCGCAGGCGGCTGAACCGCCTGGTGAGCTCGCCGAGCATTTCGCGGGCGTTGTCGGTGGCCCGCGCCATGGCGGCCTGGCGCGCCGCGTTTTCCGAGGCCAGGCTGCCGGCCAGGGCGTGGCGCAGCGACGTGCGCACGTACTCCGGCAGCAGGTCCGCCAGGATCGCCGCGGGACCCGGCTCGAAACCGGCGCGCCGCATCCACGGCGCCGCCGCCCGCGGCGCTCCGGCTTCCCCGTCGGCCGCCACCGTCAGCGGCAGAATCCGCCTGATCGCCGGGGCGTAGCGGTAGGCGCCGGCGAACTCCGTGTGCAGCAGGCACACCTCGGCCGCCTGCCCCGCCAGAAACGGTTCCGTGGCCAGGGCGTACAGCGCGGCCACGGCGCCTCCGTCCGGCGCCTGCGACAGCGCGGCGACGGGCGGCTGCGGCAGGACGCGGTCCACGGCGTATCCCGCCCGCCGCAGCCGGCGGGCGGTGACGCGGCCGATCACGTCGCAGCGCACTTCGGACGGCCGCCGGCGGCGCGCGAAAGCCGTCAGCTCCTCGACGATCTGGGTGTTGAACGCGCCGCACAGGCCGCGATCGGAGCCGATCACCAGCACGCGGATCGTCCCGCTCCCGCCGGGCCGCAAAAACGGATGCTCCAGGCCGGTGTCCGCCCGCCGCAGCTCGCGGGCCAGCCCCGTGAGCATGGCGTGGTAACGGTCCGTCGCCTCGAGCGCGCGGCGGGCGCGCATCAGGTGCACGGCCGCCACTTTCCGCAGGGCCGACGTCGCCTTGGCAATCTGCCGCGCGGCGACGATGCGGCGCCTGGTTTCAATCAGCCCGGTTGGCATTGCGTTCCTGCCGCCTTCGTCCGTGCGTTGCGCCTGCCCGCCGCGCGGCCGAACCCGGGCCTCAGCCCGCCCGCCCGACCGCGGCCGCCACGTGCTCGTCCCTGTCGTCCGCCATGGGCACGACCCGGCGCGCGCTCATGGTCTCGGGTCTGCCCGTGGACACGAACACGTTCCGGAACTGCGCCATGGCCGCGGCCAGGTCCGCCTCCAGCGCGCCGGCGATTTCTTCGCCGGCCAGGATGCGCCGGCCCACGGAGGCGTGCGCCGTGTCCAGAAAGGCGAGCCACTCGTTCTGGGCGCGCGGGATGTCCTCCAGGGGCAGATGATCCATGTGTCCGGACGTCACCGCCCACAGCGCGCACACCTGCCGCTCAATGGGCATGGTCGCGTGCCGGTCCTGCTTGAGTATCTCCGTCAGGCGCTCGCCGCGGTGGAGCTGCCGCAGCGTGGCCGCGTCCAGGTCCGAGGTGAGCTGCGAGAAAGACGCCACTTCGCGGTACTGGGCCAGGTCGATGCGCAGCCGTCCGGCCACGCGCTTCATGGCCGGCAACTGCGCCCTGCCGCCCACGCGGGAGACGCTGAGGCCCACGTTCATGGCGGGGCGGAAGCCCTGGTGGAACAGACCGTCCTCCAGATAGATCTGTCCGTCGGTGATGGAGATCAGGTTCGTGGGGATGTAGGCCGAGTAGTCGCCCTGTTTGGTTTCGACGATGGGCAGCGCGGTGAGCGTCCCGCCGCCGCCTTCTTCGGAAAGGCAGGCCGCGCGCTCGAGAAGGCGGCTGTGCAGGTAGAAGATGTCGCCCGGAAAGGCCTCGCGGCCGGGCGGGCGGCGCAAGAGGAGCGAGATCTCGCGGTAGGCCACGGCGTGCTTGGACAGATCGTCGTAGATGATCAGCGCGTCTTCGCCCCGGTCGCGGAAGTACTCGGCCATGGCGCAGCCGCAGAAGGGCGCCATGTACTGCAGCGGCGCGGAATCGCCGGCGGCGGCGACGACCACGATCGAATTCTCGCGGACTTTGTATTCGTCCAGCAGTTCCACGACGCGGCTGACGGTGGACATCTTCTGGCCGATGGCCACGTAGACGCAGCGCACGTCGGCCGGCATCTGGCTCAGGATCGCGTCCACCGCCATGGTGGTCTTGCCGGTCTGGCGGTCGCCGATGATCAGCTCGCGCTGGCCGCGGCCGATGGCGGTCATGGCGTCGACGCATTTCAGCCCGGTCACGAGCGGACGGTTCACGGGCGTGCGCCGCGCGATGTCCGGCGCGTCGGCCTCGGCGCGGCGCGTTTCCGGGGCGTTGATCGGTCCGCGGCCGTCCAGCGGCTCTCCGAGCGGATTGACCACGCGCCCCAGCAGCGGAGCGCCCACGGGCACGCGGAAGACCTCGCCGGTGCGGCGCACGACGGAGCCCTGCTCGATGCCGGAGTAATCGCCCAGCACCACGACGCCGACCTCGTCGCGGCCCAGGTTCATGACCATGCCGTGGATGTCGCCCGGGAACAGGACCATTTCCTCGGCCATTACGCCGGGCAGTCCGTCCACGCGCGCGATTCCGTCGCCGGCCTCGATCACGCGGCCGATCTCGTCGGGGCCCAGCGTGACCGCGAACTTGCGGGCGTTCGCCTCCAGCACGGAGGCCACGACCTCCGGGTCTATGCGTATGGAGGGCACGCGGCAAGGCTAGAACGCGGCGCGCGCCAACTCAAGGCGAAAGCCACGGCCCGGTGTGCGCCGTTGACCCGCGCGCCGAAGCATGGCATAGGTGTGGGGCGGCGGTGGCGCATGAAGAAACCGTTTACGGACTTCCCGGTCAAACCCGTGTTCACGGAAGCGTACCTGCGCCGGTGCGCGCGGACGCTCGACCGCGCGCTGCGCGAAGCCTCCGCCTACGCGGCGTGGCGGGCCGCTGATCCGGGTCCGGACCGGCCGGCGGCCGAGCGCTACGCCGCCCTGCCCGTCCTCACCAAGGCGGATCTGCGGGCGCATTTTCCCGTCGGCTTCACCCCGCGCCCGCACCGGATGCGGGGCGGCATCGCGAACGGCGCGATCGAATACGTCCACACGAGCGGAACGACGGACGAGCGCGTGACCAAAACGTCCGGCGTCATGATGGCGAACTGGCGAGCCTATCATGAACGCCGTGGTTGGCCTTTGCTTTCGGGTTCACCACGGAGGCACAGAGACACGGAGCCGGAAGGCCACGGAGACTCGCGAATGCCGACAGCCCGCTGGC